>DJPR01000009.1:0-2595 GCA_002438605.1 Ruminococcus sp. UBA6407
CCTTGTGAAGACAAGTTCTAAGAAATATCCCCGTAGATGCAGTCACTCTATTTTTGCTTTTTATTGACAGCATAAATGGAATTGCTTATAATACGTAAGATGTGCTGTATATGATAGAGGTGTGCAGCATATTAAAGCAATACTGTACAATCTTTATGTGGTGTTGTCTTAACAGGAGTTATGACCATGAGCATAGGCTATGGAATGAACGATTCTGAAACAAGCAGAAATGTTATTTATAAAGACCGTGACGAAGTTGAAGCCTATCAATCGGAGGGCGATTTATTTTTATATTTGTGCTTAAAATTTGCAGTATTGTGCATTTACCGCCTCACAGAAAGTCTTGTCATGCTCAACAATCAGCATTGAAGGCTTGCAGCTTATGATTAAATCCTCAAGCTGACGGCGGGAATAAACATCAAGATAGTTCAGCGGTTCATCCCATATATACAAATGTGCAGGGGTACACAAACTTGCGGCAATCATTACCTTTTTCTTCTGACCGTCACTGAAATCTGAAATATCCTTTTCAAACTGTTCCCTTGAAAAGTCAAGCTTGCGGAGTATCGCTTTAAAAAGACTTTCATCAAAGCCATGCGATACTGCATAATCCGAAAGATTGCCGAAGAGTCCTGAAAAGTCCTGAGAAATGCGTGAAATTTTCAGCTGACGGTTCATAATAATATCACCTGTATGAGAAATATTTTCACCGCAAATCAGTTTGATTACACTTGTTTTTCCACAGCCGTTTCTGCCTGAAAGTGCAATAATATCACCGGCGTTTATATCAAAGGAAATGTCACTGCAAATCATTTTGCTGTCATAATATATAGAGAGATTTTTTATGCTGAGCAGTTTATTACTATGAAATTTCATGATTGGCAGTTTCAGCGGAGATGTGCGTTCAATATTTCTAAGAAGTCCTGATTTCTTTTCAATATCCGATTCAATTCGGATTTCCATTGCTTTTGAACGGTTCATCAGCTTTTTTGACTTCCTTGCAACGGAACAGCGTCTTGATGTCAGTTTATCAGTTTTCATGGGGTCAAATCCGATTTTTGTACGTTCAATTTTGTCTGAATGTTCTGCGGCACGTCTGGCAGCAGCTTCAAGGTTCTTGATTTCCTTTTTCAGCTTTTCATTTTGAACTGCCTCAAAGTTATCCCTTGCCGATTTATTGCTTTCCCATGAGGAATAATTTCCCTGTTCAATTTCAATATTCGTTCTGTTTATTGAAAGAACGTGGTCAATGCATTCGTCAAGGACAGCCCTGTCATGAGAAATTAAAATAAATCCCTTTTTTCTTTTAAGGTATCGGCTGACAATTTCACGTCCATTCATATCAAGATGATTTGTAGGCTCGTCTATCAGCAAAAAGCAGTTTTCTCTGAGAAAAAGCATTGCAAGCATAACCTTTGTTTTTTCACCGCCTGAAAGTGTTGAAAACGGACGATAAATAACGTCATCTTCAACCTCCAGAAGTGAAAGCTCTTTAATAAGCTCCCAATTTTCAGCGTTTGGACAAATTTCTTCTGCAAGGTGCATTACAAGCATATTTTTATCAGAAACACTAAATGGAAAGTATTCAAAATCCGTACTTGACGTAATTTTTCCGATATATTCAAACTTTCCCATGAGGAGTTTCATGAAAGTAGTTTTTCCTCGTCCGTTTCTTCCCGTAAAACCGAGCTTCCAATCAGTATCAATGTGAAAGCTGACATTTTCAAAAATATTATCCGAACTTCCGTCATATCCGAAAGTGAGATTTTCAACGTTTATAATAGACATCATATTACCTCCCGAAAATAAAAATTGCCGCAGGATATACTGCGGCACATAATCGGGAGCTTTCATTGACAGGGTAAACTTCACCTATCCATAAAAGCGGTATCTGTTATGCGAAAAGACCGTAATATTTCCTGCAGGGTACACCAAAACAGACGGTAACACCGCCATTGCTTTATATACCCAATTAAAATTAATTAGCAGGAAATTTTACGCATCTTTCCACCTCAATTCATTTATTATGGACTTATTATATCCTAAATCAAACCATTTGTCAATGATTGATTTGCAATATTAAGGCAGTACTCCAAAAAACTTTGTATGATACCGCCTTGAATTTTCTTATAAGTACTAGTCTACAAGTATTTCCATACTCTTGAAGTGACTTATGTCCTGACCTGTATATACTATCTGCATCATTGCTTCAGTAATATCTTCTGACAGCTTTTTTTCTTCTTCAGGAGTATGTTTCGGAATATGACAGGTTACTGTAGCACCGCTGTGACAGACTCTTAAAACGGCTACTAATTCAGTTTCCGTTTCCATCTCACTGATGATGTCGTACTCTGAACGCTCCCACATGGAAAGTTCCTTTTTTTTCTTCTTAGCCATAGTAATCAGCTCCTCTCGTTGAATTGTATGCGTTAATGTTTGTACGGATTGACTTTTTGTTGATTTATTTGAAACGTTAAATTATAATGGATTAAAGGCAACACCACACAAAGTACGTCAAAAGACTTTGCACGTCATAAATTTACAAGTTTTCCGTCATCCTACACATAATTTTCTCACCATACGACAGTATGCTTT
>DJPR01000009.1:2616-22526 GCA_002438605.1 Ruminococcus sp. UBA6407
TCTATGCAATCTGACGAAAAATATATTTGCGTTTCTGCCGCACAAGCTTTGTCTGGTTGTTATCTCAAAAATATTAACTGATGAAATTAATTTTATTGAAATAAATTAACTTAATTAGTGCAATATAACAAATTTTGATAAATTATTTTATTTTATATTGACAAGAGTTTATTTGCTGTATTATAATATAACATGTGAAATTTCATATACTTTTTTGACTTTTTATGACTAAAAAGTGTTTTATTTTACTTCAAGAAAGATGATTATATTATAAAAATTAAGAGCTTGGATATTATTATAAATAAAACACCTTATGATGAATCTATAACTGGAACTAGGGATGAAGAAAATGAATTTTAAACCATTTGAAAAGAAAATCTGGCTCTCATCACCGACAATGCATGGCGATGAACAGAAATGGGTCAATGATGCATTTGAAAAAAACTGGATTACAACAGCAGGTGAAAATGTAAACGAGGTAGAAAAGCTCGTTGCTGAAAAAATTGGATGTAAGTATTCTGTTGCACTTTCATGCGGTACAGGTGCATTGCATCTTGCAATTAAACTTGCAGGTGAAAAGCTCTATGGTCAGGCAAAGTCTAACTGCGGAACGCTTCAAGGTCATAAGGTATTTTGTTCTGACATGACATTTGATGCAACAGTAAATCCTGTTGCATATGAGGACGGCGAGGCTGTTTTCATTGATACAGAATGTGATACATGGAATATGGATCCTGTTGCACTTGAAAAGGCTTTTGAGATCTATCCTGATGTAAAACTTGTTGTTTTGGTGCATCTCTATGGAACACCTGCGAAACTTGACGAGATTATGGCATTATGTGAAAAGCACAATGCTGTTCTTATTGAAGATGCAGCGGAGTCTTTTGGTGCTACATATAAAGGTAAGCAAACCGGTACTTTCGGCATTGGTAATATCATAAGTTTTAATGGCAACAAGATTATCACAGGCTCATCAGGTGGTATGTTCCTTACAGACAGTAAGGCAGATGCTGATAAGGTGAGAAAGTGGTCAACACAGAGCCGTGAAGCTGCTGCTTGGTATCAGCATGAAGAAATTGGATATAACTACAGAATGTCTAACATCATTGCAGGAGTCGTTCGTGGTCAGATGCCGTATCTGGAAGAACATATCGCACAGAAAAAGGCAATCTATATGAGATACAAAGAGGGATTTAAGGGACTTCCTGTTCATATGAATCCTTATGATGAGAAAAACAGCGAGCCGAACTTCTGGCTTAGCTGTATGATTATTGACAAAGATGCAATGTGCAGACAGGTAAGAGGAGAACAGGATGCACTCTATATTTCTGAGAATGGTAAAAGCTGTCCGACAGAAATACTTGAAACGCTTGCAAAATATAATGCAGAGGGCAGACCGATTTGGAAGCCAATGCATATGCAGCCTATCTACAGAATGAACCCATTCATCACTGTAAACGGCAACGGCAGAGGTCAGACAAATGCTTATATTGCAGGTGACCTTGAAGATGTAGGTAATGATATTTTTGAGAGAGGTCTGTGCCTGCCGTCTGATAATAAGATGACAGCAGAAGAACAGGATATTATTATTCAGATTATCAGAAATTGTTTTGAGTGAGGATATTTAAATGACAAAAAAACGTTTGTGGCAGACAATTCGTATGTGGCTAATGATGAGCAGCGTAAAGCGTGTTGCATATTTACGTGATAATAAAATCTTTCGGTCGATAGGTGAAAATGTTACAATTATGGATCGGAAGATTCCGTTGTATGCTAAGTTGATCAGCATTCATAATAATGTTAGAATTGCATCAGGTGTTACGTTTGCAACACACGATATAATACATTATATGCTCAATAACCGCAATGCATCAGATGATTCCAAAAAATACACTGAAAATATCGGATGTATTGAAATAATGGATAATGTATTTATTGGTTCAAATTCTACAATTGTAGGTGGTGTCAGAATTGGCCCTAATGCAATTGTAGCCGCAGGTGCAGTTGTAACAAAAGATGTACCGCCAAATTCTGTAGTTGGCGGAGTGCCTGCAAAATATATTTGCAGCATTGACGAGTATATTGCTAAAAGGGAAGATCAATATCCAAAGGAATATGCACCAAAACATCAGGATGTGTCTGACGAATTGACAGAATATATGTGGAATAAATTTTATTCCGAAAGAACTTCTAAATAATAAATATAAAAGGAATGAAATTGTAAATTGAATAAAATGAATCATAAGGTTAAGGGACCATACGAGGCTTTTTTTAAGCGTTTTATTGATATTGCCTGTTCACTGTTGTTTATTTTGGTTTTTTGGTGGCTTTTTTTAATTCTTGCCTTAATAGTCAGAGTTAATCTTGGAGCTCCCGTAATTTTTACACAGGATCGTCCCGGAAAAGACGGCAAGATTTTTAAATTGTACAAGTTCAGATCTATGAGTAATGCTAGAGATGAAAATGGTGAGTTTCTTCCGGACAAGCAGAGAATTACAAAGTTTGGCAGACTTCTTCGTTCTACGAGTCTTGATGAGCTTCCTGAATTGTTTAACATTCTCAAGGGAGATATGTCAATTATAGGACCCAGACCTTTATTGGTTAAATACCTTGAGCATTACAACAGCAATGATATCAGACGCCATGAAGTCAGACCCGGACTTACAGGCTGGGCTCAGGTAAATGGCCGAAATGCTCTTACATGGAAGGACAAATTCAGTAAAGACATTGAATACGTTGACAATATTACTTTTTTAATGGATCTGAAAATAGTATTTCTAACCATAAAGAAGATATTTGCGAGAGAAGGTATTGAATTTATTGAAGGGCATCAGTCTGTTATGGAGTATTTTGAAAATAATAAGGATTGATGCTGCTTTTTTAATTATATAATGTGGAGATTAATTAGCCGGTAATGTATTATGGAAAAAACAACTTACATGTTAAATAATATTGATGACATTAAACATGCATCTTTGATTGACAAATTAATTGCTGTATTACTTGCAATGTCACCTATACTACAGCACTATAAAGGTATTTTCGGCAATGCCGGAGTTACAGTTCTGATTATTTGTTTTCCTTTTCTGGTAGGCAAAATACTTATGATTGGAAAATTATATGCAGAATCAATTTTTTTTGTAATGCCTTTGATTCTTTTTGATATATATAAATCAATAGATCATGGCTTTTCTGTCAGTTCGCTTGCTCGTTCAGTATTAACAATGGTTGTTTATATTGCAATATCAAACGATTATGTTAACAGAAAGTATTTTCTGAAAGTGTGTTTATTTATTTCAGAAATGGCTTCTGTTCTTATAATATGTCAGTATATATGCTTTTATATTCTGGGTTTTCATTTAAAATTAGTTCCTGTAAATCTTCTTCTTCCTGAAAGCAGTCAATGGATTGGTTGTGTAACAACAGGATTGGTTTCTATTACAGGAAGCAGCAACGGATATTACAGACCATCTGCATTTTTTCTCGAACCCTCTCATTTCTTTTTGTTTGTTTTCCCGCAGCTTCTTCTGACTCTTCTTTCAGAGGGATATTCCAAAAAGAAAATGCATAAAGCACTCTTGCTTACGATTGGGCTATTGTTTTCTACATCAGGTATGGCAATAGCCGTTGTTGTTGCTGCATGGGCTTTTTATTTGTTATTTTATTCAAAACATTCAGACAAGTTTATAATTCAAAAATTGCTATCAGTTAAAAGCATTATATTGTTAATTGTCGGAGTGTTTGCTTTAGTAGTATTGTATATTAAAGTTCCGTTTGTTCAGTCAACAGTAAACAGAATTGTTATTGGTGACAAGTACGGAAATACTGCAATAAGCGGAAGAACTCTTCAGGCTAATCAGCTGCTTGATCAAATGCATGGCGGGCAACTGCTTTTTGGAGTGACTAAAGACATATCTAATATTGAATTTAACCTTTCAGGCTATGCGGCAACTATGTACAGATATGGATTAATTGGTGTTATTCTGTCGTATGTAGTGTATGTGCGTGGAGTTATACAGCTTAAGCGTCATTTCAGAATTGTTAGTATGGTTATTCTTGTAATTTCTTTTTTTACTGCTCATACCCATGGTACTTATCATTTGATTTATTACGTTCTAATTATAATAGAAGGTTTTAATGTGCAAAAGAAGGGATTTTCAATTAATAAGGTTAAAAATTCCTCAAAAACAATCTAAAAGTATTTGCAAATTATTAGAAAATTTTTAACAGTCATTTTTTAAGAAAGGACAATATGCAATGCCCACAGAAATTAAAAGAGGAAATACCAAGCTTGCCTTGAAATCAGGCTTTTGGTATGTACTGAGTACAGTTATAACCAAAGGACTTGCATTCATCACAACACCTATATTTGCACGAATGATGAATAAAACTGACTATGGTGAATTTTCAAATTTTGCATATTGGCAGTCACTTTTGGTTATTGTTGTGAGCCTTGAAATGTACAACACGCTTAGTCGTGCTTTTTATGACTATAAGGATGATTATGAGCAATATGCCTCAACTGTTACAATTGCAGGAATTATTACCTCTGCTGTTTTTTATGTGTTATTTCTTCTTAGCAGTAAGTGGATTTATAAACTGGTTGCAATTCCGCCTCAGTTTATTCATTTGATGTTTTTTACTATTCTTTGTCAGGGTGCACGTCAAGTATTTCTTACAAAAGAGAGAACCCTATACAAATATAAATCTGTTGCGTTTATTTCGATGATTTCGTTGGTAATACCGACACTTCTTTCAATTGCAATTGTTTATTGTGTGTCGGAAAGCGAAAGATTGTCGGCTCGTATGTATGGTTTTTACATTCCGTATGCATTAATAGGTTTATATTGTGCATTTGACCTCATCAGGAAAGGCAAATGTTTCAAACTTGATCATCTAAAGTATGCATTGGTTCTTGCGATGCCGCTGCTTGTACATTACCTGACAACATATATCCTATCTTCAACAAATGTAATCTTTGCGAAAAGTATTCTTGGCTCTGAGGCAGCAGCTATATTAAGCATTATAACAAGTATCATGAATATTCTTACAATACTTTTTCAATCAGTTACAGGTGCCATGACAACATATATGATGGATAATCTTGAAACAAGAACTTATGACAAGGTAAGAAATTGTCTGACGTTATTAGCTGTTGGCAGTGCAGTTATATCATGCGGATTAATTATATTTGGACCTGAGGTTGTAACAATTATAGGCGGTTCAAAATACAGAAGTGCTGTTTCTCTAATTCCGACAAGTGTTCTGGCAATTTTTTTCCAGATACTTACTTCATCACTTGCAATAATTTTAACCTATGACAAAAATGTTGTAAAAACAGCAGTTTATACAGCCGCAATTGCCATTGTAAGCATAATTTTGAAAATTCTTCTTTTAAAACAATGCGGATATGCAATTCTGCCTGTTATCAATGCAGCGGCATTTGTAATGACATTGATTGTTAACAGCATACTTGTATGTAGGGCAGGTTATAAAAAATGTATTGATTTTAAAAAAATACTTGGAATAGTTATTTTAATGGTCATGTTTACATTGATTGCACCGATACTATATCAATACACAGCTTTTAGATATATTGTTATCAGTTTGCTCTTTGTTATATTTGCAGTTATTCTTATTATAAAAAGAAATCTTTGGTTGCCAATGATTAAAAAATATATGAAAAAAAGGAAATCAAAGTGAGAGGAGTTAGTATGAAAGCGATGGTTATTGCAGGAGGCGTTCCGCAGATGGAATTACTCCGCCAATTAAAAGAAAGAAAAATTGAAACAGTTTTACTTGACGGGAATGAAAATTGTCTTGCAAGAGCAATTCCGGATAAGTTTTATAAGGTCAACATTTTTAATATAGAAGATGTAAAAAAAATAGCTGTTGATGAAAAAGTAGACTTTATTATTACTGTATGTGCAGATCAGGTTCTTTTGGTTGTTGCAGAAGTTTCTGAGATGCTCGGTTTACCTTGCTATATTGGATATAAACAGGCACAAGATGTATCTGATAAAATCCGAATGAAGAAAATTTTTAAAGAAAATAAAATTCCAACTACAAAGTATCTTGAGCTTGAAAGTCTTGACATGAATGAAATAGCCAAGCTTAATTATCCATTGGTTGTTAAACCTGTAGATGCCTACAGTTCAAAAGGAGTACGTAAAGCTGAAACCGAAAAAGAACTTATAGCTTATTACAATGAGGCAAAAAAAATCAGCCGCAGCGGTGGGGTTATTGTTGAAGAATTTTTTGAAGGCGAAGAAATCAGTGTTGATGCATTTGTACTCAATGGCAAAGCTCATATTCTCAGTATAACAAACAGTGAAAAAGTTAAGGATAAAGACAGATTTGTTATTTTCAGAGGACGTTATCCTGCTGCTATTCCTGATACAATCAGAAATCAAATTGAAGATGTCGCTCAAAAAATTGCAGATAGCTTTGGTCTTGTAAATTCACCTCTTCTTGTACAGCTTCTGCACAATAATAAAAACATTTCTGTTCTTGAATTTTGTGCAAGAACCGGCGGCAACATGAAGTGGCTGCTGATAAAAAATTCCTGTGGTGTCGATGTAATAACCGCAACTATTGATATTACACTTGGATTAGTACCTGACATTACTCCAAAAGAAGTAAATAACAATGTTGTCGTTAACGATTTTATATACTGTAAGCCTGGTGTTTTTGATCATTTTGAAGGATTTGATGAACTTGTTGAAAATGGTATAATCAATGAATTTCATCCTGTTCGAACAAAGGGGACAGAAATGCATGGTGTTACAAGCAGCAGTGACAGAATTGCGGGAATGAATATTATTGCTGATTCTGTTGATGAATACAACAAGAAACTCAGGATTATTCTTGATCAAATTGCTGTTATTGATACTGAAGGCAATGATATGACCAGACGCGACCTATTGCCTGAAATGAACTAATGAATGTGATAAGGAGTACAAATGAATCAAACTATTGAATTTCTGGATGCGATAGATAAAGTGTATAACAGAGAGATACCCGATGATGTTTTGAGCAGAGCAAGACAATCTCTGCTTGATTATATTGCTGTAACTTGTGCCGGTGCGAAATTTCAGAAAAGTAAACTTGAACGTTATCTTGAATTTGCCGAACCGGAAAAGGGAAACTATAAAGCAATTGGACTAAATATGAATTTGGCTATGAATGAAGCTGTTTTTCTTAATGGCTTGAATGGACATGCTCTCGATTTTGATGACGGAACAAATTCCGGAATAATACATCTTGGAAGTCCGATTTTCTCATTACTATTGCCGCTTGCACAGAAATATAAAAAAACTGTTGATGAAGTGTTAAGGGCAGCTATAGTCGGATATGAAACCTCATATACCATGGCAATATCCATTCAGCCCGGACATAAAGCTCTTGGCTACCATGCAACAGGTACCTGCGGTACTCTCGGCACTGTTATTGCTGCTTCTTATATGCTTAATTTTACAAAAGAAGAGAGATTTCAGGCTTTTGCATCTGCGTCTGTTGCTGCATCAGGAATGTTAAAAGTTCTTGATGACGGTTCTGAACTTAAACCATATAATGTTGCCAAAACGGCACTTTTGGCATTGACTGCACTTCGTATGTCAAAAGCAGGTTTCAAAGGGCATGCTGATCCACTTGGCGGCAGAGGATTTCTGAAGATGATGACAGGACGTGATGACATTCAGCTGAAATCAGTTCTTCAGAATGGTACATATGCAATAATGAAAACATATACTAAGCCTTATGCATCATGCCGTTATACTCATCCATCAGTTGAAGCTGCAATTAATCTGCGAAATAAGTTTAACTTAAAACCTGCTGATATTGAACGAATTGATATTAAAACTTATGATCTCGCTGTTGCAGGTCATGATCATACTGATATTCCGGGTTCATATAGTGCAAAAATGAGTACACCATATGCAGTTGCTGCCGGATTGATTTATGGACGAGCCGGTCTTCAGGAATTCAGCGAAGACATGGTAAAAAATGAGGAAATACTTGAACTAACCAAAAAAGTTCATGTAATGCCCGATGAACAGTTAAGTCGGGAATTTCCTGATATTCAGGCTGCAATAGAAACAATTACTGCAAAATCCGGTACATTTACCGAACGTGTTGACTTCCCGAAAGGAGAGCCTGAAAATCCTTTAACAGAAAGTGAATTTAAGTGTCGTTATGATATGCTTATGATGTATTCAGGTATAAGCAGTAATATCGCTGATTCCGTGTATGAAATGATAACTCAGTACACAGTTGCTGCTGATGAAATTTTGAAGAATTTATAAAAAAGGGGACAAAAATGAAAAAAGTTAATGTTGTGCTTGGCACCATGACATTCGGAGAATCCGTATTTGCTCCGAATGTCAGTGAATTTATAAATACGTTCTTGAACATGGGATATTCTGATTTTGATACAGCGTATGTATATAACGAAGGAAACTGTGAAAAATTGCTTGGAGATGTGCTTCCTGAATTAAAATGTAATTATACGATTGCATCAAAGGTAAATCCTCGCATTACCGGAAAACTTGACGCAGATGCTGCGTATAAGCAGGTTAATGAATCTCTTGAAAGACTCGGTGTAGATTGTGTGGACATTGAATATCTGCATTTTCCTGACCCTGCAACTCCTGTTGAATCGGTTCTTGAAGCTATGTCTGATTTACACAATAAAGGAAAATTCAAAGAACTTGGTCTTTCAAATTTTCCGGCATGGATGGTCGCAGATGTTTGGCATCTTTGTGATAAAAATGGTTGGGTGAAACCGACTGTCTTTGAAGGAATATATAATCCCTTGACCAGAAAAGCTGAAATCGAACTAAATGCTTGTTTGAATCATTTTGGTATGCGCTTTTATGCATACAATCCAATGGCTGGCGGTCTTTTGACTGGACGTTATGGTAAATTTGAAGATGCTCCGACTGATGGAAGATTCACGCACAGACCAAATTATCAGAATCGCTATTGGAAAAAAAGTTTCTTCGATGCAGTCGATTTAATAAAAACAGCCTGTGCAGAACATGGAATAACAATAATTGATGCAACTTATCGCTGGCTTGCTTATCATTCAATGTTAAATGCGGAACGTGGTGATGCAATTATTATCGGAGCATCAAAATTGAATCACCTGAAACAAAATGTGAATGCAATTGAATCAGGTCCGCTGCCGGATGATATTCTTAATGTTTTTGAACAGGCATGGAATATTACAAAAGCAGACAGTCCGGAATACTTTACATTATATAAAGCAAAGAAATAAGGAGGAAGCATGTTAAATCAAAAACAAGTATTTGAAATACTGGCTCAGCACGGTGTTACTTTTTTTACCGGTGTGCCGGATTCTTATCTTAATGGTTTTTGCAATTATGCACTTGCCAATTTTCCGGAGCAAAACATTATTGCTGCCAATGAGGGAAATGCAGTTGGTATAGCCTCCGGTCATTATTTTGCAACCGAAGAAATACCACTGGTATATATGCAGAATAGTGGAATGGGCAATGTAATTAATCCGTTGGCAAGTCTTGTTGATAAAGATGTTTATGCTGTACCTATGCTGCTGTTAATTGGTTGGCGTGGACAAGGCAATACAGAGCCGAACCATCCGCAGCACAAATTGCAGGGTGAAATTACACCTGGTTTGTTGGATGTAATGCACATCCCGTACAGTATTCTTACAGATGACGATGCGGATTTTAAATCTGTTATTGAAAAGGCGGCAGCATATTGCAGAAAATCTCGTCAACCATATGCCTTAATTGCTCCAAAAGGAGTTATGGCAGCTTCAGAAAAGGCAAATAATGTTGACGCAGTCTATCCTATGAGCCGTGAGGAAGCAATTGAGGTCATTCTGGACGCTATGCCTGCAGATACAATTTATTCAGCAACAACAGGAAGAGCGACAAGAGAATTATTTTTCCTTCGTGAGCGTCGAAATGAAACAAAGTCACATGATTTTCTGAATGTTGGTTCAATGGGACATGCATCTTCTGTATCACTTGGAATTGCTATGGAACAGCCTAAGCGTAATGTTGTTTGTTTGGATGGAGATTCAGCCTGCATTATGCATATGGGAGCAATGACAATGGTTAGCAAAGTTAATGTTCCTAATTTCATGCATATTGTACTCAATAACGGTGCACATGAATCTGTTGGCGGTCAGCCGTCTGCCGGACATAAGCTTGATTTTACCAAAATTGCAGAAGCTTGTGGCTATGCGACTGTTGGAAAGGCTGTCGAAAGTGAAACAGAACTGATTGAAGCAGTTAATCAGCTAAAGAATTGTGGTAAAGCATCATTTATTGATTGTCGCATTCACAAGGGCTTGAACAGCAAACTTCCGCCAATTATATTTGACCACAGAGATGCAATTGACAGCTTTATTGCTGATTTGAATGGAAAGGATTGAATAAAATGAACAGTATGGATAAAACAAGAGAGTTTCTGAAATCAATTGGCATGCCTAGTGGAGATGCCTATAATATGCCCACTTCTGAAAAGCGTTTCAAAGATGGAGGACAGTATCGTTTTGAGGTGCCTGGAATTCAGGGTCCGAAGGTTATGAAAGCATTGCTGGAAGCAATGGACGGCTATGGTCTGTACCTTCACAGAGTTACACAGACTCAGGGAATTATGCGTTTGACTGATGAGGAAATCAGCAAGATGGTTGAACTTGCACATCAGTGGCAGACAGACCTGATTCTTGCAGTTGGTCCACGTGCCACAACTGATACTTCTGCATCTGTACATACAGAAGAAGGGGTGAGAATGGGTTATCGTCTGCGTGGACAAGAACAAATCATTCGTGCAATTGAGGATGTAAAGCGTGCTGCAAGACTTGGCTGCCGCGGTTTTCTCGTTTATGATGAGGGATGCCTTTGGGCATTGAATGAGATGCGCAAGGCTGGAGAGATTCCGGCTGATTGCCATTTTAAGATTTCTGCTCATGCAGGTCATGGTAACCCATGCTCTGCAAAGCTACTTGAACTGAACGGTGCAGATTCTATTAATCCTGTTCGTGATATTCAGCTTCCGATGCTTGCTGCAATGCGTCAGGCGGTGGATTGTCCGATTGACATTCATACAGAAAATCCTAAGTCTACAGGCGGATTTATTCGTCATTACGAAGTGCCTGAAATGATTCGTGTTGCTGCACCTATTTATCTGAAAACAGGCGGTTCTGTAGCTGCAACACACAGTTGGGACAGTACTGAAGATGATGCAAGAAAGCGTGCAAAGCAGTGCAGCCTTGTTAAGCGTATGATAGATGAATATTACCCTGAGGCAGTTTGGTCACCAAAGGGCAGTCTTATATAATTTATTGGAAGGAAGTTTTGTTTTCGTGAGACATCATATGTATAATCCGGACTTTCCGTTTGTTATTGCGCCGGAGAGCTTTAATAAATACACAGACAGAGAACTCTTGCAATATTGCCTTGGTGCTACTATGTATATGCCTGGGTTTAAGGATTTTACACCTAAAATTCTTAGTAATGCAATGCCGGGGTTAACAACAATAGTCCTTTGCTTTGAGGACGCATGTCCGGAAGAACGTGTCCCTGAAGCAATGGAAAATGTTCATAATCTTTTGGATACTGTTACAAGTGCTGTAGATGACGGAAAGCTTGATGCTGATAATGTTCCGCTGATTTTTGTACGAATTAGAAATCTTGAACAGTTCAAAGCATTTGGTGAAGGTTTGACAAAACATCAGGTGCGTTCACTTTGCGGTATTAACTTTCCGAAATTCAATGCTGAAAACGGATATGAATATTATGCATATCTTCGTGATTTAAATGATAGATTTGGAGAAATCATATATGGTATGCCGATAATAGAAGACCCAGAGGTTGCATATAAAGAAAGCCGAATGACTGAGCTTATGGGAATCAAGAAAATCCTTGATAAGTATCATGAACTTGTATTGCAGGTTCGTGTCGGCGGTACGGACTTTTCGTCAGTGTTTGGTGTACGCCGTGGTGTAGATTATTCTCTGTATGATATCATGACTGTACGTGAATGTTTAAGTGATATTATCAATGTCTGCGGCAGAAATAATGATTATGTCATTTCTGGTCCTGTATGGGAGTATTTCCGTGCACCAAAGGAGCTTATGTTTGAAGAACTGCCGAAACATGGAATAGAAGATTATCTTATGCGCAGGAAACCTCTTGTTAATAATGAAATTGATGGCTTGCTGCGAGAGGTTATTCTTGATAAGGCGAATGGATTTATCGGAAGAACGGTTATTCATCCGACTCATGTTAAATTTGTTAATGCAATGATGGCAGTAACAAAAGAAGAATATGATGACGCTAGTCAGATTATCGGAACCGGCGGAGGCGTTGTTAAGGGTTCCAGCGGAAATAAAATGAACGAGATTAAACCACATACGAATTGGGCAAAAAAAACTATGAATCGTGCCAGAGCATTTGGTGTAATTGAAAATGAAGGCGCATATGTAAAGTTATTTGCGGTTAATGAATAATTGGGGGCATACATATGGCAATTGAATTAAAAACTCCAATTTTGGATACGGATATTGATAAATTATCTGTTGGTGATACAGTGAGTATATCAGGTTATATTCTTTGTGGCAGAGATGCTGTTCTTCCGAAGGTGCTGAAAATGATTGAAGATGGTACTGTTAATCAATTAGGTGTTGATTTGCATGGACAGGTGATTTTCCATACTGCCGTCAGCCCTGCCGGTGTGGGTCCTACATCAAGCAATAAACTTGAAATTGAGAGCAGTATTGCACCACTTTCTGCAGCAGGTATCAAACTGCATCTTGGCAAGGGTGCACTTCATGCGGAAACTGTTGCAGAACTTGATAAATATAATGCAGTATATGCCGTTATTCCGCCAGTAACAGCACTTTTGGGTGCAAAAACAACAGAACAGCGTATAGTTGCGTTTCCGGAACTTGGTATGGAGGCTCTGCATTTGATTAAGGTTGATAAATATCCGGCAATCATCGGTGCGGCACACGGAAGGAGCATTTATGAGTAAGAGTTTTGAAGAAATTGCGGCACTTGTAAGAGATACACTTGTGGAGGCAGGTTCGACATTTCGTCAGGATAAAAAGGACGCATATAAGCGTGCCATAGCTAATGAAACAGATGCAAAGGCAAAATGGGTTCTTGAAACCGTTCTCGAAAATGCAGAAGCAGCTGAACATAATCACAGTCCGCTTTGTGATGATACCGGTATTCCGCATATTGTATTGGAAATTGGCGAGGACACCGCTATCACAGGCAAAACTTTGGATGCAATCAAGGAGGGCGTTAAAGATGGGCTTCGTAAGCTTCCGGGCAGACCTATGGGCATCATGGGTGATGACAGCCATAGAATCGACCAGTCCGGTGGTTTGAATCCTGACAGTGCAGGTGTAGAGCCTGCACCGATTCTTATTCGCAGATGCAAGGATAATGTTCTTAGATTGCATATTCTTATGTTTGGCGGTGGACCTGCAATTCGTGCAAAGACATACAGAGTATTCCATAAGCACAACACACAGGTAGTTCTTGATGAAATAGTAAGCTGGGCGACTGAAAGCGTAAAACAGCTTGGCTGCTCACCTTGTACACTTGCCGTTGGTGTTGGACGTTCTCACTTTGAAGCAACTTCAATGATGCTGCAGGCTCAGGTTGACGGAAATTATAATATTCAATCCGAAATGGAGCAGGAGATTACAAAACGTGTGAATGAAGCTGATATAGGTCCATTAGGACTTGGTGGGAAAACAAGTGTTATTGCCACATTTATGAAAGTTGGACCGCAGCGTGCAAGTGGGGTAAGAATTGTATGTGTGAGACCAACTTGCTGTTTTGAGCCAAGAATTGCAACTATAGATTTAATAGATTAAGTCTATATAAATTATTTAATCATGTAAATGAAAATATTGCTGCCGATGAAAAAAATGAGATCATTCACTGCTTGATTATCATGACGTTTGGTTTGAGGAGTATCTGTTTATTCCAAGGAGAAGTATATGATATTGTATCAGACGCGGATATGAGATGACAAGAAGAACGGTATAAAGTTAAGGCAACACCACACAAAAATTGTGCGGTGTTGCCTTAAATAAACTTTGATATTTACACATTAACGAAAAAATTTAACTAAACTCATAATTTGCCTTGACGATTTAAGAAAAAAAGGGTATAATAAAAGAAATCAGTTATAACAGGAGAAAAAATGAGCAATATTTTACTTGCCGGCGGAGCAGGATATATCGGTTCGCATACGGCTGTAGAACTTCTTAACAGCGGATACAGCGTTATTGTAGCAGATAATTATTCAAACAGCTGTCCTGAAGCAATAAAAAGAGTTGAAAAAATAACAGGAAAGTCGGTTAAGACTTACGAACTCGACATAACAAATTCAGACAAACTGGATAAGGTTTTTCAGGATAATAAAATTGACGCCGTAATCCATTTTGCAGGACTAAAGGCAGTCGGTGAATCTGTAATTGAACCCGTAAAATATTATCGGAATAATATTGATACAACATTAACACTGCTTGAAACAATGAAAAAGCATGATGTTAAAAATATTATTTTTTCGTCCAGTGCAACTGTTTACGGTGCAGAAAACAGCGTTCCATATAAAGAGGACATGAAGCGTGGAACTTGTACCAATCCATATGGGTGGACCAAAGCCATGATGGAACAGATATTTGAGGATACTGCCAATGCTGACGGCAGACTTTCCGTTGTTATACTCAGATATTTTAATCCGATTGGTGCACATGATTCAGGGCTTATCGGTGAAGATCCGCAGGGAATACCTAATAACCTTATGCCATACATTTCACAGGTTGCAGTAGGAAAGCTTAAACAGCTCACTGTTTATGGGAATGATTATCCTACTCCTGACGGTACCTGCCGCAGAGATTATATTCACGTTGTTGACCTAGCCAAAGGTCATGTAAAGGCAATTGAATATGTAATGCAAAATAGTGGTGTTGAAATTTTTAATCTGGGAACAGGCATACCATACAGCGTTACAGAAATTGTAACGGCATTTGAACGTGTGAACAATTTGAAAATCAACTATGTTTACGGCAAAAGGCGTGACGGTGATTTGCCTGACTGTTATGCAAATGCTGATAAGGCATTGCAGGTTTTAGGCTGGAAAACTGAAAAATCTCTTGAGGATATGTGCAGAGATTCATGGAATTGGCAAAAAAATAATCCGGAAGGATATAGAATATAATAAATAAAAAGGCTCAGAGCAATCTGAGCTTTCTTAAAAAGGAGAAAAATTATGTGCGGAATCGTAGGATTTACAGGAACAAATGAAGCAGCCCCAATACTTCTTGACGGATTGTCAAAACTTGAATACAGAGGATATGACTCAGCAGGAATTGCTGTCAGAAACGGCGATGCAGAACCTGAGGTCGTAAAGGCAAAGGGCAAGCTGAAGGTATTAAAGGAAATGACCAATGACGGAAAGGCTGTAAAAGGCAGCTGCGGTATAGGTCATACACGTTGGGCAACTCATGGAGAACCTTCAACACTTAATGCTCATCCACATAGCAGTGATGATGAAAATGTTATAGCAGTACATAACGGAATAATTGAAAATTATCAGGAGCTTCGTGAAAAGCTGGTAAAAAATGGTTACAGCTTCAAGTCACAGACTGATACGGAAGTTGCTGTAAAACTTATTGACTATTACTACAAAAAGTACCTTGGAACACCTGTTGACGCACTTAATCATGCACTTGTGAGAATTCGTGGTTCATATGCACTTGCAGTTATGTTCAAGGACTATCCGGGTGAAATTTATGCCGCAAGAAAAGACAGCCCGATGATTATCGGCGTTACAGGCGGTGAAAGCTATCTTGCATCTGACGTTCCGGCAATTCTGAAATACACAAGAAATGTATATTATATCGGAAATATGGAGCTTGCAAGGCTTACAAAGGGTGACGTTACTTTCTACAACCTTGACGGTGATGAAATCCAGAAAGAAATGAAAACTATTGAGTGGGACGCAGAAGCTGCCGAAAAGGGCGGTTATGAGCATTTTATGCTGAAAGAAATCCACGAACAGCCAAAAGTGGTAAGAGATACAATTAATTCAGTTCTCAAAGACGGAGAAATCAGCTTTGAAAGTGTTGGACTTACTGATGAGGAAATGAAAAAAATTCAGCAGGTATATATTGTTGCATGCGGTTCAGCATATCATGTCGGAATGGCCGCACAGTATGTAATTGAACAGCTGACATCACTTTCAGTTCGTGTGGAGCTTGCGTCTGAGTTCAGATACAGAGATATGAAGCTTGCAGATAACAGTCTTGCAATCATTATCAGTCAGTCAGGAGAAACAGCAGACAGCCTTGCGGCACTTCGTCTTTGCAAGGAAAGAGGAGTTAAAACGCTTGGTATCGTAAATGTTGTAGGCTCATCAATTGCAAGGGAAGCGGACAATGTATTCTATACACTTGCAGGTCCTGAGATTTCAGTTGCAACAACAAAGGCATACAGCTGTCAGCTTGTTGCCGCATACCTCCTTGCACTCCAGTTCTCAAAGGCAAGAGGAGAGATAACAGATGAAAGATTCCGACAGCTTACTGATGAAATCAATACTATCCCTGAAAAAATAGAACGTATTCTTGAAGATAAGGAGCGTTTGCAGTGGTTTGCATCAAAGGTAGTTAATATTAAGGACGCATTCTTTATAGGACGTGGAATTGACTATGCAATCGGCATGGAGGGCAGTCTGAAGCTCAAGGAAATCAGCTATATTCATTCCGAGGCATATGCAGCAGGTGAGCTTAAACATGGTCCGATCAGTCTTATTGAAGACGGAACAATAGTTTTCTGTGTTGTAACACAGTCTGCACTCTATGAAAAGACCATAAGCAACATGGTTGAAGTAAAGAGCCGTGGAGCAAAGCTGTTCGGACTTACTACATACGGTAACTATGCTATGGAGGACGTTGCTGACTTTACTGTATACATTCCTAGGATTGAGAACCTTTTTGCAGGCAGTCTTTCAGTTATTCCACTCCAGCTTCTTTCTTATTATGTATCAGTTGGCAAGGGATTTGACGTTGATAAGCCGAGAAATCTTGCAAAGAGTGTTACTGTTGAATAAATAAATGAAAAGCCGCACAAGGTACGTCAAATGACTTTGTGCAGTGTTGCCTTAAAGAGAAAGGAACATAATTATGCCATTTATTAATATTAAGACAAATGAAAATGTTACAGAAGAAAAGGCAAAAGCTATAAAGTCAAAGCTTGGACTTGCAATAACTGCTATTCCGGGAAAATCTGAGGGTTGGCTTATGGTTGGAATAGAGGACGATTATAAGCTCTTTTTCAGAGGAAGCGAAGAGCCTGCTGCAATGGTTGAGGTCAGCATTTACGGCAAAGCGTCAGATAATGCTTTGTCCGTGCTTACAAGCAATATTACGGGAATAATGCTTGACGTTCTCGGAATATCAACCGACAGGGTTTATGTAAGCTATATGACTACTGATAATTGGGGCTGGAATGGTTCTAATTTTTAGGGTATGCGAAAAAATTAGTATATTCTAACGAGTATGAATTTTTTTAATATAGTAAAGGGAGGGAAATAGATTATGAAAAAAAAGATGCTTATTGTTTGTGACGTAGAAGGTACAATATTTCAAGCAAAATATAAAATTGAAGGAACTGATTATGCTTCTTCAATGTGGCAACCTATTGCACATGCTCTTGGAGAAAAAGCAGAACGTGAGGAATATGAAACTCATTTAAGATGGGATAATTTGGAATATGACAACTATGTGGATTGGGTTAAAGCAACTGTAGAAATACATAGGAAATATAAACTAAAGCGTGAAGTATTTAACAGAATAATTGATGAAGCAGAATATATGCCTGGAGTTGAAGCGTTTTTTCAAAAAATAGATCGTGAGAAGTTTATACCTGTTTTAATAACAGGTGGATTTAGAAATTTAACACGAAGAGCAGAAAAAGAACTAAAAATTGATTCATCAAATATATTTGCAGCATGCAATTACAATTTTGACACATTTGGCAATCTTACAGATGTTGATATTCAATCTAGTGATTTTGAAGATAAAATATCTTGTGTAAAGACGGTTATTTCTAAATATGCTCTTGATTTCAATGATGATTGGATATTTATTGGTGACGGAAAAAATGATGTTCCTATAGCTCAATTAGCACCATATTCATTTGCTATTAATGGACACCCAAAATTGAATAATGCGGTTAGTTCGAAAATAACTAATTTTATGGAAGCATATGATCAAATAAACGATTGGTACGACATGGTTAATGCAGATAGTAATACTAAGGATTATAGGAAAAAGGTTCTTGAAAGAGCTGCATTAAGACAGGTTCAGAGGGAAAAAATTGTAAATGCTAATATTGAGTTATATACTCAAGTAGAGGAATTAAAAAAACGTATAGAAGTTCTTGAAAATACAATTCCACAGCCTACAAAAGTAGAAGCGGTAATTCCATTTGCTGAATATTACTATGGTGAAAATATTATATTCTCTAAAGAGGCGAAAAAATCATTAATTGAAAACGCAGAGGCAGGGTATACTAAAAAATATATAGAAGGAATATTTGAACAACTTGCATATATTAATCTGTGGGCAAAAAAGAAAAAAGGTTTAATATCTGATGATGAATATAAATCAAAAGTAAGTACAAGAAAAATTGCATATGCACTTAGTGAAAGCACAGAAAATATGTTAAAAAAAGATTATATGGATAATGGAGTTTTAATTAATATGCATATTTATATGAGTTCACTGCCAAATTGCAGTAGACCAAGAACATATTTTGGCTGGGATGAGAAGCATAATAAGGCTTTGGTAAGCACTATGTGTGAACATAAACGTACATCGAAATATAAATAATATTATTTGTTCGGCAAAAATTGAAGTTATAAAACAACAGGAGGTGGAAGTAAAATGGCATATCCAAAACCATTATCACAGAAAACGATAGATAAAATGTTCAGTACATGGAAGCCTGAAACGGTTGAAAAGCTTCATAAATACTATGAAACCTTTTCTGAATTGTACGGAGTAATAACGCTTTCAGATGCATGGAAAGTCTTTAAGAATTATGAACCCAGAATTACTAAAAGGGATTTTATGGCCTTTTCAATAATAGTAAGACGTGAGGATGTTCCTTACCGCATTTACGAAGAAAATGAACTCTATACGGAGGGGCTTCCGAACGAGGATTATCGGATGATAATAAATAAAAAACTCATAGGAAAAAACTATGGAAGATACGGAAAAGTTTATGAAGTCATTGAGCTGCAGGGCAATAAACCATATTATCAGCCTGAAAATATTTTAAGTATAAAACAGCTTTCACCAAAGTGGAATGAATTTCATACTTTTCTTAAAAACCTTCGTTCTGAAAATGGTGAAAGACTTTCAAAACATACATTTATGTCATCTACTGACAGAATTTCTCTTGAATACTATAAAAGTGAGCAGAAAAGAAAGAAAGTATATGATACCATGAGTATTCCTGCTTCTGAAAGAATATATGAAGCTGTTTTATTTAAAACACTTTGCGGAGGAATGAGTATTGATCCCCTTACTTCAATGCTTGAAGAGGCAGAGGCAGTTCTTACGGAAAGGAAACTTGATAAAATGTTTGAGCTTCTGCAGGAAGCTGTAAATAATACTCACTTATGGTGTAACTGCGGCTGGACACCTGTAGATTTATCAAAACAATACAAAAACCAAGGACTGCCTAAAGCTGTTGTTCTCGGGCCGGGATATCAGAAGGCATTTGAAAACGGCGAACTGGATAAGGACGAAATAACAGAAATGTTCAATCAAATGGGGATTGAAGTAATTGATTAGGATATGATATGTTAAGGCAATACCGCATAAAGCT
>DJPR01000009.1:22619-26088 GCA_002438605.1 Ruminococcus sp. UBA6407
ACGCATTTCCGGCGGAAAAGATCGGCTGTAGCCCGACGACACATTTGTGCGGTGTTGCCTTAAAGAAAAAGTGAATGGATTTGAAAAGTCTGCTAATATTATGCGGCATATTTGTGGGATTATTTAATTTCACCGGCTGCTCTTATAAAAACATAAATAATGCTTCTTCAAAAATTTCTCAAATTGAATTGGAGGAGAATTTAAATAATACTGTTCAAACTTACTTTGAAGAAAAGTACGGTGTACAGGCTGTCATTACTCGTCAAGCTATTGCAGGAGGAGTGTTTTTAGGACCGGATCCGTCAGCAGAGCAGTATTATAATTTATCAATTAACATTATTGATGATGAATACTATACTGAATGCAGAGCAGAAGTATATGAAAGACAAGTGAACAATAAATCAGAGCTATATGTAAAAAATGAATCATATTATGGAAAATATATGGATAACAAAATGCTTTCATGGATAGATTCATATATATTAAAAACAGGCTTAAAGGATTATACTATAGAATACAGCGGGAAAAACATATGCTTTCCATGTGAGTATTCAACAGATCTGACAGCCGAAAAATTTATAGAGTTAATTTCCGCAAATGAAAATATTAACATTAGACGGTCTGCTTATTTTATTTTAACGCTTCCTGATTCAGAGTACGAAAAACATATGAATTTTTCAGAGGAACTTTATGAATTGAAATCCGACCTTGGAAAATTTAATGATGGAATTACAATGTATTTGATTGTTTACAATGATATGGATTTCAATCAGATAAAAAATGGCAATAAGTCTCATTTTGACAGTATAGTATCAACCGAAATTTTAAACTGTACAGAGTAGTGAAATTCTAAATCAGCACTTTACTCAGCAAATGTTTGTTTTGCACTTGCTTATTATAATTAAGACAATACCGCACCATACTTGGTGCGGTATTGTTTTAAAGTGTAGGAAAACAGATTAATTTGATAACAGCATATGCTTCATTAAGCAAAGATCAAAAGTATCAATAAAGCCGTCCTTGCAAACATCTCCCGACTGCCAATTTGCAGGTGCAGTTTCTGATGCATAAATCAACCATTTTTGCAGACATGTTACATCTGCAATATCAAAATTCCCATCTGCATTAACATCACCTGAAGTAATGGAAGAAACTATTGTTATTCCATTATTTTTTGCATATTCTACAGCATTTTTATTTTCTGATTCAATAATAAATCCGTTTTTAACTGAATATTCATTGTTATAAATAAAACCTAAACTACGGGTATCTGTTTCTGTATCATTTCCTGCAATTTTTATTTTATTAAGTGAATTACAGTCTAAAAAAGCGTATTCTCCGATACTTTTACAGCTTTTCGGAATTGATATTTCAGTTATTGATTTACAGCCGCAAAATGCTCTTTGTTCAATAATGTTAAGGTTTTCAGGAAGATTTAATCCTTTCAGCTTTGGACAGTCATAAAAAGCATATTGCTCTATTGAATACAAGGATTCAGGCATATTTATGCTTTCAAGTGAAATGCAGTGTGCAAAGGCAAATCTGCTGATATGAGTTACTGTATCAGGAATAACAACGGATTTAAGCTTACTGCATCTTTCAAATGCGTACCAGTCAATTACTGTTACAGGTTTTCCCTCAATAGTATTCGGGATAATGATTTCCTCAGCACTTTTATCACAGCCGTTTATTCTTACACCGTATTCTGTAACAGTGTAGCTCAGATAATCAAGAGATGTTTTATTCCATTCATAAGGTTCGAAGGCAGAAAGGCTGATTTTTCCCTGCTTATTAACTTCATCAATGTTAACTTTAAAACTGCTCTTTGCTGAAACATTGCCGCAAACGTCAATACATTCAACCTCATATATCACATTTCCTGACTGTGCATTGTAATCAGTCCAGATATTCTGAGTGGGATTACCGCCAACCTTTACAGCAGGAACAATATAGTCGCAGAAATCACCATTTTTGTATATATTCATCTGTGCAACAGCAGTATTATCCGTCATTCCTGAGAAAGTGAACTGCAGATATATACTGCCTTCTTTTTCCTTGAGTTCAATGTCTGCCGTTGTCGGCGGTGTTGGAGATACATTTTCTATTTCACCTGTTTTCAGATATTCTGTTAAGCATTGATGAAATTCAGGGAGTGTGTTGTAAGGCGAGTAGTGATGAGGATACGCAAAACAGAATAAAGAATCAGTATATTCACTTGCTGTTTCAAGTCGTGTTGTGAAATCTCTGACATCTTTTATACCTGTATATGATATGCCATGCGGTGACTGCATTCTCTCAGCGTCAGGCTGTACGAACATTTCAGCATTCGTACCAAGCAGCAATTTTGTTCCACGAATCTGATTTGAACGGTCAACGGCATTTCTGTATGCTTTTGTCCATTCGGAAAGATGTGCTTTGTCCATTCCGCCGCCTCCACAGCTATCCTGCGGACATATCATATCACCGTTTCTGAATGGTATGCGGCTTAAAACTTCTGCCCAGTACTCCGTAAATCTGTCGATATTTATGCTTGCATATCCGTATCCGAAGATATTTACATATGGACTGAACAGCAGCGGCATTGAGGAATCAAGCGTATTGCAGTTATCAATAACGGTTGTGAACATTTCATCAAGTCCGTCTGCATAGGCGTCTATGCCTGTATCTGTATCCATATATATGGTATTGAAAAGTTCGGTTACAAAGTAAAATCCATAATATGTATCAGGATATTTTGACTTGTATTTGTTAAAAAGCTCAGTTGTGATTTTGTTGCACTGTTCCATGTACTTACGATTGGCTTCTCTGCCTGATTCTGAGGCAATGTCGCTGTTCCATGCACAGTCAAGCCCCATTCCGAGATAAAGCTTTATATCATATTTGTCACAGTAATAAAATATTGGTTCAACTGCGTCATATACAGTATAACCGTTTAGGAAGTCAAGTTCTGACGGGTAATAAACAGTCCATGTGCCGTCAGAATTGTGATTCGCAACATCACCCATAATCAGATATTCAATTCCAACTTCCTTTAGAGCTTTCATTTCTTTGTTCCACTGTTCATCATCATATGTCATGTACAGCCATGGCTGGATAAATGTGCCGTCAATTTTTTCAACATGCGGATTGTTGCTGACAGCTTTTATGTTACAATATGTCTGCATTGTAAATATTAGTGCAGCTGACGATATTATTGATATAATTTTTTTCAAGAGTTTCATATATTTTCCCTTTCCATAGTATTGCTACTCCAACTAACTCCTGAGTTTTTCTGCTTGTCCTGACAGCGAAACACTGTGCCGGAAAACCTTATCATACGCCGGTATGCCTGCGATTTTCTTTCTTGTCTATCACTTGTCAGTTCTTTGCATAAATTCTTTAGGCAACACCGCACAAAGCACGTCAAAGGGCTTTGCACGCCATAAACTTGCAAATTTTCCGTCATCTTACACATAATTTTCTCATCATA
>DJPR01000009.1:26120-66234 GCA_002438605.1 Ruminococcus sp. UBA6407
CTTTCAAAAATTCTATGCAATCTGAAGAAAAATATATCTGCGTTTCTGCCGCACAAGCTTTGTGCGGTGTTACCTTTAAGATTTAATTGGGCGAGCAATAAGAACTATTCCGTTAGTCACATTTTCCATTTTTTATATTATACAATAGAGAGGTACTACAGTCAAGATAATGTTGGATTTAAGGATTATTTAATAATTGATATGCTAGAATGTGATTATGCTTCACACTATTGCAGAAAATACAATTTTACAGGCAGAAAATCTGCCTGTCTGAATTATCTTTCTTAATATATGAAACCTTTGTTCTGAATTTTATGGCAGCAGCGTGAAGTATACAAAAAAGGAAGGGAACAGCAATATGTATCTGAGAATACTGAAAAAGGACCTTAAACGAAAAAAGACAATGAATATAATCCTGCTGATGTTTATTATACTTGCGTCCACTTTTATGGCTGTAAGTGCAAATAATATTCTTACAGTAATTTCAGGAACGGACTATTACCTTGACAAAGCAGGTATAGGTGACTATATAGCGGTCACACAAGGTGAAAATGGAAACATAGATAATATTCTTGAAAACTGCGGAGTGGATTATTCATGTGAAAACGTTATCTATTCAGACAAAGGAAATGTAAAAGTAAACGGCGGTAAATTTGAATCAGGACGAAACAATATGATTATTCTTATGCCAATGAAAGAAGCAAAACTGACGTACTTTGGCATTGACAATGAACCTATTAAATCACTTAAAAAAGGCGAGCTTTATATTACTGGAGGTTCAAAATCAACCAATGCCCATATTGGTGATGAAGTCAAAATTGACCATAATGGTTCTACAGCGGAAATGAAAGTTGTCGGAAACTGCAAGGATGCATTGCTTGGTTCTGATTTCATGGGAAATATTCGTTTTATTATGAATGATGAAGATTACAGGGCATTTGAAAATAATGAACTTCTTAGCACATCTTACTGCGGACGTATTTACTATATAACAACTGATGATACAAGTTCTGTTGAAAGTGCACTTCAGGATGCTGAGGGTATGCTTTTAAACTGCGACAGAAGCGTTATAAAGATGTGCTATGTCATGGAAATGATAGTTGCGGCAATACTGCTTATTTTCAGCGTCTGCCTTATAATAATTGCATTTATTGTTCTGCGGTTCACTATTTCATTTACACTTTCAGATGAACTGCGTGAAATCGGTGTTATGAAAGCAATCGGAATTTCTGACAGAAAAATCCGAGGATTATATACAGTGAAATATTTTGCACTTTCTGTTATCGGAGCAGTAACAGGATTTGCATTCAGTATTCCTTTTGGAAAGCTCATGCTTAATATTGTTTCGGAAAAAATGATGCTTGGCAGCGGTATGGGGATACTGACAAATATCATAAGCTGTGTGTTGGTAATGGCAATAGTTCTTGCTTTCAGTTATAGCTGCACAAGAAAGGTTAAGAAATCCTCACCGCTTGATGCAATACGCAGCGGACAGACAGGAGAGCGTTTCAAAAAGAAAAGTCCTCTGCATTTAAGCAAAAGCCGACTTTCACCATGCAGTTTTACAGCACTTAATGATGTACTCAGCAGTCCTAAAAGGTTTGCAGCTCTTATTGCTACATTTGCTATCAGCCTTTGCCTTGTACTTACTTTGGCAGTAACGGCAGACACGCTTCAAAGTGATACTCTTATTACAGCATTCGGTACAACCAAAAGTGACCTTTACTTTGCTAATACTGCAAAGTTTATGGAGTGTATGAGTGAAAATGGCAGAGAAAAATTGATTAATCTGCTTGCAGAAACAGAGGATATACTTAGCGAAAACGGTATGCCTTCAAAATGTCATGTTGAGGTACAATACAGACTTACAGCAAATTATGGTGATAAAGCAGTTAAGACCTGTTTTCAGCAGGGAATAGGTGGAGTAGCTTGTGATAAATATGAGTATCTTGAGGGAACACCGCCTCAAAATGCAAATGAAATCGCTGTTACTCCGCAGATTTCAAAAAAACTTGGAGCATTAATAGGTGATACTATTACTGTATCAAGCAGTGACGGTGTAAATGATTACATAATAACTGCATATTTTCAGTCACTTAATAATCTTGGTGAATGTGTGCGGTTTCATCCTGATGTTATTTTTGACTCTGTTCAAATTGCCGCAGGAATGGAGTTTCAGATAGATTTTACAGATAATCCTGATGAAAAAACAATTGCTGAAAGAAAAGAGAAGGTACAAAAACTTTTCCCTGATGACAAGGTAAAATATGCAGCAGAATATGTTACAGAATGTACAGGTGTAGGCGATATTATTATAAACATAAAAAACTTTATTCTTTCAGTTTCACTTGCATTAACCTTACTTGTTGCTATATTGATGGAGCGTTCATTCATTGCTAAAGAGAAAGCGGAAATTGCTATGCTTAAAGCAGTCGGTTTTTCAAGCAGTGCAGTCATAAAAATACATACATACAGATTCGTAGTTGTTGGCATTATTTCATCAATTATTGGAATTATAATTACTTTTCCAATTGTAAAATTGGCTGTAACACCTATTTTCTCAATGATGGGTGCAGGAAAGATTGCTTTTAAAATCAATCCGATTGAAATATGCCTTATTTATCCGCTGATAGTTCTTGCTGTAACGCTTACGGGTGCGTTTTTGACCTCGCAGTACACAAGAACAATACATTCATCTGATACAGCCAATATTGAATAAGAAAGGAAATCACTATGAATATTCTTGAAGTAAATGACCTTTGCAAAACATATATTGTTGACAAAAGGCAGAATAACGTCCTCAGAAATGTTAATTTTAGCATAAAAAACGGTGAAATGGTTGCAGTTATGGGACCTTCAGGTTCAGGGAAATCCACACTTTTGTATACTGTTTCTGGAATGGACAGATTAACTGCCGGAAATGTGATATTTGACGGAAAAAACATTGCTGAAATGAATGAAAAGGAGCTTTCCATACTGCGCCTTGATGATATGGGATTTATTTTTCAGCAGATGTATATGCTGAAAAATCTTACAGTGCTTGATAATATTATACTTCCTGCCTGCCAGTCAAAAAAGAATAGCGAAAACCGCAGTCAGACTGTTCAGCGTGCTCAGAGCCTTATGCGTAAGCTTGGCATTATTGATATTGCCGATAACGATATAAACGAGGTTTCGGGCGGTCAGCTGCAAAGGGCTTGTATATGCCGCAGTATGATTAACAATCCGAAAATGATTTTTGCAGATGAACCAACAGGTGCATTGAACCGCACATCTTCCGATGAAGTCATGGAGGAGCTTACAAAGCTTAATAATGAGGGAACAACTATTATGCTTGTAACTCACGATGTAAAAGTTGCGGCAAAATGTACAAGAGTGCTTTTTATAGTTGACGGCAACATAAAAGGTGAGTATAATTTAAACAGGTACGAAAATGTCTCTCAGATGAGGGAGCGTGAACGTGCATTAAATAATTGGCTGCTTGAGTTAGGGTGGTAATATGACAGATATTCTGATTGTTGAGGATAATAAAGAGCTTGCAGATTTGCTGTGTGATTTTCTTCGTGGGGAAAATTATACGGTATCTGTGGCTGAAACAGGGGAAAAAGCCTTGTCACTGTATGAAAAATACGGTGCAAGGCTTATTGTGCTTGATATAATGCTTCCGGGGATTGACGGCTTTGCAGTATGCAGAAAAATTCGTGAGGAGAGCACTACTCCTATACTTATCGTAAGTGCTAAAACTGAAAAAGAGGACAAAATAAACGGACTTATTCTTGGTGCTGACGATTATATTGAAAAGCCATACGATATTGACATCATGCTTGTAAAAATTGCAGGGATTTTCAAGCGGAGATATGCAGTTGATGAGCTTATATGCGGTGATATACGCATAAACAAGGTAAGCTGTGAGGTTTATAAAGAAGATAACAGAATTGAAATGACTGCAAAGGAATTTGAACTGCTGCTGCTACTTATTGAGAACAAGGGCAGAGTTTTGACAAAGGAATATATTTTTAATCAGATTTGGGGGAGCGACAGTTTCTCCGAACAGCAAACCCTGACGGTGCATATAAAGTGGCTGCGTCAGAAAATAGAGGATAACCCCAAAGCTCCGAAACGAATTTTAACGGTATGGGGAGTTGGATATAAATATGAAAGCGTATAACAGAATTTTCCTTGCAGTAATCGCAGCTATGATCATATTGTTTTCAGTTGCAGATGCAGTTCTGCTGACAGATAAATGTGACAGCGGCAGGCCATACCTTGTTGAAGTCAGCCGACTTGTGCATAAAATTGAAAGCAATGCAGAGATTCCTGATGTTGCAAATTGCAAATATGTAACAGGAATTGCTGAATATGATGATGAGTTTTATTATTCGGACAGTGATTATGTTATCCGTAATATAGGCGGTAAACTTTACAGATTTGACTACCGAACAGTCAAGAATAATAAAATCAAACTCATACTTATGGTAAATATTATTCTTGGAGTTATGTCGGCTGTTATAATCGGGGTTATGCTTTACATAAGGCATAAAATACTTTGTCCTTTTGAAAAGCTTACAAATATTCCGTATGAGCTTTCAAAAGGAAATCTTACTGCTCCGGTAAGAGAAACCAAAAATCGCTTTTTCGGACGCTTTATATGGGGCATTGATATGCTCAGGGAAAACATGGAACATCAGAAAGAAAATGAGCTTAATCTTCAAAGGGATAAAAAAATGCTGCTGCTTTCTCTTTCACATGATATAAAAACACCTCTTTCTGCAATAAAGCTTTATTCCAAAGCACTTTCAAAGGGGTTGTATGCAAACAAGGAAAAACAGATTGAAATTGCAGAGAGCATTAATGCAAAAGCAGATGAAATTGAATCATACGTTTGTCAGATAATAACAGCATCAAGAGAGGAATTTCTAAGCCTTGATGTGAAGAACGGTGAGTTTTATCTGTCAGAGCTTGTTGTGAAAATAAAAAGCTACTATGCTCAAAAGCTTGAACTCATAAGGACAAAATTTTGCATGGGTGATTATAGTGACTGCCTGATTAACGGTGACTTTGACAGAAGTATTGAGGTCATACAGAATATAATTGAAAATGCTGTAAAATATGGTGACGGAAAATCTATAAGTGTTGATTTTACAGAGGAGGACGGCTGTATTCTTATTACGGTAAGCAACAGCGGCTGTACTCTTGAGGATACTGACCTGCCGCATATTTTTGAAAGCTTTTGGCGTGGGGCTAATGCTGAAAAAGAGAAGGGAAGCGGTCTTGGACTTTATATCTGCCGTCAGCTCATGCATAAGATGAATGGTGAGATTTTTGCTGAAATAAAAAGCGAAACTATGTATGTTACAGCTGTATTTGTAAAGGCGTAATACATGGCAGTGCCGTGCAATATTTGTGAAGTATTACCTATAATTGCATTTTCTGCATTGTATCATTGTATGGTCGCTGTATTCTTTGTAAAAAGCTCCTGACCACTTACAGATGCTTTGCAATATGGGAACAACGGACAATCCTTTTTCCGATAGTGAATATTCAACACGTGGCGGTATTTCATCAAATGATTTTCTGATAATTATTTCACTTGAAATAAGCTCCTTTAGCGAGGCGGCAAGAACTGCATCTGTTATATTTCCGATTTCTTTTCTCAGTTCGCTGTAACGCAGAACTTTTTTTGCAGCGAGAACGCATATTATCCTTGAATTCCACTTTCTGCCGAATATATCAAGTCCATATTCCAATGGACAGCGTATATCTCTTTCTAATTTTCGTTGATACATAAAATCATCTCCTGCTTGTGAAAAAAGTACGGTACAAGAAACGTCTGACCGGCTTTGGTTTGTAATCTTTCATTTTCACTTTCTGTATGGTGTTTCGTATACACTTATTATATCTTATAGGTTTATAATTTTCAAGTTACTAATAAATTTCTTAGTTAATTTGAATTGTATTGTGTATTGACATGCAAACAAATATATGATATAATAAACAAAAGTACATTAATTGTGCTTAGCTTTTTTGTAAGAAATAACACCGGTGTTGTTTCAAAATGGAGGGAATTTTAAAATGCAAATCAAAAAACTGGCTGCTTCTATTCTAAGCTGTACAATGACAGCGGCGCTTCTTGCCACAGGAATATCTCCTGCACCGATTTCAATGAAATCAAGTGCGGCATCTTCCGAATGCGTCATTGATACAACAACAGAATACCAGACTATCCGAGGCTTCGGCGGTATCAATCACCCTGAATGGATAGGCGACCTGACTGAATCTCAAAGACAAACCGCATTTGGCAATGGTGATAATGAGCTTGGATTCAGCATTCTCAGACTGTTTGTAAACGATGACAGAACACAGTGGTCAAAGGCAGTTGCAACTGCAAAGGCTGCTCAGGAAAAAGGGGCTTTAATTTTTGCAAGTCCATGGAATCCGCCTTCAAGTATGACGGAAATGTTTGATCGTGACGGCAATTCTTCCAACGGAAATGAAGCCAAAAGACTTCGCCACGATAAATATGCGGAATATGCAGAGCATCTTAATGATTTCGTTAAGTTTATGAAGGAAAATGGCGTTGATGTTTATGCGATTTCCATTCAGAATGAGCCTGACTACGGTTCAGAATGGACTTGGTGGACTTCTGATGAATGTCTTGATTTTCTTGAAAATTATGCTGATAAAATAGACTGCCGCATTATTTCACCTGAAACTTTCCAATATAACAAAGAATACTATAATAAAATATTGAACAGTGAAAAAGCATTTTCTAATGTTGATATATTCGCAACACATTTTTATGGTGTGGCACGTTCAAGCATGGACTTTCCTGCTTTGGAAAAGTGCGGAAAAGAAATATGGATGACAGAGGTTTATGTTCCGAACAGTGACCAGAATTCTGCTGACAGATGGCCTGAGGCACTTCAGGTATCAGAAAATATCCATAACGGACTTGCAGTCGGAAATATGAGTGCTTATGTATGGTGGTATATCCGCCGTCACTACGGCCCGATGAAAGATGACGGAACTATAAGCAAGCGTGGTTACTGTATGGCACAGTATTCAAAATATGTACGTCCCGGTGATGTGAGAATTGCCGCAACAGAAAAGCCTGACGAATCTGTTTATGTTTCAGCTTACAAAAATGACAATAATCAGGTTACTGTTGTAGCAGTCAATATGGGTACAACTGATGTAACACAGGACTTTACGGTTGGAAGCGGTGAAACAATCACTGATATTGACAGCTACAGAACATCTAAAGATGAAAACCTCGCATTTACTGATATTACTGATTTTTCAGGAAGTGATTATTCTGTAAATCTTCCCGGAGAAAGTGTTTCAACTTTTGTAATATCCATTGAAGGTGAGGGTAAGCCTGTTGTGCCAAAAGAGCCTGAAACAGATGAGGACGGATATTATTTCCACGATACATTTGAAAATGATACATGTGGTTGGAAAGGCAGGGGTGCTGCTTCTGTTGATACAGTAAACTGGACTTCATATAAGGATAGTCAGGCACTTAATGTTACAGCAAGAACTTCCAAATGGCATGGCACATACAAGGAACTTAACAGTGAAGTTTTCAAAGCAGGAAAATCATATAGTTTCAGTGTGGCTGTCCGAGTTCCTGAAAATGTATCAGATGATGTTATATCTCTCACGCTCCAGTACAATGATGCTGAGGGAGTTACACAGTATCCGAGCATTGTTTCTGCGGACGCAGAAGCAGGAAAATACGTTGTACTTTCAACAGACAGCTTTACAATTCCTGAAGATGCAAGCGGCTTGCAAATCTATGTTGAAACATATAACACTACAACAGATTTTTCAATTGATGAAGCAATAGGTGCTCCTGCAGGAGCTTTCAGCGGCGACAGTGCAGAAACAGCGGGTGATGTCAATAATGACGGAAAATTTGATGTTGCTGACGTTGTTTTAATGCAGAGATATCTGCTTAATGACCCTGATGCTAAGCTTGCAAATTGGAAGTCAGGAGATTTATCTAAGGATAATCTGCTTGATGTATCTGATTTGTCTTTGATGAAACAGATGCTTATTAAGAAATGATTCTTGTAAAGGCAATACCGCACAAGCTTTGTGCGGTGTTGTCTAAATTATTTTAAAGCATGTTTTATGGAAACATACTATAATAGAATGAAAATGACCGTATCAGCAGTTTGCTTGCTGATACGGTCATATATTTTTTACATTTATAGCATTGCTATACTACAGATATATCCTGAATGCTTTAACAATATACTGTATTATCATCTGTCAAGGCATATTTATAAGCTAAGACAACACGGAGTGATATAATGAACGAATACTGTATGTATCTGCGAAAGTCCAGAGCAGATGTTGAAGCTGAAGCAAGAGGAGAGGGTGAAACGCTCAGCCGTCATCAGAATATGCTGATTGAGCTTGCAAAGCGTCAGAAATTAAATATAGTTAAGATATACAAAGAGATCGTCAGCGGTGACAGCATTGCAGCCCGTCCGCAGATGCAGTCTTTGCTTGCAGATGTTACAGAGGGAAATTATACAGGAGTTCTGGTAGTGGAGATAGAACGTCTTGCGAGAGGTGATACCATAGATCAGGGAATAGTCGCACAGGCATTCAGAGAGTCCTCGACTAAAATAGTAACTCCGACAAAGACATATGACCCTGATAACGAGTTTGACGAAGAATATTTTGAGTTTTCACTGTTTATGAGCCGGCGTGAGTACAAAACAATCAAGCGGCGTATGCAGGCAGGACGTCTTGCGTCTATAAAAGAGGGTAATTATATAGGAACGACAGCTCCGTATGGATATAAAAAAATAAATCCTGAGCCAAAGGTTCATACTCTTGAAATAGTTCCTGAAGAAGCAGAGATTATAAAAATGATATTCAAGATGTATCTGGACAGTCATGGAGCAAAATACATATCAAATGAATTGAATCGCATGGGCATAAGTCCGCAAAAAAGTCAGTTCTGGGAGCCGCCAAGCATAAAAAAGATACTTGCAAATCCTCTGTACTGCGGAATGGTCGGCTGGAAAACAAGGTCAAACGGCAACACACTTTATAAAGGTCTGCACAAGCCAATAATAAGTAATGAAATTTTTGAAGCCGCCCAGCAGAAGAAAAATAAGAATCCTGCGGCACAGCTTCACCCGAATGACAAGCTTATGAATTATTATCATGGCATTATGTACTGCAAAAACTGCGGACATCAGATGAAACGCCGTTTTATTGCTGACAGCGGCAACGAACATCTTCTATGTGTTTACAGAGAATGCAGAGGGAAAACGGTCAGTTCTTCATTTGAAGCTGTTGATGAAGCTGTACTTGCATCATTTCGCTATCGAATTAAACAACTGCAGCAGCTTAAAAGAAAAGGCATTACAGAAATTGAAAATGAACCGGATAAAAAAGCTCCGCTTCAGGCGGAGCTTTCTAAAGCAAAACATCAACTTTCGAGAATGTATGACCTATTGGAACAGGAAGTCTATGATACAAATACTTTTCTGGAACGTTCAAAAATCGTTAATGATAAGATAAAAAAGCTGGAGATTGCAATAAAGGAACTTGAAAGTGAAGAAAAAAAGCCTCAGCTTTCTCCTGATGAAGCTATTGAAAGACTGCAATATGTTATAGATAATTTTGGTACATCCGATGCCGAGGAAAAAAACAGACTGCTCCATACGGTTGCAAGGAAAATATACTACTGTAAAACAGAGCGAATGTGCAAAAATAAGCAGTTTTCCGGTTTGTCACTTAATGCGGACTTTCTGTAATGTATATGCATAAAAATAGTGTTATCTTCATGCTGTCTTGACAGTCAAATGCAAGTTATGATATACTACAAATAATGGCAAAGGCAACACCGTACAAAGTCTTTTTATGTGCTTTGTACGGTGTTGCCTAAAATATGGAAGGGTGCAAGTTATGAAACTTAGAATTGCTGTTGCCGATGATGTTGAAAGTGATTTAAAACGTCTGATCTCTGCTATCGGCAATGCCGCTGAAGGTATATGTGAAATTGAATATAGCTGTTTTGAAAGCGGTGAAAGTCTGCTTTTGTCAGACGGTGAATATGACGCTGTATTCCTTGATATTTGTATGAATGGAGCTAACGGTATAGAAACTGCGGAAAAGCTTAGAAAGGAACGTGCTGATATTCCAATAGTATTTGTTTCGTCTTCCGATGAATATGTATGGAATTCTTTTTCAGTACATCCGTTTGATTATCTTCTGAAATCCTATGACAGCGAAAGAGTAAATAAGCTTTTTTCAGACCTTATGAAAATTATCGGGAGAAAAGAACCTGAACTCAAAATTATGGTAGCAAGGCAGGAATTCAGTGTGCCTTTTTCAAATATATCATATGTTACGTCACAAAATCATACAGTTAATATTGCTGTAGAGGATACGGTCTACAACAGTACGGCAACATTTTCATATATAAAGAACTGTCTTGGTAATGACCCTCGTTTTCTTGTATGCAACAGGGGAGTTATTGTCAATATGGATAGGGTACTGCGTTTTGACAGCGGAGTTATTGAAATGCCTGACGGTACTTCTTTCCCCGTAAGACAGAAGGACAGGACTAAGCTTTTTACCGAGTTCACACAGTATCAGTTCAGACATATACGAAACGAGGTGTAATATGTTTCTACGGTATTTTCTTGACTTTTCATCAATTTATATTGCAGCTGTAATGTGTTTTGCACCTGTTGTTAAGCTGCTGAAAAGACCTTTTGTAGCTGTTGCTGCCGCTTTTGCTGTTACAAGCGGAATATCACTTGTTTTTGCATTTATATGCACACTTTTTTCACTTGAAAGCAATTATCTGTTTTTGCCTGAGGTGGCATTGTGCTTTTGTTTATATTATCATGCGTTCAAAGAGAAACTATCCTTTGGAAAAGCAGCGTTTGTATTTCTTACATCTGCACTTATGACAGCAGTTTGCGTTATGTTGTCATTGATACTTAATGCTGAGGCAGAAATCAGCAATACAGATAAGGTTTGTCTTGCAAAGACCTCGCTTATATGTCTTGCGTGTGAAGCGGCAGTATGTATTATATACTGTCTTTTCATTTCACGCTGGGTAAGGTGGCTTGTCGAACAGTTTCATTATGAGCGTATATGGAAAATGGTATGGGTGATACCTCTGGGATTTACACTGCTTTATATCCTTATAGTACCTGATGACCCTGCTACGATACTTGTAAATCGTATTTATCATATATCAATAATACTTGCGGTAATTTCCTTTGGAGCATTTTTCTTTTCAATATTTCTGTTTTACCGTATTGCAAGGGAATTTGTACGCAATATTCAGCTTGAACGTGAAAACCGTTTGCTTGCGATAGAATCACTGCGTTATGAGCAGCTTCGCAGTTATATGGAAAGAAGCAGGCATCAGCGGCATGACTTCAGACAGCATATCAGGGTTATTTCAGGACTTGCGGAATCAGGCAGGACAGATGAACTGAGGCAGTATATCAGTCAATATGAAGCTGAGCTTGGCAATGAACGTCAGACATTTTGCAGTAACGCCGCTGTTGACGCTATAGCAGGCTATTATGACTTGTCCGCAAAAGCAGATGATATTGAAATCTTGTGGCAGTTAAATCTTCCGCAGGAGGTTAATATTACGCAGTCAGACCTTTGCATGACGCTCGGAAACCTTGTTGAAAATTCTATAAAGGCAGTTTGCAGGCTGCCGCAGGAACAGCGTAAAATTACAGTTATCTGCCGTATGTTGAGTCCTGCTATGATATGTATAGTTGTTGAAAATCCATACAGCGGAGAAATCAGACAGTATGATGATGAGGACTTATTTGATAAAACAGAGGGGGCGGGAATAGGCCTTGCCTCTGTAGAAAGCGTTGCTAACAAATATCATGGAAAATTAATGATTGAAACTGACAACAATATTTTCAGAGTAAATATTTTGCTTAATCTGTAAGAATTTATCTGCATACGAAATGTATACAGTTTCAACCAGAGTTGAAAGGAAAAGAATAATGAATATAATTACAGATATTGATTTTAAAGTGCTGAATTTTATTCATGAACACTTTACTAATTCACTTTTTGATTTTTTGATGCCGAAAGTTTCATTTTTGGGCAACAAAGGTATGATTTGGATTGCAGCAGCAATTATCATGCTGATTTTCAAAAAGTATCAAGAAACCGGAATTAAAATCGGCATAGGCTTATTCACAGGAGTTATCATTGGCAATGTTTTGCTAAAAAATTTACTTGCAAGGGAACGTCCTTGCTGGATCAATGACACAGTGCAGATGCTAATTGCTATTCCGCAGGATTATTCATTTCCTTCGGGACATACTTTGTCATCTTTTATTGCAGCCACAATTATCATGAATTCCAATAAGCGAATGGGAATTGCAGCTTATGTTCTTGCATCTTTAATTGCATTTTCAAGATTGTATTTATATGTTCATTTTCCTACAGATGTTTTGGCAGGTGTATTGCTTGGCATTACAATTGGATTGACAATAAGCAAACTTTTTTATGTGTATTTGCATCGTAATTTCTTAATGCAGGAAAACGAAAAAGAACTATAGGTTTGTGTATTATCTTATTTGTACAGGTTTTACATTAAACCATGTTGAAAAATTTTAAAAATGAATATATTGGCAAGCCGTCACACCTATATTATTTGGTGCGGCGGCTTTTCACGCATTTTCATACTGCATTCACGCAGGAAATATTGTAATTTTGCATATTTAATGTTATAATATTTAAAAAAAGGAGGGTTCTTATGAAGAAGAAAACAACTGCTCTTATTGCAGTAATTATCGTACTTGCATTAGGGCTTTGCTGTACGGTCGGAATGTTATTATGCAACGTATTCGGCAAATCAGCAAAAACTGAAAAAGGTGCTGAAAGCACTGCTGTACTGCCTATAAAGCCGCTTACGGCTAAGGTGGTGGATGAAAATCCGTACATGGCAAAGAGTGATGCAAATATTCATCACGATTGCTATAACACCGATTCGACAGATGAAATATTGCCGATAGGCATTTATCCGGAGGTTAACGTATCTTATGAAAAGCAGAATGCCAATGCATCACCTGCAGTATTTTTTGATACTTACGGTCATTCGGTAGTACCTCTGCTTGGCGGTATAGCTATAAGGGATATTAATGCGGATAGTGCACAGACTCTTGGATTTTTCTCACCGAAGAAACATGACGGAGGCGGTTATGTTATTCAGAGTTCATATTCATTTGTTGACGAAAGCAACAGGATAGTATGTCCGACAAGCAACAATCACGTTCTTATGCTTAAAGCTACTGATGAGAACGGCAATGTGCTGCCTGAATTTGAAAAGGTACTTGATATTGATATAAAAGCATCAGCTGAAAAGGTACTCGGCAAAACACTTGAACAGAATTTGCTTTCAGTAGTATTTGACTATGACGGTAATCTGTGGTTTGCAACAGGCGGTTTCAGAATATATCCTGACAGAAAACAGATCGGTGCAGTAGGCTACATATCCCGTTCAGCTATTGATGATATTTTGAATGGTAAAAAGACTGATCTTACAAAGGCTGTATTCGTATATGAGCTTGAAGCAGGTGAAGGTGCAGAGAATGGTATTTCATCATCAAAGGAAGGTGCAGTTATACTTACAAACCAGAATTGCTATCTGTTTCAGGCTGATAACGGTGTAAAAAAAGTCTGGTGTACACCTTATGAGAGCGTTGGTGCAAAGGACAGCAGAGAAGGTGCAGCTACAACAGGCGGCGGACTTGCATGGGGAAGCGGCTGTTCACCATCACTTTCTAAGGACCTTGTAATGTTTACGGATAACCTCGATCCTGTAAATCTTATTGCACTTGACATGAAAACAGGTGAAAAAGTGGCAAGTATGCCTGTTATTGATGAACTTCCTGATGATATGCCTGTGTCGGTTGAAAATTCAGCTATTGTTTATGACGACGGAAACGGTACAGTCAGCACAATAGTCTGCAACTGGTTTGGTGCAGGCAGTCCTAATCTCGCAAAGCCTGACAGCGACTCATCTATACAAAGCTATGAAAATATTTATGATGTTAACTGGCTGACTAAAGGCAATGTTATGATAATGCCCGGTGTTGAGCGTGTTGATACAATAAAGACTGACAATGGATATGAGATGAAAAGCATATGGTTCAGAGATGATATAAGAGATACTTCCATGCTTAAACTTTCAACTGCAACAGGTTATATTTATGGCTATGTGCAGAATGTTGAAACAGGTATGTGGCAGTATATTATAATTGATTTTGAAACAGGCAAAACAGCACTTGCTGTTGATGTTGCAAACAAGCCTGGATATAATAATATGGCTATAGGTATGTATGCAGGTAACAGCGGCAATGCACTCTATTGTCCTACAGGCTATCTTGAACTTTTAAGACTTCAGGACAGATTTGTATATCTGCCTGATATGCCGTATCGTAAGGTTGATCTTGATAAGGCAATGAGAAATGTAATGCAGCAGGATAAATTTACAGCTGACGGCGGACAGGGAACTGTAGCAAGCTGGCTGAATACTGTAACTATTGAAAATGTACACCCTAAAACTAATGTAGCGATTCGCATGAGTGGACTTTCGGGTAAGACTGATGAGTTTAAGCTGTATGCTTACGAGAATGACGGAAAGCTGATTGAAGTTTCAAAGGAACAGTGGAGCATTAAAACAGAAAGTGGTGAAACGCCGACAGAGCTTTCAGCTAATGAGTTATATGAGGTGCACGTTACAGTAGATGACGGCGGGACAGCTGACCTCAGTGAAAATGAAAAAGAAATTAAGCTGTCTGTAGTGTTGGGAAAGTAATATAAATATAGATTATTTATGGTAGTGAAATTATTTCGATAATACTGAATATGATTTCACAGAACTATAGAAAAATGCGGTACAGGTTATTTCTTGTACCGCATTTTAATGTATTGCCTGAACTATATGTACAACATGGATATGATGACTTTTTCTCATACTGCCACATATACTAACTCCTTTCCCAAGGCCAGGAACCGTCAATCCAGCTCCAACGCTGCGGGTTATCGGACTGCTCCGGAATAATCGGACCAAAATTTTGCACATACTCATTTTCTGCGTCACATTTAAGACTTTTGTATTTTTGGAAAAGAGCTAAAGCTCTTCTGCAGTTTGGGTGAGTGTCGAGGTATAGATTAAGCTCCTTAATGGCAAAGGAATACTTTTTTATTTTCATCATCAGTTCACGTTCATTCATGACTGCCACCTCCTAAAAAGGGGTAATCAAGGTCTGGAAACATTGTACCATGCTGCAAAGCTTCATCAGCTTCATACGTTTTGCCCCATTGCTGAAACGGAACATACGCCATGCCGATAGGAGTATGTTCAGGAAAGCTTGAAAGCTGTGACGGCGAACTGATATTATCTTGTTGAAAGTTCATGCTTGGACCTGAATTGCTTCTGCCTTCGCGATAAACCATTCTGTCTATATCGTCTAAAAGATTAAAGTTCATAAAAATCCTCCTTTCATATTTTAGCGGGAAATTGCTCAAGGCAACATTTTATAATTTTTGTATTGCCTTAGTTTATATTATTCAGGAGTATTTATTTTTGTGAAGTATAGATTTTGAACATTAAATTGTCAGCAAAATAAATAATCGTAGTGTCAGAGTTTAAATACACTGAACAATGTCAAGTATTGTACTGTAATATTGCGGAGCATAAACAAAAACTCCATATATACATATAATAACCACTATAATATATTGAATTGCATAAAATAGTATGGTTTTTCTGATATTATGATTTTTATGAGCGTTAATATCATATGTTGATAATTTGATCATTGGAATTAAAAAGACTAAAAAACCTAAGAAAAACGGGTCTAGCTCAATGCAAGGTACCATATTATAAAGATGATAGCAAATATGCATCCATTTACTGCCATACGTCATAGAATAAATGAATCCAATTGTTTCGTCTAAAATTCCTTGTTTTTCATAGATATGAAATAAAAAAGACGTATCAGGATTTAATTCAAACTCGTCATACCACATTTTTTCAGAATGCAGAAACCAATCCAAAAGGGGAAAATTAATTAGTAAAAAGCAAAGTGTTATAAATGTAAAAGATATTTTGCAAAGCACAATTTTATGCTTTTTATGTAATTTTTTCATTTTACTCTCCAATTATAATTTGACATTGCTTTATAATGCTGTTCCTTTGAAAGGAATAATGAATTTACTCATATCATGTCCCTCTGATTCCAGCAGGGATATTTTATTTTTAATTCCTCCGCCGTACCCTGTAAGAGAACCGTTTGCTCCTATAACTCTATGACATGGGATAATCAGGCATATAGGATTCCATCCGACTGCACCGCCGACTGCTTGGGCAGACATTTTTTTGACGGCATGATTTTTTGCAATTTTATTTGCAATTTCTCCATAAGTAACAGTTTTTCCGTATGGAATTGAAAGCATGATGTCAATTACTTCTTTGCGGAATGGAGTAAGATTTTCAATTCTGTATTGGGGGATAAAGTCAGGAGCTTTGCCGCTGAAGTACATATCCAGCCATTTTGCCGTTTGAGTGAAAATTTTCAGTTCTTTTTCAATGCTGTTTGCTGTATGTTTATTTGAGTCTCGTGAACTGACAAACCACAATCCCGTTAAATATTCTCCATCACTTTTCAGAATAATATCTGAAAATTTGATCGGTGTTTTATAAAGCTGTGTATATGTCATTTTGTTTTCCTCGTCTTTCTTAAGGCAATACCACACAATTTTTGTGCGGTGTTGACTTAAATATTATTTGCCTGTTTTGATAAAATCAATAAGCGTTTCTACATCATCAAAATTATCATAATCACCGTTTATGCCTTTACGATGATATAAAATACCGTTTTTTTCATTTCGTTCCAGACAATCCAAAAGCTTTTCTACGCCATGCCTTTTAGCAAACTGAGTAAATCCATAAGGCTTAATTTTAGATAATAAGCCTTTTTTACAGTTTTCACTGCAATCATAACAGTGTTCACAGCCTTTTTCTAAGGAGCATTTTCTGTTTTCGCACCAATCCTTATCAGGACATTCTCCTGAATTACAGCCAGCACATGACTCATTTTGAGAGCATAAACAGCAGGCAAGTCCGCATCTTGCAATCCCTAATTCACGTTTCATAAGGTATTCCTCCGAATTTAAGTTTCTAATAGTACACAAAGCATATTGAAAAAATTTAATATTCTGACCTTATTATACTATGTTTTTACATTAAAGTAAAGAAAATCTCTTATAAAAGTGTGTTAAAGATGAATAATTTAATAAAATAGGCTTCCAAAGAGTTTGCTAATCCTTTGGTCAGGTCAAGGGCTGAAAGTCATTGCTGGGTGTGGGAGAGAGCCCCACTATTGCCTTATATATAGAACCTATTGGCAGTCATAAAAAACAAATATATTGACTTTGCTCAATTGTGTGGTATAATTAAACAGTAAACTTATGGAAGTAAAGGTAACACCGCACAAAGCTTGTGCGGTGTTACCTAAAATCAAACGGAGGCTTATTTACATGAAAATTGAAACAAAATGTTTGCACGAAGGTTATCATCCGAAAAATACTGAACCAAGAGTTGTTCCTATCGTTCAAAGTACAACATATGTATATGACTCAACAGACGATGTTGCTGCTGTTTTTGATGATCCGACCAAAAGCTTGATTTATTCAAGATTTGAAAATCCAACAGTAATGGCTGTTGAGGAAAAAATTGCAGCCCTTGAGGGTGGTATCGGTGCTATGTGTACCTCCAGTGGACAGGCAGCATCACTTTGCTCAATTCTTAATATATGCGGTGCAGGTGACAGCTTTATATCAGCGTCAACAATATACGGCGGCACTATCAATTTGTTTGCCATTACCTTAAAGAAACTGGGTATTGAGTGCATTTTTGTTGATGCAGACGCTTCTGAAGATGAACTTCAAAAGGCCTTCAAGCCGAATACTAAGGCTGTTTTCGGTGAAACACTTGCAAATCCTGCATTAAAGGTTCTTGATATTGAGAAATTTGCAAGGGTAGCTCACAAAAACAATGTACCGCTGATTATTGATAATACTTTCCCAACACCTATACTTTGCCGCCCTATTGAATTTGGTGCTGATATTGTAATTCATTCAACAACAAAATATATGGACGGACACGCTGTACAGGTTGGCGGCGTAATTGTTGATTCAGGCAATTTTGACTGGACTAACGGAAAATTCCCTGAGTTTACAGAGCCTGATGAAAGCTATCATGGCACAATTTATTCAAAGTCATACGGAAAGGCAGCTTACATAGTAAAGGCGAGAATGCAGCTTATGAGAGATTTTGGCTGTTATCCGTCAGCAAATTCTGCATTTTTACTTAATCTCGGACTTGAAACACTTGCAATAAGAATGAAGCAGTATTGCGAAAATGCAATGAAGGTTGCAGAATTTCTTGAAGCGTCTGACAAGGTTGAGTCAGTTAATTATCCGGGCTTAAAGAGCAGCAGTGATTATGAGCTTGCTCAAAAGTATCTCCCATTGGGATGCAGCGGTGTAATTTCATTTGTAATAAAGGGAGGAAGAAATACAGCTGTTAAATTTATGGACAGCTTGCAGCTTGCCTCAAATGTTGTTCACGTTGCGGACATCAGAACATGTGTACTTCATCCTGCAAGTGCAACTCACAGACAGCTTACAGACGAACAGCTTGTAGCATGCGGTATAGACGGAGGAATGGTAAGATTTTCAGTAGGACTTGAAAATGTTGACGATATCCTTGACGATATTAAGCAGGCTTTTGCAAAACTTTAAATATAAAAAATGGGCATGCCTTATAAGTTAAGGCATGCCCCTATCTTTCGTATGTAGAAAGAATACTTAATGCGACTTCCTTACGGGTCTGACGTGTATCCATTGCCTGTTTTTCAATATATCTGTGAGCCTGAGGTTCTGTAAATTTAAGATACTGCATTAATGCACATTTTGCTCTGTTTATGAATCTCATTTCGTCAATTTTAGTAAGCAGCTTGACGTTCTCCTTTTTCAGTCCTAGCATTCTTGAACGAGTTGCCTGAACAAGCTTTACCGACTGATGAAAAATAGTTTTATTCAACGGCTTTGACATTACACAAACGCCGAAATCACTTACTTTATCGGAAATTTCATCGGAAATATCAGACTTGCATATTAAAATTATACCTGCTGTTGAGGATTCGGCAATCATAATTGAAAGTTCGTGTCCGAATTCATCACTCAGGGGCGTGTTTATAATTACAATATCATAATCACTTTTAGTTATAAGACGGCGGGCTTCACTTCCGCTTGATATTGAAGAAACATGGCTGTAGCCATAGGTTTTGATTAATTGCACTATGGCCTCCAAGCCTTTTTCAGAGCCGGAAACAATTAATGCTCTTTCCATTTTAAAATCACACCCTTTTATTAAATGGATTTAAAGTAGAAATCGTCCTCAAACTTATCTTTGTTTTCAGAAGCTTCATATTCAGAAAGCTGCTTATCAAGCTTTGCAAAGAGATTTTTTCTTATTTCTTCCGATAAATTATTTTTTACAAATTCACTTGACTTTGCAATTGAAACAGCTTCGCTGAGAGAGGTCGGCAGAGGCTGATTTCCTGAATTGTCGCAGTTTGTCTTTTTGGACGTATCAAACATACTGCTGTCTTTTCTGCTTATACCCTCAAAGCCTGCTGCAAGCAGGAGCTTAAAGGCTATGTATGGATTACAGCATGCGTCAGCTGAACGGATTTCAATACTTGGCGGCATTCCGACAGCATGAGTTATTCTTATCAGCTGAGAACGATTTTCAAATGACCAGTTTACATATTCAGGAGCAAAGCCTATGCCGAATCTCTTATAGGAGTTGGTTGTGCAGTTGAGAAACGCAGTTATTTCTCTTGTGCGGCTGAGTATACCTGAAATAAACCATTTTCCCTCGTTTGATATTTCGTTTGCAGATGCACCGAAAATGCTTTCTCCGTTTTTCTTGACGCTGAGCGAAATTGCCAAAGCACTTCCGTGTTCATTTTCAAGCGGCATCGGCATAAATGACGCAAAAAGTCCGTTTTGAGCTGCAATTGATTTAACAACTGTTTTATAATGCACCATATTATCAGCGGCAGTTACAGGTTCATTTGACTTGAAGTCGATTTCATTTTGTCCCGGGCCATGCTTATGACAGGAGCTTTTAGGGTTAAGTCCCATTTCCTCAAGTGAAAGACATATTTCACGTCTTGTATTTTCGCATTTATCCAGAGGAGCAACGTCCATATAGCTTCCATGGTCGTGGGGAAGCTTTGTAGGCTCACCGTTTTCATCAAGGTCAAAAAGATAGAATTCACATTTTGTACCAAATTCACATGAGTATCCGTTACTGTAAATAGCCGATATATCACGCTGCAGCGAGGTTCTCATATCGCCTATATAATCGCTCTCATCGAGATTTTTGAGGTTGCAGAAAAACCTTACAACTCTGCCGGACTTAGGACGCCAAGGGAGTACAGAAAGAGTTGTAATATCGGGTACGAGAAGAAGGTCGCAATATTCTGATGTAAGGCATGAAGCGTCAAATGGAATTCCATGCTCAAAGGCTCTTGGGAGTTCATCGGGCATTATTGCAATATTTTTAAGATTTCCGAACATATCGCAGAAAGTCAGTCTTATAAATTTAACATCGTTTTCTTCAACGAAGTCTAAAATTTCCTTAGGAGTAAAATTCATAAAAACCTCCGATTTTGTATATATTGAAATAACGTACAAGCTGTTTGGCATTGTACGGGATTATCACAGCTACATTAAATTATACTATAAAAAGTTAATTTTGTAAAGGCAATAACACAATCTTTGTGCAGTCTATAATTTAAGGGAACATTTCAATGCAGTACCGCACAGAAATTATACGGTATTGATTAAAAATGTTCCCTTGTTTTCAGCAATTTACTTAATGCATCTTACAACAGCATAGTCATATGCTGAAATATTCAGTCCTGTATCTGTTATCAAGCCTCTTAAAGCGACTGAAATGCTGTAGTCATTTATCAGCGAAAGGAAGCTGTCGATACTGCGGTTATGCTCACTTCTGTTTACAAAGACAAGCATATCCTCGTCCTCTCCATGACGGATAAAGCCCATGATATCGTTATCTGTGTATATAAAACGCATTTCACCCTGCTTGAATGCCAAGCTTGATTTGCGTATTTTTCCCAGTTCTCTGGTAAATTCGATAAGTTCATTATCCTCATCGCCCCACATATAACAGACTCTGTTGAATGGGTCTTTATAGCCCTGCATTCCTGCCTCGTCACCGTAATAAATGCTTGGAACTCCTGCAATAAAGAACATCAGAGCAAAGGCTGATTTCAGCATGTTTTTTCCTTTGGCATACTGTTCCTCAGTCAACTTTCGTCCTGCCATCCAGTCCTTGCTTTTACCGTCGCAGCTTTCTCCGCCAAAACGGTTTATTGCACGTTCAATATCATGAGTAGATACGAAATTCATAAGGACATCTATAGTCGGTTTAGGATAATTTTCAAGAATTGTCATAACCGAGAGAACAAAATCATTCGGGTTACCGCCTTTAATATAGCTGATTATAGCCTCTCTGAAAGGATAATTCATAACTGAATCAAGCTGATGTCCCAAAAGGTAACGGCGTTTTACTCCGTAGCTTTCCTTATTGGAGGCGTCCTCCCATACCTCGCCTATGACGATTTTTTCCTTTCCATGTTTTTTTACGCATTTATTCAAGTCTTCAAGGAACTGGTCAGGAAGCTCATCGGCAACGTCAAGACGAAAGCCTGCCGCACCCTGTTCAATCCAGTAATCAAGAACTCCGCCGTCACCGCAGATAAATTTTGTATAATCCGGGTTTGTTTCAACAACATTCGGAAGTGTATCTATACCCCACCAAGCCTCGTATTCATTTGGATAATTGTAGAATGTATACCATGGATAGTACGGACTTTCCTTTGAATTGTAAGCTCCGATGCTGTCATAGCGGCTGAATTTGTTAAAGTAAACGCTGTCTGCACCGGTATGAGAAAACACACCGTCAAGAATAATGGAAATACCATATTCCTTAGCGTCCTCACAAAGCTTTTTAAAGTCCTCGTTAGTACCAAGCAGAGGGTCAACCTTCATGTAGTCCGCTGTATTATACCTGTGATTTTCATGGGATTCAAAAATCGGATTAAGATAAATGCATGTAACTCCCAAATCACTCAAGTAACCGAGCTTTGAACGTATGCCCTCAAGGTCGCCGCCGAAATAATCATTATTCCAGACATGACCGTTTTCATCAGGCTTATAGTATGGAACTCCGCCCCAGTCATCACGAATTACACGCCCTGACGGAATGTTTTGGTGAATCTTTCCGCTTTTGCAGAAGCGGTCGGGAAAAATCTGATACATTATGCCGCCTTTAAGAAAATCAGGAGTTTCATAGTGATTTGAGTGAACTGTGAGCTGAAAAAGGTCTCCGTCATTGATATGACCGATATGACCGTCTTTTTTCTTTATAAAAAAGCGTGTGCCATTTGATGTATATGAGAAGTAGTAGTAATGAACTCCTGAATACTTTGCGGAAAAGATTGTTGAATAAACATAGCAATCATCTGTTTCGTCGATTTGAGTCATGCTGAGAAATCTCTCCTTGAAGCCTGTTCTGAAAACAACAAGCACAGGAGCAAAGTCAAGCTTTGTATCCTTTGACAGCTTAATTGTAAAGCGTATTGATTCGTCCCTTTTTACCGCCCCGAACGGCGATTTGTAGTCATTATTCCAACTATCATATATCAGCATATAAAACTCCGATCAATTATTTTATTTAAGGTGCCAGATATTTCTTGCATACTCATTAACAGCTCGGTCAGCAGAGAATATTCCTGCCCCTGCAATATTATTGAGTGACATTTTTGACCACCTCATAGTATCCTTATAGCATTCTGAGCTGAATTTCTGTGCCTGTCTGTATGAATCAAAATCAGCAAGAACCATATATGGATCCTGAGTCTTTAATGAGTTGGCAACATCATTGAAAGTACAGCCGTTAATACCATTGTACATTCTCTCTATGCACTTTCTGATTGTTTCGTTGCTGTTATAATATACCTCAGGATTATAACCCTTTGATTTAAGTGCATTAACTTCGTCGGTTTTCATACCGAAGATAATGATGTTGTCAGGGCCTACAGCGTCACCGATTTCAATATTTGCACCGTCAAGAGTTCCCAATGTTATAGCACCGTTAAGCATCAGCTTCATGTTTCCTGTACCTGAAGCCTCTGTTCCGGCAAGTGAAATCTGCTCTGAAATGTCGCTTGCAGGCATAAGAAGCTCGGAAAGTGTAACACAGTAGTTTTCAAGGAAGTATACAGAAAGTTTTTGTGAGATTTTCGGATTTTTCTTTATTTCTTCTGAAATAGCCCAGATAAGTTTAATGATTTGCTTTGCAAGATAATATCCCGGAGCAGCCTTTGCTGCAAAGATATATGTCTTAGGCTCAAAATCTGCATCAGGATTTTCAAGCAGATAATTGTAATCAGCAAGGATATTCATTACATTAAGGTGCTGACGCTTATATTCGTGCAAACGCTTAACCTGAACATCGAAAATGCTGTCTGTATCAATAATAAACTGGCTCTGCTGCTTAACAAATTTTGCAAATTTCTCTTTGTTTTCCTTTTTGATTTTAACAAGAGCCTCAAGAACGTCCTTATCATTCTGGAATTCACGCAGCTTTATAAGCTCAGAACCGTCTTTAAGGAACTTATCGCCGATTTTTTCACGAAGCAGATTTGTAAGCCCCGGATTTGACTGATAAAGCCATCTTCTGTAAGCAATACCGTTTGTTACGTTCTTGAATTTATATGGATAATATTCGTATTCATTCTTAAATACAGAATGCTTGATAATATCTGAATGGAGCTTTGAAACACCGTTTACACTATGTGACGCAACAACACATAATGTAGCCATGTGAATCTGATTATCCTTGATAATGGACATACTTGTAGTTTTAGAGCTGTCATTGCCGTTTTTCTCCATAAGTTCACGACAGTAACGGTTATTGATTTCAACGATAATTGAGAAAATTCTTGGAATAATATGCTTTACAAGGTTAACGTCCCACTTTTCAAGAGCCTCAGCCATAACAGTGTGGTTTGTATAAGCAAATGTATTGATAACAACGTCCCAAGCCTTTTCCCAAGTATATCCGCAGTCATCAAGGAGGATACGCATAAGCTCAGGGATAGCAAGAGTCGGGTGAGTATCATTGATGTGAATAGCAACCTTTTCGTGAAGATTATCAAGTGTGCCGTAAACAGACATGTGAGTATTTACGATATCACCGATAGCGGCTGCACACATAAAGTACTGCTGACGAAGTCTGAGTGATTTACCCTCAAGGTGATTGTCATTAGGATAAAGTACCTTTGAAATTGCGTTTGCAACTGAGTTTTGTGCCAAGGCACTTGCATAATCACCGCTGTTAAACTTAGCCATATCAAAGCTCGGAGCCTGAGCCTTCCAAAGACGAAGAACTGAAACTCCCTCGCTGTTATAGCCTGAAACATACATATCGTAAGGAATAGCAACAACTGTGCTGTAGTTTACATGAGAAACATAATGATACTGACTGTCCCAGTATTCCTTTAATTCGCCCTCGAAATGAACATCAATGGCAAGGTCAGGCTTTGCAGTAAGCCAGACTGAACCGCCCGGAAGCCAGTTATCCGGCAGCTCTGTCTGCCAGCCGTCCTCAAGTTTCTGTTTGAAGATGCCGTATTCATAGCATATTGAATGACCCATGGCAGGAAGTCCCTGTGTAGCGAGGGCATCAAGATAGCAGGCAGCAAGTCTGCCAAGACCGCCGTTTCCAAGACCTGCATCAGGCTCATAGTCATATATTTTATCAAGATTGATACCGTATTCACTCAGCATAGTGCGGACATCGTCAGCAATTTCAAGATTATAGATACTTGTTTTAAGTGAACGGCCCATAAGAAATTCCATTGAAAGATAGTAAACCTGTTTTCCGCCGACAGAATGAGTGTGATTAATAAAAGTTTGTCTTTTCTTTTTCAGATGACCTACGATAACATCTGAAAGTACCTGATAAACCTGTTTGTCAGACGCCTCATCAGGAGAAACGTTGTATATACCCTGAAGTTTTTCAAGGAAATCAATTTTGATTTTCTCCATTAATGGATTAGCGTAGCTTTTTAAAGTTTTGTTAGTATTTGACATATTCTTCTCCAATCTCCGACTTCAAATCTGCTTTTTGCTTTGACTGTATGACATAAGTATCATACAGCAATTAACGAGATATACTGTTTCAAGAGGTGTTTTTGTTGGTCAAAACCATGAAAAAAGTATAATCGCATATGCAAAGCTGCTGTTGTTTAATACAGCAACACTTAAATTATACTACTTTGCAAGGATTATTGCAATTGATTTTTTATACAAATATTATTAAACTATCTTGTTAATCAACCAAAAAACCACTTGAATTCATTAATTATACGCAAATTTTATACAAATAGTATTATGTCGGCTGTTGACTACATAAGGAATAATCAGAAATAAAAAGTCCTTTGAAATAATATTCAAAGGACTTTTACATATGTATTATTCTTTTTCTGTTGAACCTGTTGTATTAAGTACATTTGAAATACCTGTTGAAATTGAAGCATAATCGTTCTTCATTTCAGCAAGAGCTTTTTTACCTTCTTCTTCAAGGTGATAATAAATACGTGTTCTCTTTTTGCCAACAAGCTCGGAAGTTCCTGAAATATAATTCTTTTCCATCATTCTGTAAAGTGAAGGATAAAGAGTACCTTCCTTGATGATGAAAAGACCTTTACTTCTCTTTTCAAGCTCATGAACTAATTGATAGCCGTACATATCACGATCGCACAATAAATGTAAAACGACCATTTCAACTGCACCTTTTTTGAAATTTTCTTGTGTTTTCATATACATTACCTCGTTTTTTATCATTTTGCTTATTATAGCATAGTTTTAGATAATAGTCAACAACAAAAAACATATTTATTTATTTTCTGTAATTTTGACTAAAATAAAGACTATTTCTACAGCACATTAGCCAAAAATGCTACAAAAAATTCATCTGCATTAATTATAAAAACAATTAAATAAAAACCAAAATATATGCAAAACGTTGTTTTATTATTAAACTATAAGCTGAAAATGGCTATAATACGTTGTTTTTAAATTTTAGTGACAAAAAATGGCGTTTAACGTCAAAACGCTTGACATTTACTTATTAAATGCTACAATGAAATAAACTTCGTTTTATCATTTTATAATTTCATATTTCATCCTTTCTGAAAAGAGTCACCTGCATTTTTAGGTGACTCTCTTTTTATTTTTTAAAACTCAAGTTTATTTAAAATAACATTGCAAATTTCTTTTTTGTGGTCATTATAGTAAAAATGTCCGCCCGGAAATTGTATAACACTGCACCCTTTAGTTGAAAAGCTGCTCCAATTATACATATTGAAATTTTGCAGAAAGATGTCATCATTACCGTATAAAACAGTAATTTCACTGTTAAATCTGAATTGTTCAGGCAAAAGATTGTAGCCTGATGTCATGCGAATATCTGAACATAAAATTCCGGAAAACAAGCTGAATATTTCAGGGTTGTCCATTTTTGGAAACAGCTTATACTTAACAAAAAAATCAACTATTTCTTCGTCTGACATTATATCCGGGTTTGGAAAAATGTCGATGTTTTCATTTATAGCACATCTTCCGGAGAGAAAAACATGGCATGGTTCAGGCAGCTTTTTTGCTCTTATTTGTTTGGTTAGTTCACATATAATCATAGTTCCCATGCTGTGACCAAAGAAAGCGTAGTCCTCATTTTTTATAACATCTGCATGCTTATTAAGCAAATCTGCGGCACATAAAGGGATACTGCCGAAGAAATCTTCTCCCATTCTCAAACCATGTCCTGCACATTCCATGGGTATCAGCTGTAGTTCCTTCGGAAGATACTTTTTGAATGAACAGTAGCTTCTTGCACTCCCTCCTGCATGAGCAAGCATAAATAATACCATATAAGTTCTCTATTCCTCAACAGGAGTGCCTTTTTCGTTAAGCAGTTTAAACATATCTCCGACAAGACTTATTGATGCTACAAGAGAGAGGGGGATATTAAGTTCATATGTTTCTGTTATGTGAGTACCAAGACCGAAAAGTCCGAGCGAATCAAGATAGAGATCTTCATAAATGTCTGTATTTTCAGTAATTTCAGATGAATCTGTACCGATATAATCTGAAATTACCTCTTTAAAATCATCCCAGCTTAGATTATTCATTTTATACTTCCTTTACTGCATATTGTTTTTTTCTAAGGTACTTAAATTGTATTTTTCCTACGTCCTTTGGAATTTCCTCTACAAGAACGACCTTGTCAGGCACTTTATAAGCAGAAAGTCTGCCGTCAAAGTATTTTGCAATTTCGCCCCTTGTTATTTTTTCGTCACCATTTGGCTGAATATAGGCAGTAATCTGCTGACCTATTATTGGGTGATCCTCAGCAGTAACTGCTGCTGCTGCAATTTTCGGGTGAGTGAGCAGACAAGCCTCTACTTCCTCAGCATGAACAAGATTTCCGCCTCGTTTTATAATACGTTTACTGCGTCCTGCAAATCGCACTTTTCCGTTTGGAAGTTTGATTACAAGATCACCCGTACAGAACCAGCGTCTGCCGTTTTCATCGGTATGGATTTTTTCATTTGAAAGCTGTGGATTTCCAAAGTAATCCGTAATAACAGCGTCAGTGAAAATGCATAGCTCTCCGATTTCATTTTCTTCAACCTCCTGCATATCAGCTAGCACCTTGAAGTCAGTGAACGGAAGCTTGCGGAAGTCACTCGGGTCGCAGTCAAAATCACAGTCTGAATCCCACACAACCATGGTTGCCGTTTCAGATGAGCCGATAATATTTATAACTCTTATTCCAAGCTGATTTGCAAATACGTCTGCAAGCTCCTGTGGAAGAACCTCACCTGCAAAATAGCATGCCTTAACACTTGAGAGGTCGTATTTATCAAAATCAGGTGCGGAGAGAAGCACCTTTGCAAGCGTTGAGGTAAGCTGTATAACAGTGACCTTGTATTTCTGCACAGTTTCAAGAAAGGTAATCGGATTGAACTGCGGCTGATATATCACAGTTCCGCCTTTTACCGTTGTTTGAAGTCCCATGCCGAATCCGCCCTGATGATAAAGAGTCATGCCTATCATCATTACCTCATTTTCAGAAAATTCAAGGTATGAACCCATATCCTCAGCAGCTTTAAGAAATCCATAATACGGAACAGATAAGATTTTGGGGTTTCCTGTACTTCCCGAGGTGCAGGCAAGCGACATTATATGTTCATTTTCAGGAATATATGTATCACATGTATCCTGACAGAAATCCTCCTGAAATTGTTTTGACGAAATAAAAATATCATCAAAAATATCACTGCTGTTTTCGGTAAAACAGATAATCTTATTAATGGTGATTTTTTCAGGAATAATTTTTTTCAAAACCTCAATTATAGGATTATTTCTGTATTTTTCTGCTGCAAAGCATATCTTTACCGTAGTGGCAGGGATAAGCTTGACAAGCTCAAATTCACCGCTTTGCGGGTCAAGCGGAACAGGTTGTGCACCGATTCTGACAGCTGACCAGAATATAAGATACCATTCAATGCTGTTTGGCATGATTATGCCTATTTTATCGTTCTTTTTTATATTGAGTTTTTTCATTCCAGAAGCAATTTCTGCGGTTTTATCAACAAACTCCCCATAAGTAAGGCTTTCATTGTCAATTCTCAGAAGCACCTTATCGGGATTTTTTTCAGCGTGTTCAAAATAATAGTCAAAAAAGTTTTTCATATATTGCCTCCAACAAGTCGTTTTGCGATAAAGTCGGCGGATTTATGCTTTATCCAGTGGAATTGTTCACCAACAGGCATGGCATGCATAATAGTTTCTTCTGAAACATAGGCAGGCTTTTCGTCAACAAAAATTTTCTCCTTAAATCCTGTTGCTTTTTCATAAAGTGATAAAGACGCATCAGTGGACATCCAGTTATCATATTCACTATAAACCATAAGGAAGTCACAGCTTACGTTACCCTCCTCAAGCATCTTTATTTCACTTAGGAACGTTTCACTTTCTCCATATTGAAGTGCAGACCATTTTCCACGCTTCATCCAGATAGGAATGGAGTCTATGTCAGCAATATTAATAAAAAGAGGAAAAAGACTTACACAGCACTTGCTTTCAGGTCTTTTTGAGGCAGCACGAAAAGCATACCCTCCACCCATGCAAAGACCGAAATGTCCGATTTTATCGGAATCAATGTCATCTCTGTTTTCAAGATAGCTGAAAGCAGCGTCAAAAGCGGATTCAAGCATTAAACCACGACATTTAAGGTCATTGTCAAAAAGTGCTGCTCCTGTTCCGGGCATATCAGGCGTAAGGACAGCCATGCCTCTTTCAGTAAGAGGATTAGCAAGCATTTCAAGCTCCTCCTTACAGCTTCCAACACCTGAATATGTAATAACGCAAGGCAGTTTTTCTTCACTGCCGTATGACAGAGGAAAGTGAAGGTATGCAGGCATTATGCCGTATTTTGTCGGAATTTCAACATATTCGATTCTGTTTTTGCAAAGCTTTGTGTATTTTAAGTAGCAGTCGGAAAGACGATTGTATATAGCTTTTTTCTGCGGAATGTCATCTGTATTTATCATATAGCAGGCATAACAGCATCTTACGGCAAGCTCTGTATATTCCCTTGCTGAAATAAGACTTCCTGATTTCAGAGCTTCTTCAGCAAAATCAAGGTATTTTTTGATTTTTTTATCCCACTCGCCAAGCCATACGCTTTGAATTTCCCTACCACTCATTTTTTCAATTTTATCAACCTTTTTAAGTACATATTCAAGGTCAAACGGATTTACTCCATATAGAAGTGAGCGTGTTACAACCGGATTAAGCAGTTCTCTTATTGGCCATTTCATTTTCAGTCAGTTCCTTTCATTCTGTATACTTCCAGGCTTCGTCACGCTTCATATGCGTAAACTGCATATAAACCCTGTGAGGTTCTGCTTTTGTGTATTTTTGAATGAGAGCGAACATTTTATCTGAAAGCTGTTTTAAAAATTGACTTCTTTCAGCTTCGTCCGAATATGATTTTACATATCGGAACTCACCAAAGCAAACAGCATCATTTGACTGATTCATTCGCATATAGTTGGTGTTTATCATTACCATTATTGCTTTAAGCGGCTTTTCAAGAAGTTCTGACAGAATTATTGCTGCTTCATCGGCAAACTTGTTTTTTTCATCATCATTTAATGGATAATTAGTTGTTATTTTGCATATCGGCATTACTATAAATTTCCTTTCCTGTATTTGCTGAAAATAAGAGTTGCATTATGTCCTCCGAAACCGAATGAATTTGAGAGTGCCGCATCTACATGATGTTTTCTTGCAGTATTTGGCACATAGTCAAGGTCACATTCAGGAGCAGGCTCATCATAGTGAATCGTAGGCGGAATTATTCCTGCTTCAATTGCCTTTATGCAGGCAATTGCCTCCAGAACCCCTCCTGCACCAAGTGTGTGGCCGATTGCGGCTTTTATTGATGAAACAGGAATATTTCCGGCATTGCTGCCGAAAACTTCTTTTATTGCAGCTGTTTCATAAGCGTCATTTAGTCCGGTTGATGTGCCGTGAGCGTTGATATAATTTATCTTTTCGGGAGCTATACCTGCATTTTCAATTGCAAGTTTCATTGATTCGACCATACCCTGTCCATCTGTAAGAGGAGCTGTAAGATTATATGCTTCATCATACATTGATGCACCTGAAAACTCACAGTAAATATCGGCATTTCTTTTCAGTGCCGATTCTTCCGACTCAAGTATTACAGCACCGCTGCCCTCGCCCATAATAAATCCGTCACGATTTTTTGTAAATGGACGGCAGGCTGTTTCAGGGTCAGGATTTGCAGACATAGCGAGAAGCTGATTAAATCCTGTTATTGTTTCATGGCTGACGATATTTGAAATTCCGCCTGTTATGACCATGTCATAAAGTCCTGATTCAATAAATTGCTTTGCAACAGCCATTGCGTAAGCTGATGAAGCACAGGCAGTTGAAATATTAAAGCTTGCACCGTTCAGCTTATATTTCATTGATATAAGAGCAGGGGCAAGACTCGGCATTTTTTTTAAAGTTACATTTGATGGGTAATCTGCATTTTCATGGTTAAAGCTGTTTTCGATTATTCCCATAATTACGGCTGTTTTTTTGCAGTTATACTCATTAAAGTCAACGCCGCAGTTTTCAATTGCCTCAGCAGCAGAAGCAAGTCCCATTTGAACTGCGTCGGGAGCCGCATTCAATTGACGGCGTTTCCAGTATTTTTTTACAAGCTCTTTATATGTATCGTCAATTTCTGCGGCAACCTTTGTATCGTGATTGTCTACAGAAATTCTTGTGATTTTTTTTATTCCGCTTTTTCCAGAAATTAATCCGTTCCAGAAGTCAGAAGCATTGTTTCCTATTGAAGTAACTGCTCCTATTCCTGTTACCACAACTTTTTTCATTTATTTATCTCCCTGCTGTATAGTATTTGCACCAAAGATTTTCGGGTGAGGGCATAAAAAATTCAAATCCCGACTTTTCATATAAGTCGGAAAGTGACGCCCTTAAATTTGCAAGTCCGTATTTTTTTATATAGTTTGACGGAGTGTCGGAGAGTCCGATTATATCCTGAACAGCATTTGTCAGGTCAGCAAAATTACAGTCACATTCCTCTGCCGCATTTATCATTTCATTAAGTATTGAAGCAATTATAGAGGCATTTACATAATCCTTATCGACGGCAGAGAAACTGCTTTTGTCATTTTCCTTCATAAAATCCAGAAAGCAGTTTGGTTCTGTCGGACAGCCTGATGCGATCCAATTATTCATTACACTTTTTCCATAACTCGAAATTGAGCTTATTCGTTCAATTGAAAAGCAGTCCGAGCTGTTTGCAATGAGTTTTAATCCTATGCTGTCAAGAATTCCAAAAATTCCTCCGAAAGAAAAGCAGTCGGAAAGTAATTCATCCGTTTCTTCAACGGAAATCTGATTGTTCTCCTTGATATAAATTGCCGTACATACAGCAGCATTCAGTATCTGGTTTAAGTACATATTGTATTTTCCGCTGAAAGGTATGACCTTTTTTCCGCATTCTGCCATAAGCTGTTTGGCTTTTTTTATTGAATTTTCCGTTGTTTCTGAAAGAAGATTGATTTCGGCATATTCGGAAAGCTTAACGGGATAGAAAAAATGAAGTCCCATACATCGTTCAGGATTTGATATTCCGTTGAAAAGCAGAGAGAGATTTAGCGTTGAAGTGTTTGATGTAATCAGACATGTTTTATCTGTAATTTTATCAAGTTCAGCGAGAATATGTCTTTTTTCTTCGAGATTTTCGGAAATTGTTTCAATTATGATATTGCAGTCGCTTAAATCAGTAAGATTATCAGTAAAAATAAAGGAATTTTTCTTAATTTCATATTCTTTCTGTGTTATTTTTTTCCTTCGCAAGCTTTTGTCAAGTTCCTTTACTGCAAGTGCGGTAAAGGTATCTGTATCATGACGGCAGTATACTGCAATATTTGCTTTGGCAAGTTTACCGAATAAAAGAGAAAATATATCCCTGCCCATTTTCCCATATCCGACAATGCCTATTTTCATACTGCACATGCACCTCCTACAGCCTGAAAATGCTCAAGGTATTCATGGGTTTTGTTTTTATTGAAGTGTTTGTCATACCTGTTGATAAACTGTATAAGCTCCAAGGCTCTGCCGACGCTTTTTTTCTTTTCAGTTATTTCGTCTGCCCAGCCAATCTGATACGACTCCTCAGCCGAGAGAAGTTCACCCGAAAAAATCATTCTGAATGCATTTTGAAGTCCGCAGACTTCAATTGTTCTTGCAATACCTCCCAATGCGGGAAGAATTCCGAACGTAGATTCAGGCTGACCTATTCTGGAGTTTTTTTCGCAGATGCGATAATGACTGTTTACAGCAATTTCACTTCCCGAACCAATGCAGAAACCGTTTACTGCACTTACAACAGGAAAGGGGAGTTCATTTAAAAATGTAAAGCAGTTTTTCTGTTTAAAATGCTCTTTTGGAATGTCATTCTCATTTTCCATTTTTGTCAGTTCAGCAGATGACCTTTCCGATAAGGCGTTTACATCAGCTCCGACACTGAAATGCCTGCCGCCGCTGTGAATAACCAGTCCTTTTATACTGCTTTCTTCAGCGGCAGACGCAACTTCAGACATTATATACTCGTATCCGCTGAAAAAGTCATCTGTCATAAGGTTGTTGTTTGGAGCATTCATTGCAAGCATAAGTATTCCGTCGTTTTTTTCCAAAGTAAAAAATTCTCTTTCATCACACATTGCCGCAATCCTCCGACTTTTTTTTCATAAGTCTGTAAAACTGGTATGATTCCTGAGCAAGAACGTCTTTTTTATTTCCTTTTCTTGCTGCGGCAAAGCATGAGGCAATTGCTGAAACCTGAAATTCTGATTTATCCTTTAGGATTTTGTTCATATAATCTGTAACTGATTCTTCAAAGTTATTGCTGTTGTTTATTGCTGTTATGCTGTCTGATTTATTGCAGACCGTTGAGCCTGACTGTGATAGCTTTATGTCAAAGAGTGAACGTACATTTTCAGAGAGCTTATCAGCGTCCTTTGAAGCAAGAACCGTAACAAACGGTGCATTTCTGAAATATGTATTGATTTCATTTTCTGTTTTCTCATCATCTGAAACATTAATTGTATTGTCTGTATAAACAAGAAGAATTGGTGGATTTCCTATTTTTCCACGATTCATATATATATCATACATAGAGTTTATACTTCTTATTTCTGTTCTGTTCTGGTTATAACTGATTTGCAATTGTATCACTCCCTATATATTATATTACTTTAGGCAAAACCGCACCAAGCACGTCATAAGCCTGCAAATTTACATATGATTTTGTCGGCATACAACAGTATGCTTTCAAAAGTCTGCGGTGTTACCTTTATATTTATTCAGTGCTGTTTTAATACTGTTTCAAATTTGCCTTTTGAGGCATTTGGTATACCGTTTAATGTCTGGTTAATAGTGTCGATAATACATTCTATTTGCAGTTTGCTTTTTCCTGCTATAATTTCCTTTGTAAATTCAATTGCTTCCGGCAGAGCGTCCTTTTGAGCCGTAACGGAAGAAACGAGATTATACTCCAGAGCTTTTTGAGCTGAGAGAATTTCTCCAGAAAGACACATTGAAACTGTTTTTTCCTTGCCTATCAGCTTTGCAAGTCTTTCAATTCCTGCCATGCCCGGAATTACTCCATGCATAATTTCAGGAAGTCCGAGAAAGGCTTTGGGAGAGCATATTCTGAATTGACAGCTTAATGCTGTTTCAAGTCCGCCGCCGAAACAGCCGCCGTTTATGGCAGCAACTGTTACAATTGGCAGATTTTCTATTGTATCAAGAAGGTTTTTTGCATTTTCAAGCTTTTCGGTTATATTGTCACTGCATGAACTGTCGGAAAATAAAGAAACATCAGCTCCATGCGAAAAGTGACGTCCTTCACCTGTTATGATAAGAGCTTTGATTTCTTTATTTGATTCAAGCCATTCAGTAAGAATTTTTCTGTCAATAAATTCAGGTTCTGTTAAAAGGTTTTTCGGACCATTTGAAAGCTTGATAAATGCAATGTCGTTTTCAGCGTAAAGCGTTGAGATATTTGAATTAATCATGGCTTTATACATTTACGATTTCGTTTCCGAACTGGTAGACCTTGCAGAATACATCAACAACATCGGACATTGTGTTGAGCGGAGCTTTAAGCATATATTTTCCGATGCTTTGTAGCTTTATATCCAGATCGTATTTTTCAGCAGTCATTTCAATAAGTTCAACGAACATAAGGGAATCGCCGCCAAGCTCTTCCTGTGGGTTGGTATCCATGGTTATGTCCGATTCATCAACCTCACATTCTTCTGCATAGTAAGAAAAAATCATGTCCTTAATTTCTTCCTTGATTTCATCTGTAATGTTTCTCATAAAAAATCCTCCGTTTTCTGTATATATTTATAGTTTTATTGGGTTTAATATATTTGGTTTAATGTGTATATTCTGCACTTTTTTTTATTTATTCTGGAAAATTTACTTACAGCACCATCTGCACTCATGTCATAAAATTCAGTAACTCCAAGCTCCATAAGCTTTTTAATGGTGAGGTCCCAACGGATAGGAGTTACAATATTAATTTGATTTTCATGAAGAAGATCCTGCTTTTCTGTAATTATGTGCTGGTTAAAGGCGGAAATTATGGGATATAGCGGTGCTTTGAATTTCATTTGACAGCAATAACTGACAAAAGAGTCAGAAAAGCTCTTAATAATGCGGTTATGAAAAGCTATGCCGATGTTATACTTGATTACTTTTAAAGCACCTTCTTCTGATGCTTTGTGAAGTATATGCGAAATGCAATCGTCTGCTCCGCATATCATAACGCTTACAGATGAGTTGACACTGCCTATTTCAACACTGTCTTCAGCTTTTTCGGAATTTATAAGATTTTGTACACTGTCAAAATCCATACCTATGATAATTCCGATATCAAGTTTCCTGTTGCTTTTCTGCAAATTTTCCAAAATGTTTCTGCATTTTAATATTAACTCATAAGCTTTATTGAATTGAATTGCTCCAAAACATGCACTTGCATTGATAAGACCTATGCTGTGGCCCGCACCAAAATCAGGAACGATACCTTTTTCAGTATAAAATTCAAAAATAATTCTGTCGCAGATACAAGAGGTAATCCATTCTGCAATTTTTCTGTCAAAATAATTGTTTTTTGACAGTTCCGTACTCAAATTAAATTGGTTAAATATATCATTTTGATATATTAAAAATTTTTTGTACAAGTCATCAGTAAGATTTTTTAAATTTTTTTCAGGGTTAGTACCTATTCCATTAAATAGAAATGCTTTTTTTGCAGCTGCCACGATTTTATCCTCAGATCAAAAATAGTTAATTATAAAAAATACAAAATTGAAACCAATTTATGAATTAATCAGATTTTATCATATAATTTCCAAAATGTCAATATGTAATTGTATATTTTTAACATTTTGTTAAAGAAAAAGAAAAAAGTTAAGAACTGATTTGGATTTTGTAAAGGAAATAAGCCATTTTTTTAACTATTGCATTCAGTTAACATTTTGAGTATAATAATTTCTGTTTTTCATGGTAAAACGAATTAAGAACGTTTCGTTATTTTTTACAAAAATATTTGTTAGAAATATTTAATCCGCATTTTTTACACAATAAGACAAAATACGACAAACAGCGATTGTTCACATTACGTTCACAAAACGTTAACAAACAGATCGTGGATTATGCAGTTGAATTTTTAATGTAATATTGCAGTACCAATTCCGTATGGCGAGAATCGGCATCTTTTTCTTGACATTCCATATTTTCTTTGATATAATTTAAGGCAACACCGCTGAAATTCAGTTCAGACGTGTTCAGGATTATTGGAGTTATATAATATAGTTGTATGCAAAGGAGATTGTAATGCATATAGATGTTGAAAAAAGAAATAAAGCACTAAAAAAAATGGTATTGTTTACTCTGATAATGGCTATAATATGTTTGATATATATGCTTGTCACAAGCTATTTATCAGAAAAATCAAAATTTGTTATTGATTTGAGTACGCTGGAGCTTGTACAGCTCGAAGAACCTGAGGACGGCGATCCGATTGCCGTTATAGATACAAGTCTGGGAGAAATCAGAGCTGTTCTTTATCCTGAATATGCTCCGAATACGGTTGCTAATTTTACAGAATTGGCTGAAAGCGGATACTATGATAATACATATGTATTCCATTCAGAAAAAGGAGTTTATTCTGCGGCAGGATGTCCGAATAAAAATGGTGACCTGCCTGATGATTTCGATAAGTCAAGAGAACTGGTTGAAAGAGAGCTGCATCAGAACCTGTGGCCGTTTAAGGGAGCCTTGTGTTCAATGACTACTACATTTAAGCAGAGTTTTGGTCAAAGGTTTACCGGCGGAGGAACTTATTACTGCGGAAGCCGTTTTGCTCTTCTGAATACAGTGGACATTACAGATGAGATGAAACAGCAGATTTTCGACCTTTCAAATAGTGAAAAACTGACTGATGCTTTTGCAGAAAAAGGCGGAGTTCCGAATTTTTCACAGCAAATAGTAGTATTTGGTCAGGTATATGAAGGATTGGATATCGTTGAACAGCTTTCTGAGCTGAAGGTTGAGGAGAATGAGGGTTCTACTAAAATCCCTGTTGATGATGTAATGATTAATTCAATAAAAATAGATAAATATTCTTCCGAAAAAACAGAAAAAGAAGCGGTTGAATAAATTTTCATGTGATTATTACTGTGCTGAAAACAAACCGTTTTAACTGTATTTTTTTTCAAATTATGAACAAAAAAATGTATAACTCTTTACAAAATGAAACTAATGATGTATAATTATAAAGTTAGATAAATTGCATGGGGGATTTGTTCTTGTTTTGAGTGTGTTCATTTATTTTATGTGAGCATACTCCGAAATTAAAATTTAAGGAGCCATAAACTATGCTTATAAAAAGAATTGCGGCAGCTGTTATGTGTACAGCTGTTATGTCAGCAGTGCTGACTTCATGCGGAAAAGAAATTAAACTGGAAGAAAGCAGCAAAGCTTCAAACGGCAGCAGCAGTGCTTCTTCACAAGGTTATTCTGATATATTGAATTTTACTGAGCCGGAAAAAGGCGAACAGATTATTATTATGACAATTAAAGGTAAGGGCGATGTTAAAATCAAGCTTTTCCCTGATTTGTGTCCAAAGGCTGTTGAAAACTTTGTTGAGCTTGCTAAGCAGGGTTACTATGATGAGCTTATTTTCCACAGAATTATAAAGGATTTTATGATTCAGGGCGGTGACCCTAAGGGCAATGGTACAGGCGGAGAGTCAATTTGGGGAGAAAAGTTTGACGGCGGCGTTTCAGATAAGCTGTGTCATGCGGCAGGTGCTGTAGCTTATGCAAACAGCGGTTCAACTGCTACAGACGGCAGTCAGTTTTATATTGTAACCGGAGAGGTGTATTCAGAGGACGACCTTAAATCCTTGGAGCTTCGTGGAATGAAATTTACTGACGAGGCAAAGAAGATTTATTCAACAGTCGGCGGAACACCTTGGCTTGACGGCGGATATACCGTTTTTGGTCAGGTTTTTGACGGACTTGATATCATATTTGATGTTCAGAATGTTGAAACAGATTCAAATGATAAGCCATATGAATCTGTTGTTATTGAGTCAATGAAGGTTGCCGAATATGACGGCAGCGGCGTTAAGTGGTATATAACAGATTATAATTAATATAGATTATTTCAGAACCTTTTTCAGTCTTTGAATGTAATGCACTTATTTTTCTTGATTTTATTCTGTTTCTTACAGACAATCATATGATTGAATAGGTATAATATGTGTAAGTATTTATCTCTGTAATCCTTTACAGAGCAAAAGAAAAGTTCAGGAACAACAAGAGATAGACACAATTTCCTGAAAAATAAGGAGAGAAAGCTTTGGAGAAGTTTGTTATAAGAGGCGGCAGACGCTTGACCGGCGAGGTTGAAATAAGCGGTGCTAAAAATGCGGCAGTTGCAATTATTCCGGCGGTTATTTTGTCAGATGAGCCTTGTGTAATAGAAAATGTTCCTGCTATAAGCGATGTTAATATATGCCTGCGTATATTAAGGGAAATGGGAGCAGATGTTCAGAACTTGTCAAGAACATCATATAAAATTGATGCTACTAAAATTCAGAAATTCTGTGTCCCATATGAAACTGCAAGAAAAATGAGAGCTTCATATTATTTCTTGGGGGCTTTGCTTGGAAAGTTCGGAAAGGCAAGAGTTTCAATGCCGGGCGGATGTCCGCTTGGCGACAGACCTATTGACCAGCATCTTAAAGCCTTTTCAGCACTTGGTGCAAAATATAATCTTAATCAGGGTATGATTGACCTTACTTCAAACGGACTCAGAGGAGGTCAGATATTCCTCGATGTAGTGTCAGTCGGAGCTACTATGAACGCAATGCTTGCGGCTGTAAGAGCAGAAGGACTTACAATTATTGAAAATGCTGCAAAAGAGCCTCATATCGTTGACCTTGCGAATTTCCTCAATTCAATGGGTGCAAATATTATGGGTGCCGGTACTGACGTTATTAAAATCAGAGGTGTAGACAGTCTGCATGGTACAACGTATGCTGTTATTCCAGACCAGATTGAAGCAGGTACTTTTATGGTTGCAGCAGCAGCTACAAATGGTGATGTCCTTATTAAAAATGTTATTCCGAAGCATCTTGAATCGATTACAAAAAAGCTTGAAAAAATCGGTGTAAATGTTGAGCAGTTTGATGACAGTGTAAGGGTCTGGGTAGACGGACCGCTTGTAAAGGCAAGCGTTAAAACAACTCCTCACCCCGGTTTCCCGACTGATATGCAGCCGCAGATAGCTACACTGCTTACTCTTGCAGAGGGTACGAGTATTGTTACCGAGGGTGTCTGGGAACAGCGTTTTCGCTATGTGGATGAATTAAGACGCATGGGTGCAGATATTTCAGTTGATGGCAAGGTTGCTGTAATAGAGGGTACAGGCAAGCTTATGGGTGCTCCTGTTAAGGCATGTGACCTCAGAGCTGGCGCAGCACTTATTATAGCAGGACTTGCAGCAAGCGGAGTTACTGAAATTGAGGATATTTTCCATATTGAGCGTGGATATGACTGCATGGAGGAAAAATTGAGAGCACTTGGTGCTGATATTGAAAAGAAAAGTTTTCCTGATGAAATTGCATCAACTGAAAAGAAAAAAGCTGTAATAGCGTAAGAATACAGGGTGTCTTTTTAGACACCCTCTGGTTGTTGATAGAATTAAGGCAACACCGCACAA
>DJPR01000041.1 GCA_002438605.1 Ruminococcus sp. UBA6407
TTGTGATATATCTGACTTACTTAAAAAAGCCTCTTGGAATTGAACCAAGAGGCTTTTTTATTACATGAAGTAGATTTTTTTGTATTTTGCGTGTCAATTTTTTGTATTTTGCGTGTCAGGCAACAGCTATGCTATTGACCTTTACCAAAAGCCAATGCCTATACAAAAAACAGAGTATGAAACAACGGCAGCCATAACAAGTACTGTGACAGAAGCGACAACAACGACAACAACAACTATCTTTGCACCAACTTATCCTGAGAAAGTTGTACAAGCTCCAGTAAGTTTGAAATATCCTGTCGATGTCAGAGTTCAAGCCGAAGATTGCAAGTTGTCTGAGTGGTTTCAGGTAGATACAGAATATTCGGGATACACTGGAAGTGGCTATGTTGTTGGTTTATCAGGCGATTTACAGAATACGATTTGTTTTACTGTGAATGTTCCGGCATCTCAACATTATGATGTTTCTGCAATTTTGGAAGCAGATAGTGATGCTGTATGCACATTACAGATAGATGATGAAATGTGTGGTACACTCGAAATTTCTGGGACAGGTCACTTTATTCAAGCAACTATTAAAAGCGTATACTTAGAAGCTGGTACAAAAAAGATTACTGTGCAACAAATAAGCGGTGATGCTGCTATAGATTGTATCCTTTTGCAAAATTCAAATGACTTGAAAATAGCAGATGTATCAAATACTTTGTGCGATGTCGATGCAACAGAGGAAACGCAAAAACTAATGCGTTTTCTTCAAGAGCAATACGGAGAACACATCATTTCTGGTCAATATGTTTCAAATGAGGAAAATACGGAACTTACAGAAATCTATAAAATCACTGGACAACTCCCTGTTATTCGATTTTCTGACTTATTTGATGAATCTGGAAATGATACGGCTGCTGCATCATTAAAATGGAGCAATCAAGGCGGTATTGTAGGTTTGATTTGGAACTGGAAAGCTCCGACAGGTAAATCTTCCATATACAGTGAAGAAACAGATTTTTCTTTATGGAATGCTATCACAAACTTAGACATTGCTACATGCAGTTTTTCTGAAATTCAGCAAATGAAAAAAGATGGATTGATAACAGAAGATTGTGAAGCTCTTATTAGAGATATTGATAAAGCAGCAAAAGCATTAAAAAAGCTACAAAGTCAAAATGTGCCTGTTCTTTGGCGACCTTTACAAGAAGCAAGTAATGGTTGGTATTGGTGGGGTTCGGCTGGTAGTGATGCTTATCAATGGCTTTGGAATCTGTTATATACACGCCTTACCGAATATCATGAATTGCATAACCTTATATGGATTTGGAACGGTCAAAGTGAATCATATACTGTTCCTGAAACACAATATGATATTGCATCCGCAGATATATACCTTGATGCAACAGAAAAATATAGCAGTCGTTATGAACAGTTCTATGGGTTACAGAAGATTGCAGCGAATAAAATAGTTGCTCTTAGCGAGTGCAGTACCATTCCTGATTTAACTGATTCTCTTCGTGATAATGCCATGTGGTCTTTCTTTGGGTTATGGTATGGCGAATATCTAATGGATGATACCACCGGATACACAACACGCAAACAAATGATTGAAGCCTATAATTCCAATGTTGTGCTTACTTTATCTAAATATCTTGCTTGGTATGCACCTCTTTCAAACTAACCTTTAATAAATATGCAAACGCCACAGATGAAAACCATGTACTTTCCAACTGTGGCGTTTATTCAAAAATAAAGCTAAAACATGTGGACAGACTGTCCATGAACAAGAAAGGAATAACTATGAATGAATCAATTGAAATAGCAGCAAAACTCTTAAAGTTGCCAGTTGATAACTTATCAGATTTTTCACAGGATGCATTGAATGCAATGGAAGCCATTGTTTTAATGTATGACATCAAAAATGAGAAAAATGAAGGTGTTATACAGGATGCTCTGCGAGAGTTGGAACAGATTTGGCGTTCTGAAACCTTAAATATGACAATGAAAGATGTTTCAAACGTAATCGGGTTTGATTATTCCTATGAAACGCTTTGTTCTCTTGATGAAGAAACAAAATCTCATTTGATGTATTCTTATTTAAACGATAAGAGCGATGTTTACAGGCTGTTTGAGATTGCAAGAAAAGGAATGATTCGTAAAGAACTAAAAAATGTTGCTAAAGTACTGAATATTCCTTCAGAAATCTTGTATGAGTATCCGGAAGAAATACAGGAAAATCTATATGGCATTTATCTTTATCATTATGGAGAGTTTGATGAAAATAATGCTGCTGAAAATCCTGAGCTGATGGATAGATTAAAGGCGGTGCTTTCATTGTGATGGAACATGGAGTACCCTTATCCGAAATTCCGGATAAGCAATTTTTAAACATTCAAGTGAATAATCCTGATTTCATTTTAAGAGGATTAGAACAATGTTCAATTGCCTATCACGCTAAAATCAATGACCATAAAATGTTGATTGCATTCAGTGAAAAAGATAGGGATAGAGTATCCGACATTATTGAAAGGAGCAATCGTCTTTCTGTAAATGCTGAATTTCATGAAAGAGTTGAGCAACTACGTTCCGGTGAAAATCAATCTGAAGCAGTTCAAGCTTTACTCCCCGAAATAGCAGCTGTATTGCATGTTTCTGTGTCTTCATTAGAAAGGAAACCGCCTGATTTACAATTCGGTCTTGCATTAACATATACATCTCTCTGTTTTTCCGATGATTTGACAATAAAACAGGCTTTGCAGGAAGAAATCCAACTAAATCATGAAGCAAATACAGAAATAAAGGAGCTGCTAGAGAAAAGAACTAACGATATTCAACCTCTGAACAAAACAGAAAAACTTCGTCAGCAGCAAGAAGATGACCAGAAGAAAAAAGAAGCATATGTTTCCAGAGATGTTCTGAAACGAAATGCCCAAAAAGTACAAGCAGAAAAATCGAATGAATACGTTCAAAGGTCTGAAAAGGAATATACAGAACATCTTGAACGGACAAAGAAACCATATTAACGATAGGGAGAAATGAAACTATGCCAGTAATGGAAAAAGAAAAATCCGCCTTGACAGCGGAAGAAAATCAAATTCTGAGTATGTCTGAAAAAATCCAGCAGAACCTGAAACAAGATGAATCATTTGCAAATGAACTTGATTTGTTTCTGGGTTCTGATAAAAAATCAGATTTTTTACATATTGGCGATACATCAAATGCCCTTGCACTGTCTGGAGCGAATCAAGATTTACAAGTCGTTATTGCCCCAAGAACAATCGTAAAATGTATGTCAGAAGCAGATGAACACTACCATGGACACGGACTGGATGCGGATATTATGAAGCAGCTTCCAGCAGAGCTGAGAAATCCAGTAATGATACTAAAGGGTAACAAAGAGAATAGTTTAGTCGCTATTACCCAGTTGCAAGATAAAGAAAATCGTCCCATTATGGTAGCTGTATCTCTTTCAGAAAAGAAAGGATTCCATGAGGTAAACCGGATAGCAAGTGCATACGGACGAAACAATATGGGAAATTATCTGGATAAACAGCTGAATCAGGGAAACCTTATTGCAGCGAATCAGGAACGTGCCGAAGAACTACTTAACACAATGGGACTACAATTGCCAGATGAAAAAACATTTATCAGCTTTGATGACAGCATTGCCTATACAATGCAGGGTGTGCGAAATGAAATAGAAAGAGCTGATGAGATGCTTCATTCTGCCGGGCTACAATTGCCCCTAGAGAACACATCCATCAGCTCTAAATCTAATAATAGTATAACACATTCAGAGGGTAATGTCAAGACTTCTGATGAAAAAAGACAAGCACCAGTTCAAAAAGAATCGTTATTGCCAATTTTAAATTCCATTCATCAAAGTCATGAGGAAAGGATTGAATCATTAAGTGACAGGATTGATTCACGGCAAGGAAAAATAGAGAAAAATGAAGCACAAATTGAAAAATTATCAGCAAAGGCGGAGCGTCTACAAGCAACGAATGAAATGCTAAAAGGGTTATCTGGCGGTGTACCTTCTTCTGTTGTAAATTTGATGATAGACCGTAACCAGAGAAAAATAGATAAAATTCAAAATGTTTCTATTCCTAAGCGTGAAGCAAAGATAGAGAAGCACAACGATAGGATTGCTACATTAGAACATAAAATTGCTGTTTCTCAAGCCAAAGCGGATAAATTGCAGGGGCTGAGTGGGGTAATAAAAAGTTTTGCAGTTTTAAATCCAGAAAAACGCAGACAAGAATACGCACAGTGCATGGATTTGCTGCATGATGCTTCTCGACGTTCCCTATCATTTAAGATAGAAAAATGTGATACGCAGATAGCAAGATTAAGCCAACGATATGAAAAAACTGAAAATACGACTGAACAATTAAGTATCCAAGGAAAAATAAAAGCCATTCAGGACAGACGAGAAGAACTTTCGGCTCGTATCGAAAAGATTGAACGCTTGCCAATCAATTTTTCTGAACAATCTTCTGAAAACATTGACGGTGCAATGCAGCAAACTGGTGTAACGATAGAAAGCACAGCAAATAATATGACGTTATCTCGACTTGCAGAAGAAGTTGCCGTAGATGGTACTGAATATCTTCGTACAGCAGAGATGTCAATGGAACAAAATTATAATCAAATTGACGGTGTAATCAATAATCTTCCTCCAGAACAAGAAAATTTTTATGATGAACAAATGGAAGAAACACAACAAGATAACATAGAAAAAAGCCATACGGAAGAAGTGCTTGAAGATGAAAAGACTTCCGAAAAAAGTTTTCTGCTTGCCTTAGCAGATGAAGAAAAAGCAGAAATACATAAGGATGGTTCTTTTGTTATTCGTCCTGATTATTATCATCAAATTTCTCCTGAAAATCTTCACATGGAAACGTATCCGGCAGAACAAGCAATGACGATATTAGAAAGCCTTGCAGCTATGGGCATAGCATTCTCGGCAATTTCCGTACAGGATAATAGCGTTGTAACAATTGCATTAGACAAGCATGACGACATTGCATTACAGGAATTTGCTGCAATTGCAGCGAAAAACATTCAAGAAAAAGCGGACGAGTTCCTATCACCTGAAAAAAGCCCTACAAAAGGAGAAAGCGAAAAAGATAAGCCAAAAGAAGAAGTCCATACTTCTAAAATCAACCCAGAGTATTATGCTTCGATTCCTAAATCTGAACGTGTAACAACCGTTGTTTCACCCGATAGTGCAAAAAAAATAATGCAGGCGTTGGACAATCAAGATGTTTCATATTCCGCAGTAGAACGAGGAAAAACAGCTGTAGCAATTACAGTAGCAAAATCAGATGTTCAAAACTTAACATCTGCTCGTGCAGAAGCACAAAAATTGCAGACAAAAGAATTTATCAATCCGGAATTTTATCAGCAGCTTCCAAAAGAAGATAGATATACACAACGTATGACTGCTGATGAAGCACGTCAAGCCATATCCGAATTGCAAAAAGAAGGAGTTTCTCATTCCGCTGTGATTGACGGAAATAAATCGGCAGTTACGATTCACAAAAAAGATAAAGGGGCTGTGTTCTTTTCAAGAAAGCAGTTGCATCAGCAACATGAAAAAGCCCAAAAGCAAGAACAGCAACAAACACAACATCGAAGTACCAAACGAGGAAAAGAGGAATTATAATGATACAAATTTATAGTGATATGTATTTGGTAGACACTGATGTTCCCTCTTTGACCGATAAGGCTACCTCTATCAGCAATTCAAAGCCACTAGTACTAAAAGGAAATTTGCTTATTGATTACATAAATGGTATTGCAATGTTTGATTGTAAAGACTGCAAACTTTTTATTGATTGCATTAGCATTACGGAGTATGAAGATGAAATTGTTATCTTTGAAGCATATGCCAGTTATGAATTTACAAGCATTGCTCCATTTTAAAAAATGAATAAGTAAGGAGGTTTACAGCATGGAACAGCAAGATATTATAATGGAACGAAATGCTGATAGGAAAGAAAGATTACTTGACATTGCTGAAAGAATCGGGTATGATACAGCCATTTCCCGATTACAACAAAAGTTATCTGAAAATCAGGCAGCATTGACAAAACAAAATGTCCCTCTTGATAGCTCTAACTTTCGCAGAATGCAAATTGAAATTTCTTTCAAACAAGAGGTCATACAAGCATTGCAAGCCCGTTCAGAGCATCAAAAACACCAACCGTCACATTTATCCAAAAGAGTATCTCAGGAGGAAATAGACGCTGCCAAACGTGTGAATCTGCCCGATTTCTTAATGAGCCAAGGCGTTGATTTAAAACGAGTTGGAAAAGAATATATCATGTCAGAACACGATAGCGTTCATATCAAAGATAATGTGCAAGGTGAAATGGCAAAATGGTATCAGTTCAGTGAAGAACGTGGCGGAGATAGTATTTCATTTGTTCGTCAGTTCCTCGGAAAAGATTTCTATGATGCAGTAAAAATGTTGAATGGCAATCAGACACCAGAGCTTTCATATAGTGCAGATACAATTACACAAAATAGAACCCCAAGAACTGAACCTCAAAAGCCAGAAGAAATACATCTCAACGTTGACACGGAACAAAAACGTGTACTTGCATATCTTTCTCAAACAAGAGGATTAAATTATGAAATGGTACATGGTCTTATTCAAGACGGAAAAATACAGCAGGAATCGAAAACTGGAAATGCTGTTTTTCTAATTCAAGATGAATTCGGTAAAACTGTTGGTGCAGAAAAGGTAGGAACGCTATCTGATAAAAAATACAAAGGAATTGCTGTTGGTTCTGCTTCTGGATATGGCTTTGAAGTAACAAAGGGAAATGGTGAAAATGCTCTTTTCTTTGAAAGTTCCATTGATATGCTGTCTTATATGCAACTGCACCAGAATGAACTTGATAATCATCGCTTAATTAGTATGATGGGTGTGAAGCCTAATATTGTCGAAGCAACAATGGAAAGGTATCATATCTCTCCTGAAAAGGTGTTCTTGTGTTCAGATAATGATGAAGCCGGAAACAATTTTGCAGAGCGATTACAGAAAAAGTATCCTGAAATGCATCGCTTGACAGCTGATTCAAAGTATAAAGACTGGAATGACCAACTGCGTGACATTCCCAAGACAATAGAATCTCCTGCTAAAAAGCAAGAACTTCTGACATACGGAAACCACTTTTGGAATGATGCTACGAACAATAAAGATAAGACTATTTTTCAAATGCGAGAATCTGATTTCTTGCAGCATAGAGAAACACTTGATAATGCAGGTATGAATTACTATGCTTTTGCAAGAAATGGTGCAGTAGTAGTAGCAATCAACGATAGAGAAGAAGATAAATTTCGTGAATTGCTCGGTAATGATTATGCAGCAACACTTACAATGCGTAAATCGCAAAAAGAATACACTCCACCAAATCACCAAATTATCGGCAATGCAGAATATCGGTATATTCCGCAGAAAAGTTATGTTGCAGCTCCAACTCAAACTGCATTAAAGATTGCAGAATTACTTGAACAGGAAAACATAAAGTTCTCTGCAAAAATCGGAAGAATATCATCAACTATTACAGTTAGTGAAGCTGATAGAAAACGAGTGTCAGAGCTAAAAGAAAAGATATTGGAGATGCGGAAAGCACACATCCCTAAAGATAGGCAACAAGGAAAAGAAGTAAGCAGCAATCAGTCTATTCAAGAACCATCTAAACCTGATTTTAAGGACTGCTATTACTTAACTGCACCACTCCAGCCACAAGAGTATCAAGAAATCAAACCACTACTTGAAAGTGCGGATAAGATTCCCTATTCTTGTTTACTGCGTGACGAAAAACTAGTATTTGTAGTAGAAAAAAGTTCTGCTAAGGATTTTATGCAAGAACTTTCTTTTGCAAGAAATCAGAACCAGATAGAAAGAGATTTAAAAAGTCGTGGGATTTCTAATGAACAATTATCAGAATTGAAAAGTAGCATACAAGATTCTGCTCGTTCCGGACAAACCAGCTTAATTGCAACTTATATTGATGCTGCTTACACTCCTGCACAATTGCAACAACTTAACCAGCATATTTCAGCGTATATTTCAGATAATTCCGATACGTCATTTCTTAGCCTAATAGAATGTAAAAGTCAGTTGGATAAAAATGTAACACTTTCTGAAATTACAGCTGGACATGACTATAATGAAGAACAAAAGGCAGCCATAGTCCATGCCTTTGACATTGGAGTTCCGCAAGCTGCAATAGAGCAATTGATAGATGAAACCGTTTCCGCAAATGATATACTTATTTTTTCTGATATGTATCGTCAAGCTGTAACCACAAATGATTCCTTGGAACAAGTAACAACATTTTTGTCAGAAAAAAAGAAAGCTGCATCACTGGATTCTGATTCTAAATCAATTGAATCAGAAGAGAAAGAAGCTTCTGATTCAGAACAAAACATTACAGATATAGGCAGTCAAAACATTCAGATGTCATTTTCAGATATAGAGGTTGAACCCGAAAAGGAGAGCAGTGTTTCCATAACAGATTCTACAAAAGTTGAGGAACTGATTGAATCAGTTGAAGAAGAAAATTCGAGAGCAACATCAGAACCGGCTGAAAAACTACAAAATGAGAAAGAAGAAAACGATTCTGTTGTCGATGCAGAATCGCAACCTTATGAATTAAAAATCGGTGATAAATTTCAGAACTTGCGTACAGGTGATATATGTGAGGTTGTTTCCTTGGCAGGAGCTTTACCTTGGTATGAAGATGACTGTACAGTAAAAAGAGAATCCGGAGCATTTGTAGTTACAGAAAATCTCCCTAAAAGCAAGTTGCTAGATACTGATTTGTATAAATACATTGACAGTCCGGAACAGCTTTCAGAAATTGAAGAAGTAGGTACTGTTGAACAGGTAGTCATGCCAGAGTTTTCTGATGAGAAAGTTTTAGAGAATCTAACCTTAATGGAAGAAAACGCCGAATCATTTCCAGATACTATGCCAGAATCGTTTGAAGAATTATCCTCAAAAATTGAGCAAACTGAATCTCCAACACTGCAAGATAAAGATTCTAACAAAGAAAAAGAACAACCGCAGACAACAGAAGAAGCTTTTGCAGAATCCGGTATCACAGAAGAAAGTCCTTCTATTGCTAATCCAGAAGTAGAAAGCGAATTACAATCACAACAAATTGAAAAGTTGGTTCAAGGCAAGGATTTCAAAGACATATCACAGGAATTTGAAGTGGAAGCAAAGCCGGAAGAACCACAGAAAGAACAAGTTGAGAAAACTTCAAACTTTACCATTACAGATGATAATCTGGGCGAAGGTGGTGCAAAAACTAAATTTAAGGCAAATCTCGCAGCAATTGAAACCTTAAAAACGCTTGAAACAGAGAATCGTCCGGCAACAGAAGAAGAAAAAGAAGTTCTTTCAAAATATGTTGGATGGGGCGGTATGCCGCAAGCATTTGACAGTGGAAATGAAAAATGGGCAAAAGAATATGCAGCATTACGAGAAGCCCTTACCGATAGTGAATACACTTCTGCTAAAGCTTCCGTATTGGATTCTTTCTACACACCGCCTATCGTAATTGATAGCATTTATGATGCAGCTAGGAGTTTTGGATTTGAGGGCGGAAATCTCTTAGAACCGTCTTGCGGAGTGGGTAATTTTATCGGCAGAATGCCCACAGACTTGCAAAAAGAAACACAGATATATGGTGTTGAACTAGATAGCATTTCAGGGAGAATCGCAAAAAAGCTTTATCCTGATGCAGATATTCAAATAAAGGGATTTGAAAAAACAGACTTTCAAACCGGAAGTTTTGACATGGCAGTAGGCAATGTTCCTTTCGGTGATTTAGGTTTTTTTGACAAAGAATATGGCACAAAACAGCTGCACGACTATTTCTTTGCAAGAACATTAGACAAAGTAAAAGAAGGCGGTATTGTTGCATTTGTTACATCTACTGGGACACTAGATAAAGCAAACGAAGACTTTAGAAAACAGTTGTCAGAAAAAGCAGATTTGATTGGTGCTATTCGTATGCCGTCAGGGACATTCTCTAAAAACGCTGGCACAGATGTTACATCAGATATTATTTTCCTGCAAAAACGTTCTGAACCGCCTGTAATTGAACCAGAGTGGGTGCATATTGGCGAAACAGATACAGGACTTCCAATCAATCAATACTTCTCAGAACAGCCTGATATGGTCTTAGGCGAGATGGTAGAGGGTAACAAGATGTATGGACATGGAACAATGTGTGTACCTATCGAAGGAGCAGATTTAAAAGAACAGCTGCAAGAAGCTGTATCAAAGTTATCTGCCACAATATCTGATGTAAAGGCAAATGATGTTTATCCAAAAATAGATGGATTGCAGGTCACTCCGCCAGAAGAATTGCGTAATTTCAGTTTGTTTGAGCAGAATCATAAGATTTATTTCAAGACAACAGATAGATGCTGTGTTCCTAAATGCAATCATAGCAATAAGGAAATTCAGGCAGCAAGAGCGTTTATTTCACTTCGTGATACGACACGAGAGCTTTTAGTTGCACAGGAACAAAATCAATCGGATGATGTAATTCGTTCTCTTCAAGAGCAATTAAACGCACAATATGATAGCTTTTCTAAAAAGCATGGTCTTTTGCACAGCAGAGCTAACAAGTCCATGTTTGGCGAAGATGTATCCTATCCGTTGGTTGCATCTTTAGAGAAAAGCTATGATTTGAGTAAAGGAACTGCCGAAAAATCTGATTTATTTACGAAGAGAACAATAAAACCGCCAAAGGCAGTTGAACATGTTGATACAGCAATGGAAGCTCTGACTATTTCTCTTTCCGAAAAAGCTAAAGTAGATATTGGATATATGCAAATGCTGACCGGAGAAACAAAAGATGAACTACTTCAAGAGCTACAAAGCGAGATATATCTTGTGCCAAATTCAAGCGGTGAGGAAATTTATCAAACTGCTGCGGAATATTTATCAGGAAATATCTATGAGAAATTAGAAGCAGCAGAAAAAGCAGCTGCATTAGATAGCAGATTTGAAAAAAATGTTCAAGTACTTAAAGAATCCAAACCACCTATGCTAAAAGCAGAAGACCTTGACATTCAAATTGGTGCATCTTGGATTGACCCAAAAATTTATCGTCAGTTTATGTATGAAACATTTGGTACGTCAGAAGAAAAGCAAGTGGATTTTCAGCAAAGGATAATGGATGATTGTAAAAAGCAGCTAGAAGATGCTCCATTCTACAAAAAATATATGCTGCAAAAGCAATATAGAAATGCAGAATCCAGCATGAAAAGTGCAATTAAGGTAACGCATTCTGAAAGGTCTGGAGAATGGTCAATCACCCCCAAACCGACACGTTATGGAAATTTATCAGTACATGAACAAGAGTATAGTACAAAGCATAAAAGTGCTTATCAAATCATGGAAGACCTACTGAATTTGAGAGAACCTAAATGCTATAAAGTCGTAGTTGAAACGCTGCCATTTGGCGAAACGAAAGAAAAAAGAGTAATTGATGATAAAGCAACAAAAGCAGCACACCTAAAAGCAGATAAAATAAGAGAAGCATTTAAAGAATGGATTTTTCAAGACCCTGAACGCCGAAATGAATTAGTAGAACAGTATAATCAAATGTTTAACTGCATCAAACCACGGGAATTTGATGGAAGCAATCTTACATTTCCTACAATGAATGCAGATATTTCTCTTAGACCACATCAAAAAGATGCAGTTGCACATGCACTATTTGGCGGTAATACACTGTTTGCACATTGCGTAGGTGCTGGAAAAACTTTTGAAATGATTGCAACAGCTATGGAATCAAAAAGATTGGGATTGTGCAGCAAGCCTATGATTTGTGTTCCAAAACAGCTGACTGAACAAATCGGTGAAGACTTTCGCTTATTGTATCCGGGTGCAAATATCCTTGTAGCTACTGCAAAAGATTTTCAGGAATCCAATCGAAAACAACTATTTGCGAAAATTGCAACTAGCGACTTGGATGCTGTAATTATCAGTCATCAGCAACTTGGCAGAATCCCGATTTCACAAGAACGACAAATTGCATTGTTGGAACAGCAGATACAGGACATTGTAACAGGTATTAAGGAACTAAAAGAAGCTGATGGCGGTTCAGTAGAGATAAAAGCCCTAGAACGTAGCAGAAAATCTCTGAAAAAGAGATTGGACAAGCTATTAGATTCTCCGAAAGATGATACTGTAACTTTTGAAGAAATGGGTATTGACAAGCTTATCGTAGACGAAGCCCACGAGTTCAAAAATCTCTTTACAGCGACAAAATTACAGGGCGTATCCGGCATTTCTACATCGTCTTCTCAAAAGGCTATGGATTTATTCCTAAAATGCCAGTATCTCGATGAAAAGACAGGTGGTAAGGGTATTGTTATGGCAACTGGTACGCCATTAAGCAATTCTATGACCGAACTGCATGTAATGATGCGATATTTGGAACATGACTTCTTAAAAGGCAAGGGACTTGATAACTTTGACAACTGGATAAGTGTGTTCGGTAAACAGCAAACAGATTGGCAACTGAACACAACAGGAAGTGATGTAAAGCAAAAAGTACACATGAGCTATACGGGAATACCAGAGTTAATGGCAATGTTTAAGCAAATTGCTGATATTCGCACAGCTGATATGCTGAATTTGGATGTTCCGGAATGTGAAATGCACGTTGTTCAGGTAGAGCCGACAGAAGAACAAAAGGATATGCTTGGTGAACTATCTGACCGTGCAGATGCTTTGCAAAATCGTACTGTTACAGACCCACGCATAGATAATCCCTTGAAAATAACTGGTGATGGCAGAAAATTAGCATTAGACCCACGTTTAATTGACCCAACATTGGAAGATAATCCAGCCACAAAACTGAATCAATGCGTAGAAAACGTATATCAGATTTATGAAGAAACCACACCGGATAAGCTTACACAAATTATATTCTGCGATTTAGGTGTACCGTCCGGCAGTAGTCCCAAAACGACTGCAAATGAAGAAAAGTCAGCAGCAGATATGGATTCATTAGAAGAAGCTTGTGATTTCTGTGTATATGATGACATTCGGAACAAACTTATCGAAAAAGGAGTACAACCGGATGAAATTGCATATATACATAGTGCTAAAACTGAGAAAGACAAGGAAGAATTATTTTCAAAAGTTCGCTCTGGAGAAGTTAGAGTATTACTCGGTTCAACATCTAAAATGGGTACTGGTGTAAATGTACAGCAAAAATTGATTGCAGTACATGATTTGGATATTCCTTGGCGACCAGCTGATATGGAGCAACGGCGAGGAAGACTGGTTCGACAAGGCAACGAAAATAAGCATGTACATCAATATCGCTACGTTACAAAAGGTACATTTGATGCATATTCTTATCAGCTTTTGGAAAGCAAACAAAATTTTATTTCGCAGATTATGACATCGGACACCATGTCCAGAAGTGCGGAAGATGTTGACCAACAGGCTTTGAATTACAGCGAAATAAAAGCTCTTTGTATTGGTGATGAAAGACTAAAGCAACGTGCCGATATGGAAAACGAAGTATCAAATATGAGAATACAAAAACGTGAGCATGACAGCAGAATCTATGATATGCAAGACCTTGTAGCAGCATATCCACAATCAAAAAGCGATTTAGAACACACGATGGAATCTTTAAAAACTGATAAAGAGCATGTCAGAAGCTTGCCTATTGATGCCAAGACCAATCGTCCTGCATTTGCAATTACAATAGCTGGTACAATGTACACTGACCGGAAGGATGCAGCAGATGCCTTACGAAACGCTGTGTTTTCCATGGTAAAAGAACGTGATACACCAACTGAAATCGGTGAATTTATGGGATTTCCACTATCTGTTACAATAAAGGACTTTGGAAACTTTGGAATACAAGAAAACGGAAGCGTTGCAGCTATTTCTGCATCTCTTAGTGGAGCAGCAAAGTACACTTGTGATTTCGTTGATTCCTATGATACTAATCTTCGCCGACTGGAATCTAGTGTAGCAAAAATAGACCAACGTATCCAACATACGGAGAATGAATTAAATTCTCTTGAAATTGATTTTAGCAATGCACAGAAGATTCTTAGTGAACCATTTGAACTTTTGAGTAAGGATGGCAGGACACTTGGAGAAATGGAAACTGCATTAAAGGAACTTACCGCAGAACTTGCTGCATCAGCTGCACAGGCGAAAAAAGAAGCCCCCGACAAGCCAAAAACCTGTTATTTTGAACGTGCCAGAATGCGAAAAGCTGCAATTTCAGCTAAACAGGAGCAAGGCTCTGAGCCAAAACAAAAAAAGAAAGAGCAGAATTTAGATTGAAATAAAAAGCTCTTGACGATTACAGAAAAATAAAGTATAATGTAAAAAGCAACAGAGTGTTGTTAGAAAGCACTAGTTTTCGGTCAAAATTGACGTAAACTTAATAGTCGTAGCAATTTTGTGAAGTGATGAAATCAAGGAGCGTGCCAAGAGCGTTGCTTGATGGAGCTTGCAGGAGGGGTTGCACAGTGAAACCTCAACTTGGCTAGGCATTTCTCAACTTGGCTAGGCATTTGCTAAAAGAAAATGTGAGTAAAAATACGTTGCCTTATGGCAACGTATTTTTGTTGTATAAAAAGCATTGAAAGGTCTTGATATTTCAAGCAAAATCGGTTATAATAATAGTGAGAAAAGTTACTCGTAGCTTTTCTTAGTGTGGCTGACACTTAAGGGACACATTAGAAATAATGGCGTATATCCGAAACTCTGAGGTTCACCGCTGCTTGAAAGTATAGTACGCACTGTGCATAGAGCGAATGTTCTTTGCATAAAGTTGGTCGTCCAGAGCGACTATAAAAATCAGCCTTTTTTACATAACATGGTTTGGAATATGATTATTCCAAACCAACAAAAACCGCCCTGAATAATCAGAGCGGTTTTTCTAGCATGAGGGCTGTAAGTGGTGCTTGTTGGAAGCCAACCATTTATCTTTCTTTTCAAATTTTTTTTGATAACCCCTTGACATTCTCATCGAAATCGGATATAATAATAGTAGCAACAGAGTATCTGTTGAGCAGACAGTGAGAACTGTCGAGCAATCTGACGAAACTTAATAGTCGTAGCAGATTGTCAAGTGATGAAGTGCATATTTATTCGAGTGAGTATGTCACAGAGCTTATCTGAAGGTTGCATATCAGCCTTGACTCGAATAGACTAATGGTCGAAAAAAAAATGTGACTAATAAGCCTTGTGTTTAAAGCACAAGGCTTTTTTAGTGTCAGCGAGAGGGTTGGATTTGAATTGGATGTACTACAAGATGCTGCAAAAAACTTTAAAAGTGCAGCTAACCAAAATTACGAATTAACGGTTGGAAATAGAAAGAAAAAAACAACTTTCATTATTCCATCTATAAATGTTTCAGAGTTTACGCATATTTTTGGGCTTGACCATTTAACTGATATTCCGTTTCTTGAAACTCATAACTCCACTCAGAAAGCAGCTGTATTTAAGAGAATACTATCTGCTAAATTATCCTTTCAGGATATTGCAGCAAGTAAACATATAAATACCGCTGTTCCCGGTTCATATAATCATCAAACAAACTCTGGGTATACTATTTCCGAAAGAATTAAAGCTCTATCCAATTTTGAGGATATTCTTGATAATGCATATAAAGGGAAAATATTCAAATGGGATTTGAAAAAGTGTAGGATTAAAATGCCTAATGGAAAGCATAGAAAGGTAACTATACAGGCTGATTTTTTACTTGTTATCCCAACAAAGAATAAAAACGAAAATATCTATTTATTTGCTTATCAAACTAACAGGGATAAAGGAAAAACAGAACCGATAAAATTAAATATATTCTCTGCGTTTCCTGATGGTGTAGATTTAACAACTGGTCAAGAAGCATCATATACTATTCTACAAGAAAAAAAGAATGAAAAATCACTCTTCATTCATTCAGCTTATCAAAAACAACTTGACCAAAAAGAGCAAGAACAAGTAACAGGTCGGGGTAAAGTTACAACTGTTAATTTTCAAAAGATTTCATTTGATATGGGTTATGATGGAGCGTTAGCATTAAATCAAAATACGCCCAAAATGACCTTGGAAATTTTTTTAAAAGAAGTAAAACAAATCTTTTCTTCTGCAATCGAAAAGATAAAATCCGCTTTTAAAAGTGAAACTCATATAAATTCAGGTGAAAACACTTTGGTTTCTCATGAAACCAAAAAAACAGAAAAAGAACTTGTAAAAACATCTGTGGATTCCACTAAAATAGACAAGCCACAGACACAACCATACATATCTGTTTCGCAACTTCAGGAAAATGCACTCGCCCAGAAAAAACGAGAACAACAGAAACCGCACCAAATAAAGAAGAAAAAAGACCAGCAAAGTCTTGATTAAGAATTTGCTCTTTGAATATAGAAAAAAGCGATAAACTGTGTTACGCAGTCTATCGCTTTTTTATTTAATACAATAGAATCTTAGTAGAAAAAGCCAAGAGCTGTATCGCCTAACCAATCACCGATACTTTCAAACAAGTCTGCTGCTGCACTACTTAAATAGAACATCAAACTGAATGCCATAGAAATTAGCCACAAAACGCCTATTAAAACGCCCCCCTGCAAACCTGTAAGAGAACCATTTTGAATGCTCTTAACAAGTACAACAGTCCCTCCAATAGCAATCAGCACAAAGATACTTCCGAGTATGTATTGCAAAGCAACCAAGACCTCAGAAATAAAGTTTAGAATAAATGCAAGTAGGTATAGGATACCTTTTAATATAAAAGCGATTATTAGAAAAACTATTTTGAACGGCAATAAAAGTATCGACATATTGTTGCTCCCTTACACAAAAATTATACTATCTAAAATCAGTTCTCTTGCTTGCTCTTGAAAAGCATTGTACAGTTGAGTGCGTTTCATAAAATCATCATTCTTTACTGCAAGCAGGTATTCCTTATCACTCGCTAACCACTTCTCAATCTGGTCAAACTCTGCATCCTTTGCTCTCGTTTCTAATTTCAGCAAATACGAATAAATTTCGCCTTGATTGACAAGTTCCTGAAGCTTGTCAGGATTCCGCTCCAGCATATATGGAATATAACGCCGAATATAAACGCTAACAAAGCTGTTCTGTGTGGATGCTCCTGTGCTAGAATCTGTATCTGTAACAATGAGATTCTCTGTATCAAATTCGCATAAAGGCTGTTTGTACTTCTTTTCTTTGTCATCGTAGAACCTTTTTTCACTTTTTAGTATCATGCTCATTCCCTTTCTTATAATTTTTCTTGTGCATTACAACAAAAATTATTATTATTGTAACTGCTGCAAGAAGCGTACCACAAAGCAAACCTCTTTTTGTAGACGACTTTACAGTTGTTTGTTCATCTTCTGTGACTTCATCCGTAGCAGCTGCAGCTTCGGTTGCTGGTTGTTGTGTGGTTTTTCCAAGAACTCTATGTACAGAATTTCCGGTGTTATTGCTGCGATTGTTATTTTGTTTATGCTGTTGTGAAGTTGATGAATCTTTACTTTCTTCCTCAGAATTAGAATCGGACGGATTCGCTTCTTCTTTGGCTTCTTGTTCCTTTTCCCACTCTACTGTGTTAAACGGCATAAAACTGTCTACTACGTTTCCATTTTCATCAGCCATATTCCATTTGCCGTTGACAAAATTAAAATGGTACAGAATGTTTCCGTCTAAATCTGTAATATAGTAATTCCCATTATCATCATCTTCAAACGCCCAATTAGAAACAAGGTCTTTATAGTATTCTCGATACGCATATATAGCGTACGGAACATCGTCCTTATACTCATCAAAATTTTCATCAAGCCATGATTCAATCAAATGATGTTCATATGATGCTTCAGGAAATTGTGTGCCGTCTTCTGGTGTACCAAACCACCATTCTTCCCAAATCAAGTCGGCAATGTAATCCTTATTGACTTGTTCATCCGCATAAACACCAATCGGCATTGTAGCCATTCCTGCTGCAATGCCAAGAACCATACCCATTGAAATGACTGCTTTTTTCATAACTTGTCCTCCATTATTTTATCATAAAATGCTTTATAAGTCAATTACACATCTTACTCCTAGAAGCAATAACAAATGTACTGGGTAAAATGCGTAAAAAAACCACTTGTGAAATGCTTTTTTACTGCCTGATTCTCCATGATAAAACAGCTTTATCATTGGAAGAACAAAAAATACTCCGATTGCCCAAATGCCTTTCCATGCTGGAGAACCTTTTATAACAAGATACGAGTATAAAATAGCAGTCGCTAGATATAATCCGTATCCGATTGCTTTCTTGTTTCTTTCTAAAGCCAAAAATGATATGCACCATAAGGGAATGAATATCATCCAGTCAGCAAGAAAGGAAAAAAACAATATAAGAACTATGCCAAAAATCTTATATCCAGAATTGATTTTTGAATCAAGCAGCCATACAATCATCAATCCTAGGAAAAGTGTAAAAATCACACTGAAATGGAAAGTGGCTTTGCCGTATTCAAAATATGAATACGGCAGCCATGAAATTAGCGAAAATATAAATAAACGAAGAGCATATTTCTTTTTGTTTTTTGTATGAAAATATCCTTCTACAATGAAAAAAGCCATTGTAGGGGCTGTCAATCGCCCTATCATCCGCATTATAACTGTTATAGCAGAATCATTAGAAAGGAAGGTAGCTGCAATGTGGTCAATAACCATTGCTACAATTACAAGATATTTCAGTTGATTTCTATTTAACGACAATTGCTGCTCCTCTCTTACGAAACGGACACCAATCAGGAGAAATTTCTCTTTTTACAATGCCAATAAATCCGGTCAATTTTGCTTCTAAGTCATGACACTTAAAATACCCCTGTATGTACTTCTGGTCAGGGTGTCCACAGTAATAAAAATTTTGACCGCTTTTATTAGATTTACGACATTCGCAGTGCAAGCATTTTTTACATGAATGCATCTTAACAAGTCCCCCTATATTCTTCCTATGATAATAAGCCAATCCTTTTTATCCTTAGAATACAATCCAAAGGCTTTAGGCGTTTTTACATACTTATATTTGATTCTGGCAAAGAAAGCGATTGCATTAGTCATTGCTTCTAATGCTTCAAACTTATACTTTAGCTGTCTTTTTAGATAACACCTGTACTCATACTCTTCCGGTGAATCACTTAGATTATCAAGATAGCATTGATACAAATGTATCTGCTTTACGGTTTTCATAAGGTCTTTTCCAAAGCTACTTCCTAGTAGTTTTGATTTGTTCATTTAGATAACACCTTCTTGTACCAGCTCTTGTATTCGTCTTCCATAAAACCACAGTGAATGATATTGTATATTGCCAGATAACGGTTATGCTGAATCGTAACAGCACTTTCATCAGCATTATCATTGAGCATTCTGACATATATTATATGCTCTTTTGCTGCTGCTTGAAAAACCAATAACTTCATTTGATTCATCGTGCTTGCTCCTTATCAAAATCAGGAAAAGTTGCAATAACTTTGCTCTTATCCGTATCATCGTCCTGATTCATAAAGTACATTTCCAATGCCTTTTCAATAATTTCTGATACTTCCTCGCTTGTTGCCTTTTTACTAAAGTATCTCGAATAAGAAGCCTGACTGATTTTCACAGATTTTGGTTTTGGTTGTTGTGGTTCATCAGTTTTTCCAGACAGAATCTGTTCTACTTCTTTATCGGATAGGCTTCCATCACTTGCATTTTTCCGTAGTTCTTCTGCTTTCTTAATGCTGATTTTGTACTGTTCTGCAAGTAATGCAACCGTTTCCTGTGTGTCATCTGACAGATAAGACAACTGCACTCCGGCAAGAAAAGCGATATTCTCGTTGTCGATTTGCTCTTTTAGCTCATCAATCAAGCGATTTATGCGTATCAATCTTGATACCGTTTTTCCACTTAATCCATATTCAGAACCGACCTTATCTCTGGTCGTTTGAGATGGGGTTTCTGTCAATTCAGATTCAAGATTTGGGTTTTCAAGTAGTTTCAATTCACGGATAATGTCGTTTCTTTTTCCTTGAGAGAACATTGCTTCGTGACGTTGTGCTACAACCGCTGCTTGTTCACTGATTCTAAGATTGTCAAAACCACGTTGCATGATATTTGATTCTATTACATACATCTCAGCTTCATCAGCTGTCAATCCCTGTTTTACAATAGCCGGAACAGTTGCAAGCCCTGCTGCTTTAGAGGCATTCCAACGGTTATGACCGATTAAAATTTCGTACTTTCCACCACTTAAAGGTTGTACAATCAAAGGTGTAAGCACTCCGTTTTTGCGGATACTTTCCACCATGTCTTCCAGTCTTTCTCCATCATAGAGAGCAAACATATGATTATGATATGGTGTAAGTAAATCGCATGCAATTTGCTGTACCATGTTCGCTGATGGTGCTGTATTCAGCATCATTCCTAAGTCAAAAGCTGCTGCCATTTCTGTATCTCCTATTCTGGACAGGCTGTCCCAAAGTTACTAAATAAGTATAGCATTCGTTTAGCTTTTCCAGTTTGTTACGTACCTCTTTTTCCGTAACATTTTCGCACGTTTGCGGAAAATAGTGGCGTATTCCTTTTGTACAATAGTTTATACTTTGACCAAAAACGTAATACCGATTGTACAACCACCAAAGTTGTTCTGAATCTTCCTGCATTGGAATCCATTCTTTCAAAACAGTTACTGTAACATCATACAATACAGAATGTTCTTTCCAACACTGGTTACGCCAATAAAGACGCATTCTTATCAAATCACTCATGATGCCATCTCCTATCATTAAAACGATACATCTGGGTCGTCTAACAAATCTTCAAAAGCAGCAAAATCTTCATCACTAGCTTTTTCTTTCAATTCTGACTTTCCAGAGGGTAAAAAATGAATTTCTCGGACATGGATTTGGTCACAATAATGCTTCTTTTCATCAAGCTCATAGTTTGCATTTTCAATTCGCCCGATGATTTCTAAAGCATCGCCTTTATTCAACCATTTTTCAAGAATTTCTGCAACTTTTCCCCATGCGACACATGTAAAAAAGTCAGTTGTTGCTGTTCCATCAGATTTCTTGTGACGGTCTACAGCAATTCTGAATCTACAAAAAATCTTTCCATTTGCGGTTTCTTTTAGTTCGGGCGTTACCGCTAAACGTCCAGTTAAAATGATAATGTTCATGATATTCCTTTCATTTCTTGATAAACAAGGCTGTTAGTAGCCAACCACAATAAACATCTATCAATAGCAAACTTACAATGAGTAGGCAGGTTTCTGCAACGTGAACGGCTCTTGGAAAATGAAATAACCCTTTTCCGCTGCGACCAAAAATATAGCATACCCAATCTGCAAGTAAAGTACCGACAAGTAGAGCAATTGTAAACTGTAACACCATAATCCCTTTTTACCTTTAACCTTTTCTTCTTTGTGCTTTGGCTGATAACATTGGGGTGATTGTTCTGGACAATGCATTTGCAAAGTCACGTTCCCAACCATTTATCATACCTCTTCGGCTGTAATCAGCAAACTGTAAAGCATGAAAAATGCGGTCAGAGTTGTAACCAACGCCATTTTCGCTGGGGGAAAGTTCTGCACTTACCCCCAACGATACAATAGAAATGTACGCTCCGTTTATATGTCTGCCAAACAAGCAAAGAAAGGAAAAGCCATTCATTTCTACGGAGATTTCTTGTACCGTTGCTCGATGGTGGTGCGTAACGGTAAGTTTACCGTTGAACATCATGCTGCAACACCTCCTCTGCAAGAGCTGAATATTCCATTCCAAGCTTGCTTGTGGCTGGAATCATACACCCTACCTCTACGGCTTTAGCAGCTTCCACAGAGCGATGTATGTATGTCTTGAAAAGGATACTACCATACTTATTCATCAAGTTCTGATATGCTGCTCTGCTTACTGTTGTATAGTCCATCATAGTCGGAAGTATTCCAGAAAGCTGTATTGTCGGGTTGATAGTTGCCTGAATCTGCTTAAACAATTGAATCAAACTATCAAGCCCATCCATACTAAATTTTTGCGTCTGTACCGGAATCAGCATTTCATCAGCTGCGGTCATTGCATTGATAAGCAATACTCCCAAAGAGGGCAAGCAATCAATTAAAATGTAATCATAGTCATCTGAGATTTCGGACAAAATGCGTTTTAAAATACTCTCTCTCGCAAGGGCGTTAATCATCAACATCTCGGCATTTGCTAAATTGATGTCGGCAGGAATGTAATCCAACTCGTACATATCATGTTTGCGAATCGCCATTCTCACAGCAGCAATGTGAATCATGGACTTTGTAGAAACTTCCGAAATCAGTTCCGTCATGGTAGGTTTATTATCCTTTTGATACCCCAGATATTCACTCAGATTTGCCTGTGGGTCAAGGTCTACTAACAGCACTTTCTTTCCTCTTCTGGAAAGAGCAGCAGCTAGATTAAACGTTGTTGTAGTTTTTCCTACGCCACCCTTTTGGTTACTGATTGTAATAATTTTTCCCATTTTCTTTTCCTCCTGTTATTTCATTTTGAGTTTTCAAGCTCTTGTACTCTCCGCATTAGATTGATATAATCCGCTGCGGATTGTCTACGTTCATTTTCGAGTTCCTGAATCTGCCTTTGAGCTTGCCGGAGCTGTCTTTTCAGTTCCCGTTCCATGGAAGGAACTTCTCGAATTTGGGAACATTGTTCTTTAATACGATTAGCTTCGGTTTTGCACTGGGCAACATATTCAGCGTCACTTAAACGTTGTTCTTCTCGTGATACCGCATTTTCAGCTCGTTTTTTCACTTGCTGTTTTTTCTTGCTGTTTTTTTTCTGCTCTTTGCGAACGTCTATACGGCATTCATCGCAGTACTTTACGCTAATAAAACGATACCAACTATCGTAATCCGTATCAGCAATTTCGATACCACAAATATCACAGTATTTACGCATTCTATCCCTCCTCTTGCGTTTTGTCTACCACGTTTTGTCCACTTCCCCGAACCCCTCTCGTCAACCCCTTCCCCACGGTTTTGTCCCTCGATTTGTCTACCGTTCTGTCTACCGTTTTGTCCTTACTGTTTTACGATTTCAGCGAATTCAAGGCTTTTTCTTCGGATTTGCTGAGAGAGCGTTTTGTCCTCTACCTGTAAAGCCTGTAAAATGCTCTCTTGAGATAAGGTGGTTGATTGACCATATTCTCTGCAAACATTGACTTCTACGTTTCTACCATTTTGAATGTCTTCAATCTGTGCAAGCGTTTCTGCTTGCTTCAACCGCAACTCAGTTAGTTCACCAAGGATGACCTCGGCTTCTTCCGGTATTGAATCTGCATCACCGGATTGAGAGGATTGCAGCTTAGAACGTTGCCGTTGTTCCAACATCTCTTGTCTGATTCTATTCTGTCGTCTTCTCAAATAAATGTATGCTGTCGGAATACCGACAGCTAGAAGAATCAAAAGATTTTGAGCATTTTCACTCATGACTTCATCTCCTTTGTTTTATTCATTCTGAGAAATACTCATGTCTTTCTGAACAGAAGAAAATATATCACAATATGCTTGAGCTTCTTCCAACGTATCAAACCAGATACGCCGTATATCTTTCTCCCCATTAGAAAGAATTGTATTTAATGGTTTTTGCTTTGCATCACAAGTGTCTGTAACTGTGGGAGTTGTATAATTACTAACACAGTTTGTCACAGCATAAAACTTCATACTTCGCCACCTCTTTCGTTTCTATTTGCTTGTGGGTTATCGGGGATTGTGACCGTTTACCCATCCGCATTACCAGCAATGAAATTTCCTTGCTGTCACTCTGCCTGCGTATACCACCATATAATCTAATGTAACATTCCATTGCAAATTTGCTTTTTTTTTGCTCGAATTCTTATTATTCTTTTTGATTCTTCTATGATTATATCATAAACTAACGCTATTGTCAAGATATAATCTTTGCGTTTTACAGTTTGTTAAATATAAAGTTCGATATTTACAAATGATTCATTTTTATGAGTTTGACAAAGCATAGGGGATATGATACAATAAAATAAAGTCAAACTCTACAAGAAAGGAAACTAAAATGCCAACGATGATATGCCAGAAATGTGGCAAGGAATGCGAACGCACTTCTAACGTTCAAAAATATTGTCCGGAATGCCGCAAAAAAAAGCAAGTAGAGCGTAATTCAGCTTATCAGCAAAAGCGTGAAAATACTCCGGATTTAGTTGTGGCTGTTGGCAGCCAAGCAATCTGTCCGAATTGTAAAAAATCGTTTTTGAAAAAATCGGGAAATCAGATTTTTTGCGAAGATTGTTCTGCGGAACATTTCCAACAGCAGAAAAAGCAAAAAAGGAATGATATGTCGGACGAAAAACGTTCTGAAGTGTATCGCAAAACAATGGAGAATAACAACAACATTTATGATAGATTCTCACTTTATGTCCCTAAAGGCAAAAAAGCTTATCTACAAGAAATCTCTAAAAGTATGGGAATAAGTTTAAACACCTTTATCAATCAAGCCATAGAGCAATATGAGCAATTGATTCTATCGCAAAAAGAAGAAAATGAATAAAATCAGATACCGATACAAAGCACAAGCAAACCGCCTGTGCTTTTTTCTTTTTCTGCCAGCATCATTCCAAATCACCCTTCTTCCTTTTTTGTTCCTGACTAACATCCTGCGTTTTTAGATAATCATCTATCGCTTGTCGTGCATAATCAATATCCTTCAATTCTGAATTTACTGCTTTATATTCGGAATTGGATTTGTCACGTTGCTGTATCATTTCATTTCTCTTTTTGATGAGATTTTCTTCGCTCGGAACTTTTCCATCTGGATAAGCAGCTTTTAGTTTTGTTCCAGCTTCACGATATTTTTCTAATTCATTTGAGAATTTTTCTGCAAAACTTTTCTTCTTTCTATCAGGCAAATTCTTCATTTGCTGCATGATAGGTCTATACTTTTGGAACACTCGCAAGGCTTCGATAGTTTCTGATATAGAAGCAATGTCTTTTTGTAAGTGATTCAATTCTTCGACTAATTTAGCTCGATGCATTGAAGCAGAAATTGCAGCCGGCTTAACTTCTTTTGTACTTTCAATCTGATATTGCGTTAATATGTCTATTACACGAGATGCTTCTTGCATATTCCGTATATCTGCCCATCGTTCAAGCCCCTTTGCTTCTTGAAATAGTTCTGCACTTGTATCAATAATTTTGGTGCGTGGTTGATAGGCAAGTGATAACTCTTTATGTCGTAAGTAGTTTTCAATTCTTTTCTTTATTTGAGGGGTTTCATAATACCAACCAAGCGTTTTTGCTCTTGCAAATTTTTGCTGTTCTGGCATACGAAACTTTAAATCTATTTTCCGATTTGGATTGTAGTCAACCTCGATGTTATTAGCTCTACATTTGTCAAGAAAATCTTCAAAGCTCTCACTTCGCATTATTAGGCAATCCAATTCGTAGCGAAGTTTAGATTTCCATGAAAGACCTTGTTTCTCTTGTGACCATTCATACCATCTTTGTTTTTTTCCTAACTCAGGATTTTCTACGACAGAAAGTTGATGTTCTCGGCAAAGCATATCGCTTGTATCTCTGATTTTTTGGTAAAGCAAGTTTTGCTTTCCTCGGTCTGCAAGATAATTCAATGTTCTCCCGTTTTCAAGATTTACATTGTTTACTATGATGTGATTATGGATATGCTGCTTATCCGTATGTGTTGCAATCACAAACTGATACTCATTTCCAAAAAGCTTTTGACACAGCTCTAAACCAATTTGCATTGCTTCTTCTGGTGTAGTTTCACCGGGTGCAAAATTTTGATGAATGTGTCTTGCAAGGATTATGCCACGTCCTGTTCCTTTCTCATTTCTAACGGCATCAAACATTTCTGCTGCAATAACAGGGTCGTTAGAACAAGCAAAATTTTGAACCAATGTACCGTCTTCTGTTTTTTCAGGATTGACAATATACTCTAATGCTTGAGCTTGCGTAACGTAAATTGAATGGACTGAAGTTGTTGCCATGCAGCATCTACCTCTCTTTTAACCTCTTGTATCTTTGCGGAATGTGTACATGATTCTTCGGATAACTTGTCCACACTCTGAGCTATGCTTTTTAAGAGGAGATTTAGATTTTTTAATTCTTCCTCACTGTTCTGAACTATCATATCATTGATGACAATCTGTCGGAAAAATTCGCTGATAGACGAACAGCTTGATTGAATATATCGTGCTTCTATCATAGAGCTTTCAGCCTTATTTGCTCTAAAGCGATATAGGATTTCTCTCTTATCATCTTTCATATGGTCATGCCCCTTCACTTAATCTGTGACAGTTTGATAATCAAACTGCATAACTGTTGGTTGATTTCATCCACTCCATTTTTCAAATCTTTAATGTCGTCTTGATACAGTTGTTTGCTGTAATGATAGCGAACTGTTATTTGATTGATGTTGTTTGCAACACTACTAACAGCACGGCGTATTGCTCGCCATTCCTCTTCGGGATACACAATTATATTTCCGTTAAGAGCCATATGACGAAGATAAGAACTCATATTGCAGTTACATTGAGTGCATTTATTCAAAATGATTTTTTGTTCTTTTTCATTAGCTCGAAATCTCAAAACATACTCTCTGTTGTTTGACATAAAATCTAATCCTCTCTTGTTTCATTAACAAAAATGAAATAATTATTTTCTTACATTGAGCAAGCTGTTTTCTATCTTCCTGTGCTTTAGCACATACTTTTGCCGAAGGCAAATTCGGGGTCTTAGGGGTTTTACCCCTAACAAGCATAGTCTGGCATTAGCCGGACGGTGACATTTGTGCCACAAATGTCGATGCTTGCTATTTTAGAAAACCGCCTTTGCGGTTTGTCGAAATATTCGCCATGCTCCTGCATGGCTCACTTTTCATGCAAAGCATGAAATTCGTAGATTACATATGCCGTAAAAAATACCCCTCTACTTATAAGATAGAAAAAAGGCATTTCCACGTGCTTTTTGCTCCATTGTTTACAAATTATTTACATCTATCAATGTGATATAATATAGTAAGGATAAGAATCGCTCGAATGTACAAAAAGCTTTCAATCACATCAGCACATGGCGTAAAAAAGAAAGACTTATGTCAGATAAAAAGCGTTGCAATTCCGGCTGCTTGAATCTCAGAATGATAGGAGGGAGAGAACAGATTTTTATTCTGATGTCGTCAGTCATTGCTGCTGTTATCCGATATTGAAAGACAAGAACCGTTACTGTATTGCTTTTCCTCTGTGGATGTCTTATGTGAGATTGTCAGGAGGAAAATATGCTGGCAGAAAGAAAAAAGACAGCCCTATATGCAAGACTGTCTAAAGATGATTTAGAGGACGCTGTTAGCAACAGTATCATCCACCAGAAATTTATGCTTGAGAAATATGCCGAAGAACACGGTTACTACAATACGCAGTTTTATGCAGATGACGGATATACTGGAGTTAACTTCAATCGCCCAGCTTTTCAGGAAATGATGGACGATATTCGTAAAGGCAAAATTGAAAGAGTGATTGTAAAAGACTTCTCCAGATTTGGCAGAAACTATGTAGACTGTGGAAGATATGTAGATTATGAATTCGCAACTTACAATGTTCAGTTTATTTCTATCGGGGAAAATTTCAATTCTGAAAATGGCGATAGAATTATGATGGGGCTGTTCAATCTTATCAACGAGTTATATGCACAAGACATTTCCAGAAAGCAAAGGGCTGCAATTCGTGCTAAAGGTGAAAGCGGTAAACATGTAACAACACGACCGATATACGGATACCGCACAGACCCACAAGATAAATCTCATTGGATTATAGATGAAGATGCAGCAGAAGTAGTGCGTTTCATTTTCACCATGTATTTGAGTGGACACGGATTTTCAGAAATTGCTGATATGCTGCATGATAAAAAAGTACTTTGTCCTAGTGCATATCGTGGTAAGATTAGAAAAGGAAGCTCTGCCCAGACTGACCCGTATACATGGAATGGGAGAACTATTGCAGATATTCTATCTAAACAGGAATACTGTGGTGATACAGTAAATTTCCGAACAGAACGGAAATCATATAAAGATAAACGGGTGATATTCAAACCAGATTCAGAATTGGTGATTCACCAGAATACACAAACTGCAATTGTTAGCCGTGCAGATTATGAAGCGGTACAGGAAAAACTTTCTCAAAAGAAAAAATATGTTCGTAACAGAGAAAGACCTATTTTGGATGGAAAAGTATTTTGCTATGACTGCAAATGCAAAATGTACTTAATGAGAAAAAAACAAAAAGGCGGAATCTATAACGTGTATGTCTGCAACAATTACCGCAAGAAGAAAAATCAGACTTGTTCATCTCACTACATTCCGGAAAAAACAATTCTGCAAGAATTGAAAAAGCTGCTTTATCAAATTCTACAAGAATACGAAAACGACAAAAAAACATTTTTAAGAAAACTACGATATTTGCTTCGGGCAAAATGCAGCTCTGAACTAATGGCAGCACGTTCCGAATGTGAAAAAGTCGAAAATCGAATTCGAGAAGTAAGCGATTATAAAAAATCCGCATACGCAGATAAACTCTCAAAACGCATTACAGACGAATTCTTTGATTCTATTATGTTCAGTATGGACGAAGAAACAATTCAACTAAAATCGAAATACGAAGAATGTCAGCATGTCCTTTGTGCAGCAGAAGAAAAAATCAAAGGTGCTGATTTGTTTTGTAGAAGATTAAATCAATTCTCCTTGGAATCTCTAAATGAAATCTCTGAAACAGCTGTGAATAGTTTGGTGGATAGAATTGAGATAAGAGAGGAAAATGAATTGGGAAAGAAGAGTGTACTTCTTGATTTCTATCTTGTGGGAATTGGGAAAATTTTATCATAAAGAAGAAAAGCGGTTGTGCTGCTTTATTTATAGTGATGTTTTTTGAAAAAATAGCCATGTTGTTCCATCTGTTTCTCAAAAATTCATATTCGACAAAATCACATTTAAAAAGTTCTCAAATGATTCAGATGTTGCAACTGGTTTCTTTTGCTTATCGGTTGTATAATTACATTAACAAATTAAGAAAAAGTAAACAGGAAGGAGAACACAATGGAATTTACAACTAATTATTCAGCCGACTATGAGTGGATGTCTACTTTTCTTGGATTGCGAAACGGTATACGTCATTTTTATGCTCTGATTTATGGATTCACGAAAAGCGGAAAGGATTGCTTTTGCAGTTATAAGACTTTTATGAATCGGCTGAGAATCAATTCTCGGTCAACTATTTCTAAATACATCAAAACGTTGGTGCAGAAAAAATTGATTATCGTGGAACGAACAACAGGTGATTGTAATCATTATAGAGCAGACCTGAACTACCTTGAAAGTTTGAGAAAGGCAGCTGATTCCGATTCAGAAAAATCGGATTATTTTTTTGAAACGGTAGTCCAGTTTTCAAACACGGGTAGTACATTTTCTATACCCAATAATAAAACATATAACTTTTTTTATGATGATGATTCTTTCTCTTCTGCTCTTTCAGAGCAAGAACGAAAAGAAGAGATTATCAAAGAAAAAGAAAATTTATCGTTACAGCTAAATGCCGAACAACTCAAAACCAATTTTGATAGCTGTCTTATTGATGACATCGTTGAATGGATTGCAACAACAGATTGCATTTCAGTTCATGGTGAAACAATTGAACACGAATGTCTAAAAAAGAAGTTTTCAAAGTTGACTTCTCAGCATGTTGCATATGTTATCAGAAATGTGAAAAAGCATGGCAAAGGAATCAATGACAAGAGAGCTTACTACCTTGCTGCATTATACAAATCTGTGGATATAGAATTTAATGCAACAAAAAAGAAAAAAAGAGTTCTCGGCAATGAAATACGAGAAACTTCCCATGATGAAGCACAAACCATTTCTTCGCCGTATGCAGCATTAACTGAAGAAACAGAAGTACGAAAGAAGTTAAGGAATGCTGGCATTTTTGATTTGTTTATGGATATGTTTGAAAAAAATCGAAAATACGATGACTACGACAATGCTTTACTTACAGAGATTAAGTCTGTAATTTCATGGGCGTGGAAAGTCAAAAAGAATATATACGTCAATTCAGTCAAAATGGATGCTAATGCAGTTCGGCAACAGTTAAACAAGCTAAATCGTTGGCACTTGCTTTTTACTATGGATAATTTGCGTAAAACGAATACTGTGCCAAAAAACAGAAAGTCATATATTTTAACGGCTTTATACAACGCACCGACACAGTATGCAACATCCGATTTCAACGTAAATGAGGTGTATCCTGTGTCCGGTTCATCTTCATCGACAGTTTCAGAAAATAATGATGAGCCTATGGCTATGGAACTGGAAAGTCATTTCTTTCCGATACAGCCTGTAGAAGAATCATAATTTTTTGATTCTGATATAGTGAAAGGAGTGATATTTATGGATTTTGAAGCATTTAAAACAAGATGCAAAGAAAAAGGCTACTCAGCAAGCAGCCTTGTAACCGAACTTGGAATAAGTAAGAGTAACATAACCAACTGGAAAAACGGTGGAAATCCTAGTCGTGAAATGCTTATTAAAATTTCACAGAAACTTGAGTGTACTGTAGGTTTTCTACTTGGAACAGAATATGACGATAATGGTGAAGGAGCTTCAGTAATGCAAGAATTGTGGGGACATGAAGCAACTTCGGCTAGGACAATTTCGCTAAATAGCAGCACACCCATAAAGGATGATTATATAAATGAAATAGCGTTATTCGCTAATTGCAGTATCCTCTTTCTTTGTGGAAATGATAAGAATGTCGTTGAAAAGAATCCGTATAAAAGAGTGGCAAACATAAGCGAACGTGGTTGGGATAATCTTATCGCAATATTTGACAATGTTAATGACCATCCGCTTATTGCAAATATGCAAATGCAACTTAGTAGAATCATCCTTTATAACTTAGAAATTCGTTCTGGTGAGCAGATTCCAGATGAATTTCTTGGCGAAAAAGCCGATTTTATTCTTTGTGACAAGAAACAAAAGGATAGCCTTAGAAACTATCCTTTTAATCTATCCGACTTGCTTGCCCTTGGCGATATTTTTAATAAAAGCATTAAGTTTATGATTTCCGGCATTGAATAAAGAGTATCGCAAAAGCATTGCAAGATAAGGAGAACTTTTATTTATGTTTTGGGAGAAATTTCGGTATTTATCAGAAATCAAAGGGATTAAACCTCATGCAATATTGAAAGAACTTGAAATATCATCGGGTTCAGCAAACAATTGGAAAAAGGGAACTATCCCTAATGGAGAAACACTAAAGAAAATTGCAGATTACTTTGATGTATCAATAGATTTTTTGCTTGATTCTGATGTAAATGTATCTGTAAGACTTAGTAGCAAGAAATCTGTTTTAAAAGAATCCAGTTCCGTTCCTCAGAGATTTAACAGTCTACAAGCAGTTGTGAGAACTTCTGATGAACAGAAACTTGCTATTGCTAAATATGTAGGTTGTTCTATTGGGTGGCTTATGAATAAACATGGAGTGAAATTTGAGCCGAAGGCTATGCTTTCTGATATGAATAGCAGCGTATTATTTACAATTCTGGACATTATGGACGGTTGCCCTGATAATGATATTGATACGGCTATGCAAATTCAACTTTCAAGGATTGTATTATACCATCTTTCAGAAAAAGGTTTTGGAACTGAAAAACTGTCTACTCTTTCCGGTATTGACCAGAACAAGCTTCATTTCATTCTTACAGGAAAAGAAAACAAGGATTCTTCTCTTAATTATGGTTTCAACTTTTCAGACCTTGTTTATATCAAAAACGTTACAGGTCTTGATTATTCTTACTTGTTTTCAGGTAAATAAAAAGAAAGAAAGTTCAAGTTTTATATTTAAAGGGAGTTGTTTATTATGATGAGTTCAGCAACATATTTCAAGCTTTATGGTTGTATCTATGGTGTTTACTATAACAAGCTTGATAAGAAATACAATGTAGAGCGTTTTGACAACATGGAAGATGCAAATGCTTTTATGGAATTAAAAGCAACTGACCGACATCGCTTTATTCATGGTAGAAAATTGACTGATAGAAGAACAGTTATTCTTCTTATCGGTGAAAAAGCAGTAATAGACCTAGACATGAAAAGTATTAACGAAAAGATTTCTAAAGCAGTAGGGTAATCATTCTGAATTCATATAGCGAACCGAAAAAAATGTGGCACTTGTTTTTTTCGCAAAATACGCTATAATGATATACAGCAAAGAAAAACAATCTGTCTGCATATAGTTCAAAGGGGCGATATGCGGATGAGTGTTATTTTGTCATCGTCATATGCAGACTACCATGTGGGGGAGATAGACTACTATGTGTGGGAGCAAAAGCAGCTGGAGAAAACTGAAATAATATATCGACACAAGCTGCTTTTAGCTCTTAGGATAGCAATGGATGAGTATCGACTATCAAACCCAGAAGGTTATGAGTTGATTGAAGACTACTATCTTGGTGAAAAAGTCACACATAAAGAGTTAGGAAAACGGCATGGAATTGCCGAATCTACTGCTCGTGAAAAGTTAAACAGAAATCTTCATCGTCTGCGAAAATTGGCGTATAAAAATCTTTCGTTTTTAGAGAATGAGTACCTTGACAATTGAATAGAAGAGAAACGTTTTACCCTGTATAATTACTTGATTTTTCTATGGATATACGGTATAATAAAATAAACAGTTATATCCGTCTGTCTGCATCACGAATGAGAGGTATTATGGGATGATACAGACAGGAAAAATCACAGCATTATATGCGAGATTTTCTCATGATGAAGGCAATTCGGGGCATGACAGCAATAGCATTGCCAATCAGAAAGAACTTCTTGCAGAATATGCAAATACACATGGCTTTATAAACCATCAGTTTTACACAGACGATGGCTATTCCGGTACGAACTTTGAAAGACCAGCATTTCAAAAAATGATGACAGATGTTGAGAATGGTCTGATTGGTACAATTATCGTTAAGGATATGTCACGTTTGGGAAGAAATTATCTGATGGTGGGACAGTATACAGAGATTATTTTTCCGGAATACAATGTTCGATTTGTGGCAATTAGCGATAATGTGGATTCCGCAGAGGGACTAAGTGACCTTATACCGTTCAGCAATCTTATCAACGAATGGTATGCAAAGGATATTTCCAAGAAAATGAGGGCGATGATTACTCAAAAGGGCAACTCTGGCAGACGACTTTGCAGCAGAGCAATCTACGGGTATATGAAATCACCTGAAGACAAAGAAAAATGGATAATAGACGAGTATGCTGCTTCTGTTGTTAGGCGAATTTATGAGCTTTATATAAGCGGAAATGGTGTGTCAAGAATAGCAAACATTCTTCGGGATGAAAAAATCCAGCGACCGTTTGTCTACCTTTATCAAAAAGAATCTGATACGCCATATGAATGGACAGGTGCAACTATAACCGTGATTATTACAAATCGTGAATATTGCGGTGACACAGTGAATTTCAAGACACATAAGCCTTCTTATAAAAGCAAGAAAATCATAAAAAATCCGCCGGAACTGCAACGTGTTTTTTTAGATACTCACCCAGCTATCATTGACAGAGTGATATTTGAAAAGGCACAAAACCGATATGCTAAAAGATGCAGAAAAAAGAGAAGTAAAACAAAAGATACGCTTTTCACTGGATATGTATACTGCAAAGATTGCAAATCCAGATTTCATGTATTTAGGCATAAAGCTCGTGGCAACATGATTGTAAGTTATGAGTGTTCTGGTTATAGAAAGCAGCAAAAAAAATGCACATATCATCGTATTGATGAAGATGCACTAAAGCAATGTGTATTACAGAAAATCAAACTTATGTGGTACGAAGCCAAAAGTGATATTCGGTCATTTAAAGCCAAAGTAAGAAAAAGGCTGAATGCCGATGAAACAGCATCCAGAAGCAAAATCCAATCAGAAATAGGTGCTGCACAAACTCGAATTGCTGAGATTGATAAGTATGTACAGGGTTTGTTTGAAGCAAAGGTTCGTAATGAAATTGATTCAGATATTTTCGGAAGTTTATCAAAAACATACACCGAAGAAAAGGCTGAACTGAATGCAAAAATTGCAGACCTGATTTTACAGGAAAATAGTGCAAAAGATGCATATCAGAAAATCAATAGATTGTATGAAGCAATTGAAAAATACGACAGCATTACAGAGCTTACTCCCGAAGTTTTATCTGATTTTGTTGACCGTATTGAAGTTGGCGAACATTTGAAAGGCACAAAGGAACAGAAAATTGACGTGTTTTTTGTAGGCGTTGGGCTTATGGACACGTTATGAAATCGTGTTCCCCATGCGAATTACAACTATGGGCAGTTAAAAACTGCTCATACTTTTTTGGTATCATTTTTGTTTTTGCAGCATATAATGAATTGTAAATTAAATTGAGGTAACCTCACAAAGTCCATTTGACAGCTTTGTACAAAATCTGATGACTAATTTTCCGTCATATCACACAGTAATCCCTTGAAATATGCCAGTATTCCTTCATAGTTTCTATGAAATCTGACGAAAAATCAGTTGGAAGATCTGCCGTACAATCTTTGTACGGTGTTGTCTTGAATATTTTTTTCAAAAAAATTTATAAAAGGGGTTGACAAATAAAATTCATTGTGATATAATAATTAAGTCGTCAGGGACGGTTACCTGAAAGGTTCAAACCTGAATTCGACTGATGAATGGGAGCTTAGCTCAGCTGGGAGAGCATCTGCCTTACAAGCAGAGGGTCACAGGTTCGAGCCCTGTAGTTCCCACCATCATTGGCCTGGTAGTTCAGTTGGTTAGAACGCTAGCCTGTCACGCTAGAGGTCGTGGGTTCGAGCCCCATTCAGGTCGCCATTGCGGATTTAGCTCATCTGGTAGAGCGCCACCTTGCCAAGGTGGAGGTAGCGAGTTCGAGCCTCGTAATCCGCTCCAATACGGCGCTATAGCCAAGTGGTAAGGCATGGGTCTGCAACACCCTGATCCCCAGTTCAAATCTGGGTGGCGCCTCCAATAATATTGCATAAAGCCCATAAGTATACACTTATGGGCTTTATGCAATTTATCTATGCACATAAACAGCATTCTCACAAAGCCATTCAGATGTTCTAGTATTTATTTGATTATGAAACGTAAATCGTTTGGCGACAATTTGCTTTTTGTGGGAGTGCTTTTTTATACTTATTAATTATACTATAGGCAATACCGCACAAAGATTTTGCGTCAGAAACGCAGGTATATTTTTCTCAGAATGGGTTTTAGAGGTATCCTAATAATATGACGGAAAATTTGTAAGTTTATGATGTGCTTTGTGTGGTGTTGCCTTAAATATTTTCAATTATTTCCATAGGTAAGCAGATTGCAATTATAATAATACCAATGATCATCTTCGTTATCTACAGAAAAAAGTTCGCCATCGTAAGCCATAAAATTATCCCAAACAGTAGCGGAACAATTCCATGCATTCAAAAAGTACATTTTCTTACCCAAAGTATTCGTTGCAGTGTCCATATAAACCTTGTTGCCATATACCATGGCATTCTGTCCCCAGTTTTCTACAACATTATTTTGTTCAAACGCACGCTGAATTGCCGTACAGCCATTTCTGTAACCAACATTATTTATGATGACACAGTCATTTCCTTTAATATTAATAAAGCTTTTTGCAGAATTTGCACCGCTCATTCCTGTTCCGTCAAATGTACAGTTTTCCACAGTTGTCCCGATTGTATACTCTTTAATATCAACATGTTCAGCGGCAACATTTGGACCCAGTTTGCAGTTTCTTATGGTATTATAATGACATTCATAGCCGTATCCTGTAGTACTTTTTGCACTGCCGACATAAACGGCCTCACCATATCCGGGGGAAACAACACCTGTGTCATGAACATAACAGCTTTCTGCAAGGCAATAGGAACTGTTATCTCTGAAATGAATGCCCTCAGAACCAATATTATAGACTTCACAGTTCGTGATTTTTGTATGGTTAGAGTTGTCAAGCATAATACCTTTCTGTGCATTCGTGACTTTTAAATCTCTGATTTCCCACCAATCTCCAAGTATTGTCAAGGCTATCTTTGATGAAGTGGTTGAACCTGATATAATTGCAGGCTTTTCAGGATTATCAGAACGAATGATAATTGGATTTTCTTCTGTTCCATCCGCCGAACCGGTAAACATATATCCCTTTGGCGTAGCACCACTATAAACATATTCACCCTCGGCAAGTATGATTTCATCCCCTGCTTTTGCACTTTCAAGGGCATTTTTCAGTTCTTCTGTATTTTCAACATAAACCTTTTTCGTTAAAGTTTCTTCTGAAATTAATTTCTGTTTTATCGCACATAGGTCAAACACATTGAGAATATTGTCCTCACATAAATCAGCAGCTTTCCAGTCTGCAAGTTTTACATCAGAGACATTGAGAAACCATTTTTGTAAGGTGACAACATCTGCAACATTAAATAAACCATCTGCATTAATATCTCCGCTGACAGAATTATTTTCTGTAACTTTGGTTATATTCAGATTTTCATCAACTTTATAATTTTCTGATGATTTTATTTCTTTTGACAATTCTAAATGCCATGGTATACCCTGTGAAATTGTAATCCTGACATTCCCTGCTGAAACAGCCTCATAAACATAAACAGCATTGCTCGGACTTCCGGGTGGAATCGGTTCTTCAGTTTCATCGATTGAATATTTTTTAATTTCCTTGATTTCAGCAGAGCCTGTCTGTTCCATTATAACTTTTACACCTGCACTGTAATTAATTTCATCACAATAAACCAGATATTTTCCATGTGTGGATACAGTGCCATTTTTTGCAATGAATTTTTCGTATTCATCTACTGTTTTCGGAAGCCAGTCAAAATTTTCAGAATCAGCTTCTACTGTAATATTAATTGATTTTGAATACAAATTATTGTTAACAGTTATTGTTGCATCACCCTCGCTTATACCTTCAATGTCCCAGCCATTATCAGCTGAACCTGATACAACTTTTACAATCGATGAATCGCTTGTAAAACAGGTGGCTTGAAATGTAGAACCGGTATCCCATTCTGCATTAATATGAGTTGTTTCTCCAACTTTAATAACATCTTTGTCAAGTGAAATATCTTTAATCTGTGCAATTATGGTCAAAGCTGAAACATCATTACAGAAGTATGAACCGGCATTGAATGTAAATAATGATGTCAATGCCAATGAAAATGCGATTATTTGTTTTTTCATAATGATACCTCCATTTTTATTGATAAACTTATGCACAATGTGAGTATATCATTTTACATGGAAAAAAGCAAGGGGAATAACAAAACCTGCAAAAAAATTGTGATATATATTAATATTAATTTTTATATTTTGTATACATTGCTAACTTGAAATATAAACTTGAAGTTCCTATCTGTATATTTTAATATAAGCAAACCATAGTCTTACTATAGGACTTTAATTATTTTTAAGGCAATACCGCACAAAGCACGTCATAAACTTACAAAGTCTTTTGACCTGCTTTGTGCGGTATTGCATTAAGTCAAAATAATAATGAAAAATTTTTCATAAACAATAAAAATACTAGACAAATTATTTAAACAGTGATATAATAAATACAGATTGAATAAAACGAGGTGATTTAGATGGGTTTAAGCTCACTTTTTAAATTTGGCGGAAAATATTTTGATAAAAATATACAACCTAAATGTGATTATTGTCAATTCGGTAAACGTGCAAAGGACGGAGATAAAGTTTTGTGTGAAAAAAGAGGTCTTGTAGATGCTTCATTTTCATGCGGTAAATTTACATACTCTCCATTAAAAAGAATACCTGTAAAACAGCTTAAGTTTGTCGGAAGTCTTGCCGATGATGAAATTTATGTTGAAACTAAAGATGATAAAGCAGAGAAAGAGGCGGCTGAAGCAGAGGCTAAAGGGATAAAAACTCCTGATAAGAAGGAAAATAAAAATGCTGATGCAAATGTAAAATTAGAAAAGACACAAACTGTTCAGCAGAATAACGTGCAGCCGATTGAGCCGCAGGCAGTTCAGCAGAATAATATGCAGTCAATTGAGCCGCAGAATGTTCAGCAGAATAATATGCAGTCAATTGAGCCGCAGACAGTTCAGCAGAATAATATGCAGTCAATTGAGCCACAGGCAGTCCAGCCTGACAATATGCAGTCAGTACAATCAATTAACAATGCTGAAAATGCTTCAAATTCTGAAAGTGATTTGAAATCAGATGCAGATGAAGATGAGCAAAATGATGAAGTTCTTATGCAGGATATAAGCAAAGCACAGGAATTCTTAAATAATATGCCAATCAAATAATTACAGTACAATACTATGTACAAAAAACTCTGTCATGTTTTTATAATTTGACAGAGTTTTTCCATATTTTTTATTTAATTATGCGGAATATATTTTATTTGTACTGCAATAATATTATCAGGACATTGTTGAAGTGAATTATAGACAATAATCAGAGTCAACGCATTATATCAGCTGCTCTGTGTTGTGCTGCCCTAAAGCTTTGTCCTGAATTTTTGTGCTGAAAGAGGTGTTCTCTATGTGGGACAAGCTTGCACTTATTCTGCTTATAATTGGTGGAATTAACTGGGGTTTGGTAGGAATCTTCCAGCTTGATATTATTGCATGGCTGTTTGGCGGTGCAGGAGCATTAATAAGCAGAGTGCTTTATATTTTAGTTGCTATTTCAGCCGTTTGGTGTATTTCACTGTTGTTTAAGGACAACGGTCGTGAAGCAGTAACTACAGTCGATTAAGAAACTGCTGAAAGCTTTAAAATAAATCAGTTTCTAAGACTTTGATGCATAAAAATAAGATGCCGTTTTTTATGCAGAAAACAAAAACAGGGAGGTAATCCTCCCTGTTAATTTTTATATTACTCGCTTACATATGGAAGTAAAGCGATATATCTTGCTCTCTTAATAGCAGCAGTGAGTTCACGCTGGTGATAAGCACAAGTACCGGTTACACGTCTTGGTAAAATCTTAGCTCTGTCAGTCATACACTTTCTGAGCTTAGCAAGATCCTTGTAATCAATCTTTTCAACTCTGTCTGCACAGAACATGCAAACCTTTTTGCGTGGTCTTTTTGCAGCACGAGGATTTCTTTCTCTTTCCATGACACAACCTCCTTATAAAATATAAAGTTTAGAATGGTACGTCACCATCGCCGATAATTTCCTCAAAATCGCCGAGATCTCCAAATGAGAGATTCTCATTATTATTAGCAGGCTGAGCTGCAGCAGGAGCCTGTTGAGCCGGTGTCTGATAATTATAATTATTTTGTGGTGCAGAATAAGATGAACTGCCTTGTGATTCAGCTTTTGAACCTGTAAATTCTACATTATCAACAAAAACATCTGTTGTATAATGAGTTACATCAGGATGATTTCTATCCGCATAACTGCCGGTTCTAAGAGTGCCTTCAACGCAAATCATGCTTCCTTTTCTGAAATAACGTGATACAAATTCAGCAGTTTGACGCCAAGCAGTACATGAAATAAAATCCGCCTGTCTTTCTCCTGTATTTTTATCTGCAAATCTTCTGTTTACAGCAACAGTAAAACGACAAGAAGCAATTCCGCTTGTAGTCTGCCTTAATTCAGGGTCAGCGGTAAGTCTGCCCATAAGAATAACTTTATTCATCTGACCTACTCCTTAATTCATTGGAAAATTCATTAGCAAACAGTTACGAGTGAACGAAGAACGCCGTCTGTAATGTTGAAACGTCTTGAAAGTTCAGCAGGATAATCCGGCTTTGATTCAAATGTATAGATTACATAGTAACCCTCTGTTTCATCATTGATTGGGTATGCGAGCTTACGCTTGCCCCAGTCCTCATTGATTTCTAAAGCTTCGGCGTGCTTTTCGATTGTAGCCTTGAATTTTTCGAGAAGAGCCTTGAGTGCTTCCTCACCGTTTTTAAGGCTGTAAACAACCATAACCTCATATTTAGCAGATACCTTTGCCATTTCAAATACACCTCCTTCTGGATTTCGCTCATATCCTACTATGAGCAAGGATACTAATATATTATACAAGCTTTTACAAACTTTGTCAAGATGTTTTTTTGATTTTTTCAGTGAATTTTTTAAGGCAACACCGCATAAAGATTGTCGCATAACCCGACAATGAAAAATTACATATTGAGGTGTTGCATTAATAATATTCCGGCGGGTAAATCCAAATTTATCCGCCGGTTTAAGAATTTATCTGATTTTTGAGCCTGTTGGCAAACTGTCATCAACGAAAATAACCTTAACATCACCGTCTGTAGTTTCGGCGGCACAAATCATGCCATTGCTTTCAACTCCGCAGAGTTTTACGGGTTTAAGGTTTGCAACAAACTGAATTTTTTTGCCGATAAGGTCATCGGGTTTATACCATTTTGCAATACCTGATACAATCTGACGTCCGCCCATGCCGTCATCAACCTGTAAGCAAAGGAGCTTGTTTGACTTTTTAACTTTTTCGCAGGCAGTTATTTTTCCTACACGAAGCTCAACCTTTGCAAAATCGTCTATTGTGATTTCTGGTGCAAGTTCAATTTGCTGTACATTTTCTTCATCAGCAGTATTAGCAGCCGCTGCCGCACTAAGCTTTGCAATTTCTTTTTCAGCGTCAATTCTTGCAAAAAGCGGAACAGGTTCTCCAACATGGCCGCCTGCACTAAGTCCACCGAACTTTTCAAGACTTTCAAAGTCACGTTTGTCTGTACCGATTTCATCAAGTATTTTTGCAGATGTTTCAGGCATAAACGGTGCAAGAATTACACCTATAAAACGAATACTTTCAAGCAGATTGTAAAGAACAGTGCCAAGTCTTTCGGAGTTGCTTTCATCCTTGCTTAAAACCCATGGTGCAGTTTCGTCAATGTACTTATTTGCACGTCTTGCAAGACTCATAATCGCTTCCATTGTATCAGCCATGCGATACTCGTCCATAAGCTGAGAAACACGCTTAGGAGTTTCAAGAGTCTTTGTAATAAGCTCATCATCAACAGCGTCAGTACATAACGCAGGCTTAATTTCACCATTAAAATATTTTTTGGACATTGCAACGGTTCTGTTTACAAGGTTACCAAGTGTATTTGCAAGGTCGGAATTATAACGTTCAATAAGAGATTCATAAGTGATAGAGCCGTCAGAAGTAATAGGCATTTCGCTCAGCAGATAGTATCTTGCGGCATCAACACCGAATGAATCAACAACATCATTTGCGTAAATAACATTTCCTTTTGATTTACTCATTTTGTCATCACCGAAAAGAATCCAGTTATGTCCAAAAAGCTTTTTAGGAATTTCAAGTCCAAGAGCATGGAGCATAATCGGCCAGTAAATAGAATGAAATCTCATGATATCCTTGCCGATTACATGACAGTCACAAGGCCAGTATTTCTCAAAAAGTTCGGAAGAACCGTCGGGGTCATATCCCAAAGCGGTAATGTAGTTTGAAAGTGCATCAATCCAAACATAAATTACATGCTTAGGATCAAATGTTACAGGAATACTCCATGTAAAGGTTGTTCTTGAAACACATAAATCCTGAAGCCCCGGTTTAATAAAGTTATTAAGCATTTCTTTTTTACGGCTTTCAGGAACAATGAAGTCAGGATGCTCCTCGATATATTCTTCAAGCCATTTCTGATATTTTGAAAGCTTGAGGAAATATGCTTCTTCATTTGCAGTTTCAACATCTCTGCCGCAGTCAGGGCATTTTCCGTCAACAAGCTGTGATTCTGTCCAGAAACTTTCGCATGGAGTGCAGTAAAGTCCCTCGTAAGAGCTTTTGTAAATATCTCCGTTATCATACAGCTTTTTAAATATTTTCTGAACTATCTTTTCATGCTGTTCGTCTGTTGTTCTGATAAAGCCGTCATATGAAATGTTCATGATTTTACAGATTTCCTTTATTTCGGCAACAACCTTATCGACATGTTCTTTAGGAGAAATACCTTCTGCTTTGGCAAGTTCTTCAATTTTAAGTCCATGCTCATCAGTACCGGTAAGGAAGTAAACATCATATCCCTGCATTCTTTTAAATCTTGCAACAGCATCTGTGAATACTACTTCATAAGTATTGCCGATATGGGGCTTTTTTGATGCATATGCAATAGCTGTTGTTATATAAAATGGCTTTTTAGACATAAAAACATCTCCTTTTTTAATTTCTAAGGCATAACCGTACAAAATCTTTTGACGTGATTTGTGCAGTATTGTCCTGATATACCATGAATTATATTATACACCATTTTATGTAATTTGTCACGCTTTTTATTTGATATTTTGCAGAATGGATAAACTGTACTGTTTTTGCACTTTCAATAAGACAATATCTTGCTGCTTTACAATATCAGAAATTTATGTTATAATAAATGCATTAAAGGCAACACTGCACAATCTTTATGCGGTGTTGCTTAAAACAATTTGGAGGTAACATGATTACAGTATCTAATGTCAGCTTGCAATTCGGCGGTTCTACACTCTTTAAAAATGTAAATCTTAAATTTACAAATGGAAACTGCTACGGTGTTATAGGAGCAAATGGTGCAGGAAAATCAACATTTCTTAAAATTTTGTGCGGTGAGCTTGAACCTACCACTGGAGAAGCATCTATTCCTAAGGAGCTTCGTTTAAGTGTTCTTAAACAAGACCACTTCGCTTATGATGAATATAACGTCCTTGATACAGTTACAATGGGAAATGCACGTTTATATCAGATTATTCAGGAAAAGGACGCTCTTTATGCCAAAGAGGACTTTACAGAGGAGGACGGCATCAGGGCTTCCGAACTCGAAGCGGAATTTGCTGAGCTTAACGGCTGGGAAGTGGAATCTGACGTTTCTAAGCTTATACAGGGACTTGGACTGTCTGAGGATATTCTCTACAGCAGTATGGCTTTGCTTTCGGGAAATGAAAAAGTTAAAATTCTTCTTGCTCAGGCATTATTCGGAAATCCTGATATTATACTTCTTGATGAGCCTACAAACCACCTTGATATTGATGCTGTTCGTTGGTTGGAGGAGTTCTTATCTGAATATTTCGGAACTGTTATTGTAGTATCTCATGACAGACATTTTCTTAATAATGTATGCACACACATAGTTGATATTGATTATACCAAAATCAAAATGTATGTCGGCAACTATGAATTCTGGTATGAATCAAGTCAGCTTATACAGCGAATGATAAAACAGCAGAATAAGAAAAATGAAGATAAAATTAAAGAGCTTAAAGCATTTATTGAGCGATTTTCTGCAAACAAGTCCAAATCAAATCAGGCAACTTCACGCCGTAAGCTGATTGAAAAGCTTACTGTTGAGGAACTGCCTGCTTCAAGCAGACGTTATCCGTTTATCGGATTTGACATAGAGCGTGAGCTTGGCAAGGAAGTTTTGCAGGTAAACGGAATTTCAAAAACAGTAGACGGAGTAAAGCTGCTTAATAATGTAAGCTTTACATTAGGAAGAACAGATAAGGTTGCGTTTATCGGCGAAAGTGAACAGGCTATTACAATGCTTTTTAAAATTCTCATGGAAGAAGAAAAGGCTGATGAGGGAACATTCAAATGGGGTGTTTCAACATCTGTTTCGTACTTTCCTGTTGATAACTCTGAATATTTTAATGATTGTCAGCTTTCAATTCTTGAATGGATAAGACAATATTCTCAAAGTGACGAAACTGAAACATATCTCAGAGGTTTTCTTGGACGTATGCTGTTTTCAGGTGATGATGTTTACAAGCCTGTCAATGTGCTTTCAGGCGGTGAAAAGGTGAGGTGCATGTTTTCACGCATGATGCTTTACGGTTCAAATGTAATTGTTCTTGACCGTCCTACAAACCATCTCGACCTTGAAAGCATTACTGCTGTAAACAATGGTCTTATGAATTTTAAAGGTGTTGTACTTCTTTCTTCTCATGACCATGAAATTCTTCAAACTGTTGCAAACAGAATAATTGAAATTACACCTGAGGGCTGTATTGACCGTCAGGGAACTTATGAGGAATATCTTGATTTTAAGCAGCGTTCTAAGTAAAAAGTATTATATTGCTCCCCCGATTAAATCTTGAAGAATTTAATTTGGGGAGCAATAGTATTTTTATGTCTGAAAAATCTGAAAGTGATTTTGTTTATGAACAAGCTGTAAATTCAGTATTGATTATTTAACTTAAATTAAACAAAAAGCTGTTTGATTAATTCGGGCAGTTTTATATATATATGTATATATGAAATTTTTAGACAATCAAGGCAGTACTGCACAATTTTTATGTGGCGATGTCTTAAAAAAGTATGAATTTATTTTATAACTTATTGACAATCGGCAATTAATTTATTATAATTAAACATATAAGGTTTCTTGATTTTTAAGGAGGGTTTAATTATGAAGATTAAAAAATTTCTTTCACTTATTACAGCCGCTGCGATAAGTGCCGTAAATTTAGCAGTTGCTGCTCCATGTGTTTCAGCAATTGAAGGCGGAGAGGTGCTTATAAAGGCTGAATGTGAGGATTTAAGCGGTGCTGAACTGTGGACATCTATTTATGAAAATCAACTTCCCGGGTATTCGGGTGAGGGCTTTGCATATGTTACAAGTAAAGCGATTACTTTGGAGGTTGAAGCTCCTGAAGAAGGAATGTATCAAATAGATGTAAGATATGCACAAATTCTTGATAAAAGCGGAAGAGATCAGACTATATCCGTAAATGGCAAAAAAAATATGATAAAATTCCCGTACACAGATAAGTGGACGGATATAAGCATGGGTGTGTTCCGTTTAAACAAAGGTACAAATGAAATTGAAATTTCACCTCAATACGGTTATGCAGCTTATGATACAATTACTATCACAAAAGCAATGCCTAATGACTATTCAAAAGCAACTTCAACTCTTACTGATTCAAATGCTACGAGTGAAACCAAAGCTCTTATGAAATACCTTAAAAGTGTTTACGGAAATCATATTCTTTCAGGTCAGCAGGAGATTTACGGCGGCGGTATGAACGGCGACGGCAATATGGAAAAGGAATTTGACTGGCTTCTTGAAAATACAGGAAAGCTTCCTGCTATCAGAGGCTTTGATATGATGAACTATAATCCGCTTTATGGCTGGGAGGACGGTACTACCGAACGTCTGATAGACTGGGTAACCAAAAAAGGCGGTATTGCAACAGTATGCTGGCATATTAACGTTCCAATAGACTTTAAAAATTATACTTTAGGAGATGAAGTTGATTGGAAAGACTGCACCTACAAAAATTATCAGTCATCAAACGGAACATTTGATACATCAAAAGCTGTAGTTGAGGGAACTAAGGAATATGAATACTTCATGGCGGCAGTTGATGATCTAGCAGAACAGCTTCTGCTTTGTCAGGAGGCAGGAGTACCTATTATTTTCCGTCCATTGCATGAAGCTCAGGGCAACGAGGGAAATTACGGTGACGGTACTGCGTGGTTCTGGTGGGGCGACAGAGGTGCTGAGGTTTATAAGGAGCTTTGGAAACTTCTTTACACAACCCTTACAGAAAAGTATGAACTTCATAATCTTATCTGGGAATTTAACAGCTATAACTACGCAAATTCTCCTACATGGTATCCTGGAGATGACTATGTTGATATTGTAGCTTATGACAAATATAATGTTGAAAATAATCGTGATGACGGTCTTTCAAGCGGACCTAACGTAAGTGCTATCTCAAGAATATTCAATTATCTTTACAATTTGGTTGACGGCGGAAAAATGCTGGCAATTTCTGAATGTGATACTGTTCCGACTGTAGAGAATATGATTGTTGAGGATGCTGGCTGGCTCTATTTTTGCCCATGGTACGGCGATCATCTTATGAGTGAACGCTATCAGGACCCTGAAACATTGAGTGAAATTTATAACAGTGATTACTGCATTACCCTTGATGAACTTCCTGAAAATCTCTATTCAAATTCATCTGCTGAAGAAACAACAGCTAAACCTGCTGAAATAGTTTATGGTGATACGAACTGTGACGGTTTAGTAGATATATCTGACGCTGTATTACTTAAATGCTATCTTATTAATAATAAAAAATATGCTATATCAGCACAGGGTGCATTAAATGCAGATGTTCATGGAAACAATAATGGCCTTAACGCACAGGATGCTGTTTCAATTCAAAAATTTGTTCTCGGAGCAGTTAAAACACTTCCAATTAAATAACTTTGAAAATGTCGATTCATAAGATGAATCGACATTTTTATAATAATTCAATAAAACAGCATGATACCAAGTTCTAGTGCAACAATACTACAATCTTTATAATTGACAAAAAGTTAATATCAGGCTATAATATATAAGAAACTGTTTAAGGCATCACCTTACAAGGCAAAAAATAACAGCCTTTAATGGTGCTGCCTTAACTATGCTGACAAAAGTTTATTAAGAATATCAACGGGGTAGCATGAATTTTCTGTTGATACAGGTCTGAGAACGGAGAGGAAAATGGCAAGAAAAAAGGAAACTCCAAAATCCAAAAAAGAAAATCAAAACGCATATATAGAAGGTTCAGGCATAGTGGTAAATGAAATGATTTCAGATACACTGAAAAAGAATTATATGCCGTATGCTATGAGTGTTATTATCTCAAGAGCACTGCCTGAAATTGACGGTTTTAAGCCGTCACACAGAAAGCTGCTCTATACAATGTATAAAAACGGACTGCTGAAGGAAGATAAGGAGCGTTCAAAGTCTGCAAATGTAGTCGGCGCAACAATGAAGCTGAATCCGCATGGAGATCAGGCAATATATGAAACCATGGTACGTCTTACAAAAGGAAATGAGGCTTTGCTGCATCCCTATGTAGATTCTAAGGGTAACTTCGGCAAGGCGTATTCAAGAGATATGCACTATGCTGCCGCAAGATATACAGAAGTAAAGCTTGCTCCTATATGCAATGAGCTTTTCAGAGATATAGATAAGGAAACAGTTGATTTTGTTCCAAACTATGATAATACAATGCAGGAGCCAACACTGCTCCCTGCATCATTTCCGTCTGTTTTGGTAAATTCAAATGTTGGAATAGCTGTTTCAATGGCAAGCAATGTGTGTTCCTTTAATCTGGAAGAAATATGTGAAACCTGCATTGCTCTGATGAAAAATCCGAATCACGATATTTTAAGTACATTAAAAGGTCCGGATTTTCCAAGCGGCGGATTTATGTACTATGATGAATCTGAGCTCAGCAAAATATATGAAACCGGCAGAGGCAGTATAAAGGTACGTTCAAAGTATAATTATGATAAATCAGCAAATTGTATCGAAGTAACTGAAATACCATACAGCACAACAGTTGAGGCTGTTATTGATAAAATTGTTGACCTTATTAAGCAGGGGAAAATTCGTGAAATTTCATACATTCGTGACGAAACTGATTTAAATGGACTTAAAATCGCTATCGACCTTAAAAGGGGTACAGACCCTGAAAAATTGATGCAAAAGCTTTTCAGACTCACACCGCTTCAGGATAATTATTCGTGTAATTTCAACATTCTTATAGCAGGTACGCCAAAGGTTATGGGCGTTAGAGAAATACTTACTGAATGGACTGCTTTTCGTGAAGAATGTGTAAAACGCAGAACATTTTATGATTTGACCAAGAAAAAGGAAAAGCTTCATTTACTTGAAGCACTTGCAAAAATTCTTCTCGACATAGACAAGGCAATTAAAATTATTCGTGAAACCGAAGCTGAAAGTGACGTTGTTCCGAATCTCATGGTCGGATTCGGCATTGACGAAATTCAGGCTGAATATGTAGCTGAAATAAAGCTAAGAAATATTAATAAACAGTATATACTTCGCCGCATAGAAGATGTCGATTCATTGAAAAATGATATTGCAGAAATGGAAGAAATACTTAATGACAGAAAGAAAATAAGAAATATAATTATCAAAGAACTTAAAAATGTTATAAAGAATTACAGTCAGCCAAGGAAAACAATGTTTTATTATCAATCTGATATTGATGATGAAACTCCTGAGGACGATACTCCCGATTATGCAGTCAATCTTTTTATTTCTGCAAGCGGATACTTTAAGAAAATAACTCCGCAGTCACTTAGAATGAGCGGTGAACAAAAGCTTAAAGACGGTGATTATATTGCCGATTCATTTGAGTCCACAAATAAAACAGAGCTTATTTTCTTTTCCGATAAATGTCAGGCGTATAAAACAAAAGCAAGTGCATTTGATGATTCCAAAGCAAGTCTTATGGGAGATTATATTCCTGCCAAGCTGAACTTTGATGAAAGTGAAAATCTCCTGGCAATGATTCCGACAACTGATTACAGCGGGCATCTGATATTCTTCTTTGAAAACGGAAAAGCAGCAAAAGTTCCGCTAAAGGCATATGAAACAAAAACAAACCGTAAAAAGCTTGCAAATGCATATTCCTCAAAGTCACCTCTTATAAAGGTCATATATATAAATGATGACTGCAATATACTGCTGAGAAGCTCAAGCGGACATGCAATTCTATTTAATTCTGCCATGATACTTCCTAAAGCTACAAGAGATACACAGGGGATTCAGGTTATGAATTTAAAGAAAAACGCAGTACTTGAAAGTGCTGTTACAATATCTGCCGAACAGGTTTCTGATTACGAAAAATATACAGTTAAAAGTATCCCTGCCTCAGGAAAGCCTGCCAAAGAACTTGGCGACAGCAATCAGCTTACGCTTTAAGGCAATACCGCAACACAATCCTACAATTAAAATCACATACTGTACTGTATGGAGTCACCTCACCATACGCCGGTATTCTTTCGTCGTCTGCCTTACACTATGTGATTTGTTCCTGTAATCTTGTATCATGTTATTTTATTGAATTGATATAAAGGCAATACTTCACAAATTATGTCTGATGACTTTGTGCAGTATTGCCTTAATTTATTTTTTTATTGACTTTAAAATAAGCTGATGTTATAATATATTCATCAAATTTATTGTATGGAGGGGTATAAAAATGTACAGGTTTATCAAATCATTTATGGCTGTTGCGGCATCATCTGTTATGACACTAAGCATGTCGGCGTCAATTCCTGAAAATAGTGTTGAAGCTGACAGTGCCGCAAAAGTCAGCATTCTTGCCGATGAAGAAAACAGCTATTATTT
>DJPR01000019.1:0-2219 GCA_002438605.1 Ruminococcus sp. UBA6407
CAGCCCTTGACCTGACCAAAGGGATATTATCCCTTTGGAAACCCGATTTTGATTAATGTTATCCTATAATTTCTTTTCTGAAAAGTCTGATTGTATCCATTTTTAAACCTCTGTGTTCAGGTGCGTTAAGATGAGGGTCTTTACTCAAAATCTCCCTTGCACATTCCTGTGCCTGAGTCATCAGCTCGGAATTACACGCAATGTCGGCAATTTTCAGCGGCGGAAGTCCGTGCTGCTTACTGCCGAAGAAGTCACCGGGGCCTCTTAATTTCAGATCCTCCTCCGATATCTTAAAGCCGTCTGATATTTTGCACATTGTTTTCATTCTGTGACGGCACTCCTCACCCGTATTGTCGGTGATAAGTATGCAGGAGCTTTCATATTCACCTCGTCCGACACGCCCCCTGAGCTGATGAAGCTGTGAAAGTCCGAAACGCTCTGCATTTTCAATTACCATAATTGCGGCATTAGGAACGTCCACACCGACTTCTACAACAGTAGTGCAGATAAGCACCTGTATATCGCCGTTTTTAAAAGACCTCATTACCTTTTCTTTTTCGGCGGCATTCATTTTTCCATGCAGCAGACCAATAGAATAGCCTTTCAGAAACTCCTTTGACGCTCTTTCCGCATAGGATTTTACTGCAAGCAGGTCACTTTCGCTGTCCTCAATCATGGGACATACAACATAAGCCTGACGTCCCTCGTCAACAGCCTTTTTGACAAATCCGAATGCCCTTTGACGCATTTTCCCTGTAACCGCATACGTTGAAACAGGCTTACGTCCTTTGGGAAGTTGATTTATTACCGAAATATCCAAATCTCCGTAAATAATAAGTGCAAGTGTTCTCGGTATCGGGGTTGCGGACATTACCAGTTTATGCGGAGAATCGCCTTTTTCAGCTAATGCCGCCCTTTGAGCAACACCAAATCGGTGCTGTTCATCGGTTATGACAAGTCCAAGACGGTGGTACTGCGTGTCCTTTTGGATTATCGCATGAGTTCCGACAATAACATTGATTTCGCCGCTTATAATCTTATCCTTGACAGCTTGTTTCCTTTTGGCAGTAAGCGAGCCTGTCAGCAGGCAGACTTTTATCCCGAACGGTTCAAGAAACTCTGAAAGTGTGGAAAAATGCTGACTTGCAAGTATTTCCGTAGGAGCCATTAAAGCTGCCTGCATACCGTTCTGGACGGTAAAATAACACGCCGCCGCCGCAACAGCAGTTTTGCCGCTTCCAACGTCACCCTGTAAAAGACGGTTCATAGGTACATTGCGGCATAAGTCCGATATTATTTCATCTATTGCTTTTTTTTGAGCGTCAGTCATTTCAAAAGGCAGTCCGCCCAGAAAACTGTCTATACTTTTTGATGAGTCCATTTGACAGAGCGTATGATGTCTGCTGTTTGTTTTCATCATTGACATTCCAAGCTGGAGCGTGAGCAGTTCGTCGAATGCAAGCCTGTTTCTTGCCGCCTCTGCCGCCTCGTTGCTGACGGGGAAGTGTATGTTTGAGATTGCATAGCTGAGTCCGCAAAGGTCATATCTGTTCATGATTTCATGCGGCAGAGTTTCAAACGGTTCTTCAAGCATAAGCTGGACAGCCTGCTTGATATTTGCACGAATCATATTGACTGAAAGACCTGTTGTAAGGTGATAAATCGGCTGTATAAGCACATTTTCGTCTGCACTGATAAACTGCGGAGCTGAAATTTCCCTGCGTAAAAAATTGCCTGTGACCTTACCGTACATATAGTAACAGCAGTCCTCTTTCAAAGCGTTAAAGCCATAAAAATTATTGTATATAACAATAAGAATATCGCTTACGCCGTCCGTAGCCGCCGCTTTATAAATCATCATTCCGCCTCTTACACGCTGTGGAGCAAGCTTGCGTGTTACGGTAAGCTTCAGCACATTGTTTTCATTGAGGACTGCCTGTTCGACAGGTACATAACAGCGGTAGTCCAGATATTTTCTCGGAATATAGTAAAGCAGGTCATACGGAGTTTCAATGCCGAGCTTGCGGTACTTTTCACCACGAGCCTTGCCTACTCCTTTAAGATATTCTATGCTTTTAAAAAGCTCGGTCATTAAGCACCGCCTTTCCTGAGACAACACCGAACAAAGATTGTACGGCAGATGTGCCAACTATAGCAATACAACAAAATGCTGAAATTAAGGCAACACCGCACAAAGCACGTCAAAAGACTTTGCACGT
>DJPR01000019.1:2353-6202 GCA_002438605.1 Ruminococcus sp. UBA6407
TCTTTATGCGGTGTTGCCTTAATCTGACAATTCAAACCGCATATTACTGCGTTGTCCTCTTATAAATTCAGGGAACACTTTTCATAAGCGTTCCCTAATATATAAACACAAAATTATTCAACAGAAATGATGTAGTAATAAACAGGCTGACCGCCGTTTACCAGCATTACTTCAATCTTATCACTCAGCTTGGACTGCAATAGCTGTTGTAATTTTTCAGCTTTATCCTCTGTAACATCAGCACCGTAAATCAATGTTACATAGTTTGAATCGCTCTTTACAAGACGCTTTACCAGCTTTAATGCCGCCTTATTGATGTCCTTTTCAGTAAAGCTCAGCTTTCCGTTATCAAGGGCAAGTATCTCACCCTGCTTGATTGAATGTCCCTCATAGTCCGAATCTCTTGCGGCAAAGGTTATCTGACCTGTTGAAACTCTCTCAAAGGCTTTTGTCATGCCTATTCTGTTTTCAGCAAGGTCAAGACACTCATCAAAAGCAAGCATAGCGGAAATTCCCTGCGGAATTGTTCTTGTCTGGAGAACACATACATTTCTGTCCGCAAGTTTTACAGCCTGTTCAGCCGCCATGATGATATTTTTATTGTTCGGGAGTACGAATACCGTATGTGCAGGAGTGGACTGAATGGCTTTCAGAATGTCCTCGGTAGCGGGATTCATGGTCTGACCGCCCTTTACAACAACGTCAACGCCTAAGTCCTTGAACATTGCCTCAATTCCGTGACCTGCCGCAACAGCTACAAATCCGAACTTGTTTTCGGGAGCAGCAGGAACATATCCCGTGTCATCGGCAGTTTTGGCTTCCTTGACCTTATTTTCATGCTGAATACGCATGTTTTCAACCTTTGGCTTAGGGTCGTTTATAAATATACCAAATTCAAGTGCCTTTTGAAGTGCGAGTCCCGGATTATCGGTATGAACGTGAACCTTTATGATTTTTTCATCGTCAACCACGACAACACAATCGCCTATTGTTTCAAGGTAAGCTCTCAGCTTGGAGGAATCAGCACAGTTTTCCGACTTCTGAACGATAAACTCTGTACAGTATGTAAAGTTTATCTCCTCATCGTACTCACTTACGGCAGTTTTAAATGATTCCCTTGACTGTTCAGCCGTCTGCTTTTCCTCAGGTTCGGCAATTTTTCCGCCTTTGAGCACGTCAAGTATAGCTCCCATGATTATAACAAATCCCTGACCGCCTGCGTCAACAACGCCTGCTTTTTTCAGAACGGGGAGCATATCAGGAGTTTTCTGTAAAACCCTGTCAGCCTCATTGTAGACCTCCTGCCAGAGAACAGTTGTATCATTGGTTGATTTTGCAATTTCCTGTGCTTTTATTGCAGCCGCTTTTGATACTGTAAGAATAGTACCCTCAGCAGGCTTCATAACAGCCTTGTAGGCTGCGTCAACGCCAAGCTCCAGTGCATTGGCAATAGTATCGCACTCTGCATTTGTGCTGTTTGAAAGTCCTTTTGCAAATCCTCTGAAAAGAAGTGAGAGAATTACACCTGAATTTCCTCTTGCACCTCTCAGGAGTGCAGAAGCGGTTACTGAAGTTACTTCAGCAGCGGAAACATTATCGTCAAGTCTTTTCAGTTCAGCAACAGCCGCACTCATTGTCATTGACATATTAGTACCTGTATCTCCGTCGGGTACAGGATAGACGTTCAGCTCATCGACCTCACGCTTTTTATTTGCAATAGTAACAGCAGCAGAAATGAATGCATCTCTTAATAAACAGCCGGTTATCACGTTTTTTCCTCCAATTCTTGTAGCTCTACTAGCAGCTCATTTCGTCAATAAAAACATTGACCTCATGAACAGTAACGCCTATAGATTCCTCAACAGTAAATCTCACCTTGTGAGAAACACTTTTTACAACAGCACTGATATTTGTTCCATAAGTTACCTTTATATGAAGATTGATAATAAGGCTGCCGTTTTTGTCTGTATATATTTCAACACCCTTATTTCTATCCAGATTTTTGCCTGTAAGTGCTGAAAAAGCAATAAAGAAAGTGCTTACGCTGCAAACGCCTGAAACTCCGAAGCAATTTGTAACGGCATGTTCTACAAGTTCCGTAAGATATTTTTTTGAAATAATAATCTTGCCGATATGGTTTTCTATATTTACCACTTTTACAACACTCCTTTAAAAGTAAGAATCTGTTCTGATACCGCACAAGCCTTGTGCAGTATTGCCTGAAATTAAATTCTGCAAAATTAATTATAGCACATCATTTTAATTTTTACAATAGTTTTATTATATTATTATTCGCATTCAGAGCAAATAATATTAATAAATAAAAAATATGAGGGGATACTCACTGGCTCAAAGAGTATCCCCTCAATTAATGTTTGTGAACTACGTTAAGGTACTTAACATAGTTCACATGTATTTCAGCATAGAGTTAAAAAGGAAAGAAAGTTTCTCAAAATCCAATAACCAACTGCAATGGCTATTAGAATATAGTAAAATGCAGAGTTTCTGGGCATTATTTTTACATGGCTCCCTATGCTGAAAGTTAATAACTCTGCATACATAAGCAAAAATAGGATAAGCAGTATAACAGGAATAACATTATAGCCGATTGCTGTAAAAAGCTTACCGTTTAAAATTGCTGATACACTTCTAGTATTTCCACAAGCTGGACACAAACAACCTGTTAATTCATAAAATTTACATTTTGGAAAATAATTAGCCAAATACATTATTTTTTTGCGTAATAATATAACAACAGTAAATAAAATGGGAAATACTAAAGATAAACTTAATGATAAAAGTCTTTTGTTTAATTTCATAACAAATATTGTGCCTTAAAGTTCTGAAAGAATCGAAGCCCCTATGAAGAAAATGCTAATAAATGCAAAAATAAGACTGACAGCGCTTAATACCAAGCCTGCTATAGCCAAACCCTTACCGTTACCTTCTTCTTGACGTACAGCAAGAGCTCCAAGCACAATTCCTGCTAATGAACAAGGTATTGAAATGTAATAAATGCAGCAACTGCAAATTGTTGCACAAATACCAAGAACCAAAGAAGCAATAGCGTACCCCATGTTAGTATTTCCTGTTTTGTTTTCCATTTTTACACCTCCTTTTTATGTCATTTCCAATTAATACACCCCTACATAGTTCCATGCGGTCTTAACACAAACAGCATTTAGTAAATATGTGCTAAATTTTATAGTATCAAATGGTCTTAATAGGATTATATCATTTCATTTAACTTTTGTCAATAGTACCGTTTGGTACTACAACAAATTCGTTAAATTTGCCAAATTTTTGAGGTGAAATTTATGTATTTTCAAAGATTAAAAGATTTACGGGAAGATAAAGATATGAAGCAAGCAGAAATTGCTGAAATTCTTTTTACAAGTCAAACTGTTTATTCCCGATATGAGAGAGGAGCAAGGACAATTCCTGTAGAACATCTGCTTATTCTTGCCGATTTTTATGATGTGTCAGTCGATTATATCCTTGGACGCACAAATAATAAAAAATTGCAGAAGTAATATCCTTGTATTGCAGTTTATTTTAAATTATACATTATTAATGGTTTTCCAAAAGCGAAATCACTTCAGCAAATCAGAAATAAGCACGAAAATACGCTGTATTCCGGCATTTGAAAAAAATCTGAAATTTTTTTCAAAAAACGCTTGACAAATACTTTTTTTTGTGATAAAATAATTAAGTCGTCAGGAGATGACATGAGAAAACAGTGATGAACGGGAGCTTAGCTCAGCTGGGAGAGCATCTGCCTTACAAGCAGAGGGTCACAGGTTCGAGCCCTGTAGTTCCCACCATCCTGGCCCGGTAGTTCAGTTGGTT
>DJPR01000001.1:0-123 GCA_002438605.1 Ruminococcus sp. UBA6407
CCGTCCTTAAGATAAGATATCCCTTCGTAAGAGTAAGACCTCTCATAGACTATGAGTTTGATAGGCCTGATGTGTAAGCGTGGTGACACGTTCAGCTTGCAGGTACTAATCGGTCGAGGGCTT
>DJPR01000001.1:325-4736 GCA_002438605.1 Ruminococcus sp. UBA6407
GTTTTTCTAAGAGAGCTTTTTTGTGTAAAAATAAGTTTCACATAATTGTTAATAATTATGTGAAACTTTAATGCCTTGATAAGTATTTAGTTCAGATTGTTTTTTGTCAATTCCACCAAGAACTGCAATTTTATTTGCACTCCACTTAGGTGCAATAAACTTTGCTTTATCACCATCGCCTGTTATACGTTCAATAACTGTTTCAGGAGATAAAAATTCAAGCTGTTTTACGGTTATATTTATGTATTCGTCCATAGAAAGCAGTTTAAATAATCCTTTTTCATATAATTCAGAAAGCTTTGTATTTGCAATAACATGCAGCATTTGTATTTTCATTGCGTCAGGCTCTAGAATTCCGACTTCTCTCGCTGTTTCTATCATCATATCTTCATTTTCATATGGTAATCCATTTATAATATGAATGCAGGTTCTTATACCAATACTTTTAAGTGAAACAAAACCTTTTTTAAACGTATCATGGCTGTAACCTCTATTTATAAATTTAAGTGTTGTATCGTGAATTGACTGCATTCCCAATTCAATTGTGAGGTATGTTTGTTTATTCAATTCAGATAAATATTTCAATATGTCAGGTTCAAGGCAGTCAGCACGAGTTCCAATGGAAATACCAACAATTCCGTCTATACTTAGTGCTTCTTCATAAATTCGCTTTAATTTTTCAACAGGTGCATAAGTGTTTGTGTTGGATTGAAAATATGCAATGGCTTTGGCATTGGGATTGCTTTTGTGAATTCTGTTAAGCTCAGATTTAACCTGTTCTTTTATATTTAAAGAACCGTTGGTGAAGTAACCACTGCCGTTATCACAAAAAATACAACCGCCATGACCTGTTTTTCCGTCTTTATTAGGACATGTAAATCCTCCGTCAATGACCGCTTTGTATATTTTTTCCCCGAATTTATGCTTGTTATAATAATTCAGAGTGTGGTATCTTTTGTTATCATCTGAGTATTTAAAGCAGTTCATGATTTCTCCTTTTTATCATAATATTATCATATTTAAATGTTACAATTCAAACAGTTAATATATTAAGAACCACGGCAGCAGCGGTGGTGAACTTCATCTGCCCTTAGCGGCAGAACAACCTATTATCTCATTTGAGTTTATAATATAATGGGCGGAATTTAATCCGCCCATTTTTATTTATTTTATTAAAGATTTTCCTGTCATTTCTTCCGGCTGCGGTACTTCTAAAATCTGTAGGATTGTAGGAGCAATGTCCGCAAGAACGCCTCCGTCACGAAGTTCACAGTCATAACCTACCACAATAAATGGCACAGGATTTGTAGAGTGTGCTGTAAATGCACTTCCGTCAGGCTCGTACATTTTATCTGCATTACCATGGTCAGCAGTGATAAGGGCAACACCGCCCTTAGCCTGAATAGCGTCAACCATTCTGCCTACACATGTATCAACAGCTTCAACAGCAGCTTTAGCAGCATCAAATATTCCTGTATGACCAACCATATCACAGTTAGCATAGTTAAGTATGATTACATCATACTTATCAGAATTTATTGCATCAACAACAGCGTCAGTTACCTCATATGCACTCATTTCAGGTTTCATGTCAAATGTTTCAACGTCAGGAGATTTAATGAGGATTCTGTCCTCACCATCAAATTGCTTTTCTTCACCGCCGTTGAAGAAGAATGTAACATGTGCATACTTCTGTGTTTCAGCAATTCTGAGCTGAGTTTTGCCAAGCTTTGAAAGATACTCACCAAGAGTCATTTTCAGAGCTTCCGGAGGGAATGCAACTGAAACATTCGGCATTGCAGCGTCATATTGAGCCATGCAGACAAAATTAACAGGGAAGAAACCATTTTTTCTTTCAAATCCCTTAAATTCAGGGTCAACAAATGCCCTTGTAATCTGTCTTGCTCTGTCAGGACGGAAATTGAAGAATATTACGCTGTCATTTTCCTTAATCATACCGTTTTTATCAGTTACAGTAGGAAGCATAAATTCATCTGTAACCTCATTAGCGTATGAATCCTTAATTGCTTGAACAGGGCATTTGCCGTTTGCGTCAACACCATCGCCCAAAACCATTGCATTATATGCTTTTTCGACTCTGTCCCAAGCATTATCTCTGTCCATAGCGTAAAAACGTCCTGAGATTGTTGCAATGCTGCCTACGCCGATTTCCTTGATTTTATCACAGGTTTCAGACATAAATTCAGCAGCTGATGATGGAGGTTCGTCACGTCCGTCAAGAAACGCATGAACATAAACCTTTTCAAGACCATTTCTCTTTGCCATTTCCAAAAGACCATAAAGGTGTTCCATATGACTGTGAACACCGCCGGGAGAAAGAAGTCCCATAAGGTGAAGTGCAGAATTTTTTTCTTTGCAGTTATTCATAGCTGAAAGAAGTGCAGGATTTTCAAAGAAATCGCCGTCCTTGATAGACTTTGAAATTTTAACGAGCATCTGATAAACAATGCGGCCTGCACCAATATTTGTATGACCAACTTCAGAGTTGCCCATTTGACCGTCAGGAAGACCTACATCAAGTCCGCTTGCACCGATAATAGTGTTAGGACCTTTCATATATTTGTCAATATTAGGTGTATCAGCAGCTGCAATTGCATTGCCGTAATTATCGGAATTGCAGCCGAAACCGTCCATAATAATAAGAGCAATAGGTTTTTTTGCCATTTTTTTATCCTTTCGATTATAAGCAATACTGCACAAGCTTTATGCAGTATTGCCTATACTATCTTTCTTTCCAACAAATTGACGAATATAATCCGTAACTGAATTAACCGTTAACAGCAGCCTGAACAATAGTATTGAAATCGTCAGCCTTGAGTGAAGCACCGCCAATGAGTCCGCCGTCAACATTTGGCTTTGCAAGAAGTTCAGCACAGTTTTTAGCATTCATAGAACCGCCGTACTGAATTGTAACAGCATCAGCAGTTGCCTGGTCATAAATTTTAGCAAGTGTAGCACGAATAAATCCGCATACTTCCTCTGCCTGATCAGCTGTAGCAGTTTTACCTGTACCGATAGCCCATACAGGCTCATAAGCGATAACAGTTTTCTTTACGTCCTCGGCAGAAACGTCAAAGAGGTCAAGCTTAATCTGACGAGCAATTACTTCTTCAGTGATATTGCACTCACGCTCCCAGAGAAGTTCACCAACACAAACGATTGGTTTAAGACCTGCTGCAAGAGCAGCCTTAGTTCTCTTGTTTACAGTTTCGTCTGTTTCACCAAAATACTGACGTCTTTCGCTGTGACCGATTACAACATATTCAACACCAAGCTCAACGAGCATATCAGCTGAAATTTCACCTGTGAATGCACCGCTTTTTTCAAAGTGAACATTTTCTGCACCAACTTTTACATTTGAACCTGCTGTAGCATTTACAGCTGTTTCAAGGTTTGTGAAAGGAACACAAGCAATAACTTCAACATTTCCCTCAGCATTGGCAACGAGAGGTTTGATGGCTTCAAGAAGTTCCTTAGCCTCAGGTCTTGTCTTGTTCATTTTCCAGTTGCCGGCAATGATAGCCTTTCTTAAAGTTTTATTCATTTCAATTAACTCCTTTAATATCCTTTTTTTGTGACATTATTTGAATCGGAAAATTTATTATATGCTCCGTTATAGCTTCCGATAGCCACACCATTTTTAATAGGTGACATTATAAAACCGAAAATATAAAGAAGTGTATTTTCCTCATGCTTTTCTGAAAAGTCTTTAATTTTGTCCATTTAAGGTCACTTCTTGTCATAACAAGAGAACAGGAGTTAACCTGTTCTCCCATAAGATATATTACTTTTCAGCAATTGCAGCAACACCCGGAAGAACCTTGCCTTCGAGGTATTCAAGTGAAGCACCGCCGCCTGTAGAAATGTGGCTCATCTTATCAGCAAAGCCGAGCTGCATAACAGCAGCAGCAGAGTCACCGCCGCCGATAATTGTTGTAGCGTCTGTTTCAGCAAGAGCCTTAGCAACAGCAATAGTACCCTTAGCAAGTGTTGGGTTTTCAAATACACCCATAGGACCGTTCCAAACAACAGTCTTGGCAGACTTAACAGCCTCAGCAAAGATTTCCTGAGTTTTTGTGCCGATGTCAAGACCCATTTTATCAGCAGGAATTTTATCTGAATCAACAACTTCTACTGAAATTTCAGCGTCGATTGGGTCAGGGAAAGAAGAAGCGATTGTTGTATCAACAGGGAGAAGAATCTTCTTGCCGAGCTTTTCAGCCTTAGCAAGCATTTCCTTACAGTAATCAATTTTTTCATCATCAACGAGTGAAGTACCGATTTCACCGCCGTTAGCCTTAATGAAAGTATAAGCCATACCGCCGCCGATAATAAGTGTATCGCACTTTTCAAGAAGATTTGAAATTACGTTGAGCTTATCTGCAACCTT
>DJPR01000001.1:4847-5293 GCA_002438605.1 Ruminococcus sp. UBA6407
GTTTCCTTAACGAACTTTGTAACGCCTGCTGTTGAAGCATGAGCTCTGTGAGCTGAACCGAAAGCGTCCATAACGAAAACCTGACCGTCAACAAGCTCAGCAAGCTCCTTAGAGAATTCTTCGCCGTTCTTAGTTTCTTCTGAACCTCTGAATCTTGTATTCTGGAGGAGAACAACATCACCGTCAGCCATTTCAGCAACAGCCTTCTTAGCATTTTCACCTACAACAGTATCGTCATTTGCAAAAGTAACCTTAGCAGGAGCAAGAACTTCTGCAAGTCTTGCAGCTACAGGAGCAAGAGAAAACTTTTCTTCCGGACCATTCTTTGGCTTTCCGAGATGTGAGCAAAGAACAACCTTGCCGCCGTCAGCGATAAGCTTCTTAATAGTAGGGAGAGCAGCCTGAATTCTGTTATCGTTAGTAATAACGCCGTCCTTAAGAGGAAC
>DJPR01000008.1:0-3779 GCA_002438605.1 Ruminococcus sp. UBA6407
TTGATAATTTTTACATTGATGAAACAATCGGTGCTCATGCAGGTACTGTGCTCAAGGGTGCAGGACAGCCGGCTATAAGACGTTTGCTATTGGGTGATGTGGACTGTGATGGAGTTATTACAGCACTTGATATTTCAATGGCTCGTATGTGCATAAAGGGTTCAATTACTGATACTATAAGCAATAAAGCAGCTGACGTTGATAAAAGCGGTACTGTTGATTATGATGATGTAAAGCAGATTAATGATTTTGTACTTGGCAGAATTACTGAATTCACAGCTGTAGTACCACATGTTAAGCCAATGCGTACAATTTCGGAATACACACCTGTTGTTCAGAAAAACGTCAAAGAAAGTGAACCTGATAGTTCAAAAGCTGAAAAAGCAGGTGTACAATACGGCAAAATTGTTTCAAAGTCATATTATTCAGACTTCTGTGGACGAGAAAAGAAATATAATGTTCTTCTTCCCGCAGGCTATTCAACTGATAAGAAATATCCCGTACTCTATGTAATGCATGGTTACTGGGAAAATCAGGATCGTATGATTATTGAAGGCAACGGTACAATGTATACTCGTCAGATTATCGGAAATGCAATTGCTGAGGGTGAAGCAAAGGATATGATTGTTGTATTCCCATATATCTATTCAAGTCAGACTCAGAATGACTGTACTGCAATGGACGATGCAAACAACACTGCATATGATAACTTTGACACAGTTCTTACTACAGAACTTATGCCGCTTATCGAAAGAGAGTATTCTGTTGCTACAGGCAGGGAAAATACTGCAATCACGGGATTTTCAATGGGCGGACGTGAATCACTCAATATCGGCATGAAGCATCCTGACCTATTCGGATATGTAGGGGCAATTTGTCCTGCACCTGGAGCATCAGGTGCATGGAAGTTTAAATCTGAGGAGGAGTCACCTTCACTTATTTTCATTACAGCAGGCGGTAATGACCAAGTTGTTTATTCTACTCCGAATGGCTACCATGAAAACTTTACAAAAAATAATGTTCCTCACATCTGGCATTACTATAAAAACGGATACCACGGAGATAACTCCATTCACGCACATATATATAATTTCGTTCGTGCGGTTTTTCAGGCATAAGATAAAATATTCTTTATTGCAATAAAGGCGACGCTGCACAAAGTTTTTTGACGTACTTGTTGTGGTGTTGCCTAAAACTTGACAAATTTTATATTTTATGATATTATGATAAAAACCATGAAGAGAATAAGTAGCTGTAAATGACTGATTTCAGAGATTTTCCGGTTGGTGTGAGGAAAAATATATGCTTTGCAGTGAATTACATCTTGGAGTTTGCTCCTTGAATAAGTAGGGGAGTGCGGGTATGCCCGTTACAGCTTTCAGAGGTCGGATATTCCGATAAACTGAGGTGGTACCACGAGTAATTTCGTCCTCAGACAGTTATAGAACTGTCTGAGGATTTTTTATTGGAGCTATTTATGGAAACTGTACCTGCTAAAACTATATTGCAAAAGAATAAGTCGTCCGGTTGGTTTGGAAATGACTATAATATGAACCTTTACAGAGGCTGCTGTCATGGATGCATTTATTGTGACAGCCGAAGTGATTGTTACCATATCGAGAATTTTGATACAGTATGTGCAAAAGAAAATGCACTTACTATTCTGAGAGATGAGTTGAAAAGAAAAGTACGTTCAGGTGTAATAGGTACAGGTTCAATGAGTGATCCGTATAATCCGTTTGAAGAAAAGGAACTTCTTACACGTCATGCTCTTGAGCTTATCAGTGCATATCAGTTCGGCGTTACCGTTATTACGAAAAGTGCACTTATTACTCGTGATATTGATATATACAGAGAAATTTCAGAATATTCGCCTGTTTTATGTAAAATGACAATTACAACGGCTGATGATGATTTATGCAAGCTTATTGAACCAAATGTATCAAGATCGTCTGAACGCTTTCAGGCACTTGCAAAAATGGCTGATAACGGTATTTTTACAGGAATTACCATGATGCCGATTTTGCCGTTTATTGAGGACAGCGAACAGAACATCATATCTATAGTCAGAACAGCACATGAATGCGGAGTCAGGTGTATTTACCCTGCATTCGGCATGACTTTGAGAAATAATCAGCGTGAATACTATTTAAATAAGCTGGATGAGATTTTTCCAGATAAAAATTTAAAGGCAAAATATATTTCAGTTTATGGAAATAATTATAAATGCATTTGTCCTGATGCAAAGAAATTGTGGAATATTTTTGTTTCTGAATGCCAAAGGTTTGGTATTCTTTATAAAATGCCTGATATAATTTCTGCATATCAACAGGGATACGGAAATTTGCAGTTATCATTTTTTTAAGGCAACATCGCATAAGCTTTGTGCGGTGTTACCTTAAAAATATGAATCCGTCTGCGTAAAAAATACATTTTTATGTGGAACGGTTCTGAAAAATAAAGGAGAGAATTATTATGACAATTTTTGAAGAACTCAAAAGGAGAGGACTTTTAGCGCAGCTCACAAATGAAGAAGAAATTAAAAATCTTATCAATGAGGGAAAAGCAACATTTTATATTGGATTTGACCCTACAGCAGACAGTCTGCATGTAGGTCACTTTATGGCACTTTGCCTTATGAAAAGACTTCAAATGGCAGGAAATAAGCCAATTGCACTTCTTGGCGGCGGTACAGGAATGATAGGTGACCCATCAGGAAAAAGTGACATGAGAAAAATGCTTACACCTGAAACAATTCAGCACAACGTTGACTGCTTTAAAAAACAAATGAGCCGTTTTATTGATTTTTCTGACAATAAGGCTATGGTAGTTAATAACGCTGACTGGCTTCTTGACCTTAATTATGTTGATGTACTTCGTGAAGTAGGTGCATGTTTCAGTGTAAATAAGATGCTTACATTTGAGTGCTATAAACAGCGTATGGAGAGGGGACTCACTTTCCTTGAATTTAATTATATGATTATGCAAAGCTATGATTTTTATATGCTGTATCAAAAATATGGCTGTAATATGCAGTTCGGTGGAGATGACCAGTGGGCTAATATGCTTGGCGGTACTGAGCTTATCAGAAAGAAACTCGGTAAGGACGCTCATGCCATGACAATCACACTGCTTCTTAATTCAGAGGGAAAGAAAATGGGCAAAACTGAAAAGGGTGCAGTATGGCTTGATCCTGAAAAAACTTCACCTTATGAATTTTTCCAGTATTGGAGAAATGTCAGTGATGCTGATGTAATAAAGTGCCTTAAAATGCTTACATTTGTTCCGATTGAGGAAATTGAGGAAATGGAAAAGACAATGGAGGGTGCAGACTTCAACAAGGCAAAGGAACTTCTTGCATATGAACTTACAAAGTTGGTTCATGGCGAAGAAGAAGCAGATAAAGCTCGTGACGCTGCAAAGGCAATCTTTGCAAATGGCGGAGCAAGTGAAAATATGCCTACAACAGAACTTTCTGTTGATGAATTAACAGACGGCGGAATGGGAATACTTAATTTGCTTGTTAAAACAAAACTTGCACCGTCTACATCTGAAGCAAGACGTAATGTTCAGCAGGGCGGAGTTTCAGTAAATGACGAGAAGATTACAGATCCAAAGGCTGTAATAAAGATATCCGATGAAATTATCATCAAAAAGGGAAAAAAGACATTCCATAAGGTAGTCATTAAATAACATTAGCGCTTTAAGGCAACACCGTACAAAGCACATCAAAAGACTTTGTACGTCATAAACTAGCAAATTTTCCGTCATATTACACA
>DJPR01000008.1:3817-17112 GCA_002438605.1 Ruminococcus sp. UBA6407
CTGACGAAAAATATATCTGCGTTTCTGCCGCACAAGCTTTATGTGGTATTGCCTTAATTGCCGGCTTTACTTAATGAGGTAAATATGTACGAAAATAAAACAAAAGAACAGCCTGTTAAAGCTATATTGGCATCAGTTGATACAGGTGAATTCAATGCAGAGTCTTCAATTGAAGAACTTGCTGAACTTGCAGAAACAGCCAATGCAGAAATTGTAGGAGTTATCATTCAAAAAAAGGACTCCTACGACTCTGCAACGTGTATGGGTGCAGGTAGACTTGAGGAGCTTAAAGGTCAGCTTGAGGAGCTTCGTGCTGAGCTTGTGATTTTTGACCATGAATTAACAGGAGTTCAGGTTCGCAATATCGAAAATATTATTGATGTTCGTGTAATAGACAGAACAACGCTTATTCTTGACATTTTCGCTCAAAGAGCAAGAACAAAAGAGGGTAAGCTTCAGGTTGAGCTTGCACAGCAAAAGTACAGACTTCCGAGATTAACAGGCATGGGAACATCATTGTCACGTCTGGGCGGCGGAATAGGTACGAGAGGTCCGGGTGAAACAAAGCTTGAAACAGATAAACGTCATATCAGAAAAAGAATATCATATCTTGAAGCAGAATTGGAGGACCTAAAAAAACATCGTAATTTTTCTCGTTCAAGACGAAGAAAAGACGGAGTTTTATGTGCAGCGATTGTCGGATATACAAATGTCGGGAAATCCACACTTCTTAATGCATTGACAGATGCAGGTGTTCTTGCAGAAGACAAGCTTTTTGCAACACTTGATATAACATCACGTTCACTGGAACTTCCTGACGGCAGAAGTGTAATGCTTATTGACACTGTCGGACTTATTCGCAGACTTCCTCATAATCTGGTTGAAGCATTTAAGTCAACGCTTGAAGAAGCAGCGTCTGCCGATATTATATTGAATGTTCAGGATTTATCTTCACCTGAACAGGAAGAACAGTCTGAGGTAACAAGAAAATTGCTGTCAGAGCTTGGGTGTGACGGTATACCACAGATTAATGTTATGAATAAGGTTGATGCCGCACTTAATCCTGATACTGTATTTGAAGACTCACTGACAGTTGCAATAAGTGCAAAGCATCATCAGGGCTTTGAACGTCTGCTGAAATGCATAGCGGAAAATCTGCCCGAAACGGCAAAAAGAATGAAACTGCTTATCCCATATGATAAAACCTCATTAATAGGGAAAATCAGACTGGAAGGCAAGATTTTCAGTGAGGGATATACAGAAAATGGTACTCTTATTGACGCATTGGTTGATAAAAAGCTTATAAGTCAGACTGAACAGTACAAAATAAAAGCGGACACTCCTTGAAAAAGAGTGTCCGTATTTGTTTTTATACCCCTGCCTGCCACTTCCAGTTGCGGATATCAAGTTCTTCGAGATTAAATGGGGTAAGCTGATAAACACAATAATTAAGCCAGTTTGAAAACATGAGATTTGCTGTGCATCTCCACGAGAATTTTGGCGTATTATTGGGGTTATCATCAGGGAAATAATTATATGGCAGCTGAATGTCAATGCCTTTCTGCATATCACGAAAATATTCATTTGCAATTGTATCACGGTCATATTCCGAATGACCAGTAATAAAATACTGCCTGCCGTTTTTGTTGGCAACGATATGTACTCCTGATATATCAGATGATGTTAAAATCTCAAGTTGAGATACTTTTTCAATATCTTCACGTCTTATTTCTGAATTTCTTGAATGAGGAACGAAAAATACATCATCAAAGCCTCGCAAAAGCTGACAGTTTTCAACTTCGGCCTTATGAGGAAAAATACCGAACATTTTTTTATCAAGAGGATATTTTGGTATTCCAAAGTGATAATAAAGACCTGCCTGAGCTGCCCAGCAAATATGAAGTGTAGAAAAAACGTGAGTTATGGACCATTCCATTATACTGCATATTTCGTCCCAATAATCAACCTGTTCATAGTCAAGCAATTCAACGGGAGCACCTGTAATAATCATACCATCATATCTTGTATTTTTTATTTCGTCAAAGGTTTTGTAAAAAGAGGACAAATGGTTTAAAGAAGTGTTTTTGGAAACGTGAGATGCAACATGAAGCAAATCAATATCAACCTGTAAAGGAGTATTACTCAAAAGTCTGAGAAGCTGGCTTTCTGTTTCTATTTTTTTAGGCATTATATTAAGAATTACGACCTTGAGCGGACGAATATCCTGATGTTCAGCTCTTTCCTTTGACATGACAAAGATATTCTCATTCATTAAAGTTTTAAATGCAGGCAATTCTGATGATATTCTTATTGGCATGTTAAATTTCTCCTTTCAGGATATTTATAAATATATACAAGAAATAAAAGGCGAATGCAGTTTTTCTGAAAATTTACAGATACTGTCATTCGCCCTGATTTTTAGCGTAATTATAATAGAAAAAATCTATTAATTATACGGGATGAACTCCATTTTCAGCATCGCCATGCTTGCCGTCAAGGTTATACTTTGCATTTCTTCTGTTTTCAAAGAACTTAACAGCAACCTGACCAAACTGAGCATAGCTGAGAACGTCTTCTTCCTGTTCAATCCATTCAGCACATTCCTGACGGAGCTTATCAAGCTCAGGAGCAATTCTGTCAGCAGGACGGCAGTTTATCGGTTCTTCATCACCGATAATTTTCTTTCTGAATTCAGGATCGATCGGTACAGGAGTCTGACCGTATTCACCTCTTACAATACCCTTAAATTCCTTAGTAACAGTCTTGTAGCGTTCACCCATAATTACATTGAATACAGCCTGAGTACCAACAATCTGAGATGAAGGTGTAACAAGCGGAGGATAACCTGCATCCTTTCTTACTCTTGGAACTTCTTTCAGAACTTCCTCAAGCTTATCTTCCTTTCCTGCCTGTTTAAGCTGTGAAAGGAGATTTGAAAGCATACCGCCCGGAACCTGATAAATAAGAGCATTAGCATCAACGGCAAGCATCTTAGGATCAAGAAGACCGCTTTCAATATATTTCTGGCGGAGCTTCATGAAGTAACTTCTTATTTCAGTAAGAAGAACAAGATCAAGACCTGTATCATATTCTGTGCCCTGAAGTGCAGCAACCATTGACTCTGTAGGAGCATGTGATGTACCGAGAGCAAGAGGTGACATAGCAGTATCAATAACATCAACACCTGCTTCAATACCTTTAAGCAGACACATAGAAGCAAGACCTGATGTATAGTGAGTATGTAACTGAATCGGAATTTTAACTGCTGCTTTAAGAGCTTTAACAAGCTTTTCTGTTTCATAAGGAGTAAGAAGTGCAGCCATATCCTTGATACAAATTGAATCAGCACCTACTTCTTCAATTTTCTTTGCATAGTTAACATAATAATCTGTTGTGAAAACCTCACCGAGAGTATATGAAATAGCAATCTGAGTATGAGCGCCTTCCTTTTTAGCAGCTTTTACAGCAGTTTCAAGATTTCTGATGTCGTTGAGGGCATCAAAAATTCTGATAATATCAATACCGTTGGCAACAGACTTCTGAACAAAATATTCAAGGACATCATCAGCATAGTGACGATAACCGAGCATATTCTGACCTCTGAAAAGCATCTGGAGCTTTGTATTAGGCATTTCTTTTCTAAGTATACGAAGTCTTTCCCAAGGGTCTTCGTTCAAAAATCTAAGACATGCATCGAAAGTTGCGCCGCCCCAGCATTCAACAGAATGGAAGCCTGCTTTATCCATGAGTGGAAGAATCGGACGCATTTCATCCGTAGTCATTCTTGTTGCAATGAGTGACTGATGAGCGTCACGCAGAACAGTTTCCGTAATTTTAACCTTTGCCATATTAATGACCATTATTCCGCAATAAAACGAAATATTCCTTTCCTGAAAAATTTAGGCAGAACCTTAAGAGCTTGTTTTCATAGTATGTAACATTGAAATTTTTAGCAAATTCAGATGATTACTATGTTAAAAATCCTTGTCATACGTCAGTATGACTGCATACTTTACCTATGAGAACAAGTTCTGATATTAATTGGTACGGTGCTGCGTTTACTGAACAGTTGCAAGAACATCGCCTGAATTAACAGTATCATTCTTCTTGGCGATAATACTTGTAATTTTACCGTCGCATGGAGCAACAATATCGTTTTCCATTTTCATAGCTTCAAGAATCATAATAACCTGACCTCTTGTAACTGTATCGCCTACATTAGCCTTAACGTCTAAAATTGTACCCGGCATAGGAGCAGTTACGGATTCACCGGCACCTGCAGCAGGAGCAGCGGCTGGGGCAGGAGTTGGAGCCGGTGCAGCAGGAGCAGCAGCAACCGGAGCTGCTACAGCAGGTGCACTTCCGTCAGTAATTTCTTCTACAGCAACATCATATGCTTTACCATTAACAGTAACATTAAATCTTTTCATTTTTATATACCACCATTCAAAAAGTTTTATTTTAATTATTTATTCTTAAAAAGGGATATTGTTATGCTTTTTAGGAAGCTTTGTAACTCTCTTGCTTGAAAGAATGTCAATAGCAGAAATTATTGCTTCTCTTGTTGAAGAAGCTGAAATAATTTCGTCAACAGCACCGCTTGCAGCAGCTGATTCAGCAGAAGCAAGAGTAGCCTTATATTCTTCAGCAAGTTCGTTTCTCTTGGCATTTACATCAGCAGCACCCTTGAGCTTGTCGTGCCAAAGGAACTCAACAGCAGAGAGTGGTGCAAGAGGAGAAACACAAGCACCTTCCCAGATATATGTAAAATCAGAGCTGATGTCCTTTCCTGCTAAAGCAATGAAAGCAGGTCCGACAGCCTTGCCTGTTATGACAGAAATCTTAGCTGTAGTAGCTTCAGCATAGCAGTTTGCAAGCTGTGTCATAGATTTAACACCTGAAATTGCATCAGCAGCGTCAAATCCTTCAGTATCAACGAAAGTAATAACAGGAACAGCAAAAGCATCGCAAGTTCTGATAAAGCGTGAGAGCTTAGAACAGTCTGCGTCAGTAAGCTTGTCTGATGTTTTGTTTGTAGCAGCAATACCTACAGTAGCACCATTAACAGTAGCAAGAGCAGTATATGAAGCTTTTCCAAACTCAGCATAAAGCTCAATTATGCTTTCTGCATCGCAAACTCCGTTTATAAGGCTGTTGAAATCAGCTGAAACAGCAGTTTCGGGTTCATTATATTCAAACATAGGAAGCGGAGCAAGATTATTTACAGGTATAAGGTTAATAAGCTCCTTTGCCTTTTCAATTGCAGCTTTATCGTCATCGCATACAGCAGCAGCAATTCCGTTTGCAGCGGCATCAGAAGCAGAACCTGAGTTTTCCTTTGTAAATGCAGGAGTCATAAAGAATTCAGCATCTTTAGTCATAATAATGAAATCTGATGAACAGGCAAACAGAGCAGCACTTCCCGCACATGTACCGGCAACAACAGAAATCTGAGGAACAACGCCTGAAATTACAGATGCAGCGTTAATAAGTTCGCCGTAAGCTGTAAGTGATTCGGCAGTACCGTTTACAAAAGCACCGTTTGAATCGTGGATTCCGATAACAGGAGTACCTGTTTTAGCTGCTAATGAGTAGATCTTAGCAATTTTTGCAGCATGAACAGGACCTACCGCACCATTGTTGATTGATTTATCCTGTGAAAAAGCGTAAACCGCATTGCCGTTTACATAGCCATAAGCTGTAACAACACCTGTCAAGCAGTCATTTTCTTTTGCATAAGAGTTGATTTCGGTATATTTACCGTCATCAAATAAATAAGAAAGTCTGGTACGAGCCTGACAATCCATATTTTTTTCAATTTGCATACTATCGTTCCTTCCTACTAAGTCAATATACTATTTAATGATACTATTTTTTTGTGAATTTTGCAAGTATCTAACGGATTTCTTTACATTTTTTACACTTATCCATAAATTCATTCATATTATCCAATGCTTTATGGTTATCTTTAACAAAAGAAAGAGATTTCAGTCTGGCAAATTTAGTTTTATCCTTAACTTCAAAAACTGCACTGTCAAGACCTTTAAGACAGCCTTTAAACAGTACAGAGCGTACAAGACCGTCACAAAGATAAAGATCTCCGCTGTCATCAAAGTCATAGATAATCACAGCATCGTCATTATAGGCATATGCAATAAATCCGATTACATTATTTTTATCCATGGCTTCTGTTATGTGGAGATTTTTGCTGCCTGCTTCCGCAATGACGTTCTCATATCCATCACTGCTGAATTTTTCCTGAATTTCCAGCATGCTTATTTCTCCTTGCCTATGGCATTTCTTATAGCTCTTAATTCTTCGGCAGTAAGCTCACGCCATGTACCCGGTTTCAGCATTCCAAGCTTTATTGGACCTATGCTTATGCGGCGTAAACGTGCAACTTCCAGTCCGACAGCCTCGCACATTTTACGGATTTGTCTGTTTCTGCCTTCTTTAATTGTGATAAGCATTACAACTCTGCCCTGTTCCTTGGTTTTAACGACAACATTAGCCGGAAGTGTTTTTTTGCCGTCGATTTCAACTCCTTCAGAAAGCTTTATAAGCTGTTCGTCCGATATATCAGGACGTACTGTAACTCTGTAGGTTTTTGAAATGTGACGGCTTGGGTGCATAATGCTGTTTGCAAATTCGCCGTCATTTGTAAACAAAAGAAGCCCCTCGGAATTTCTGTCAAGACGTCCGACAGGATATACACGTTCGTCAATTCCGTCAAGAAGGTCGGTAACACATTTTCTGTCCAGCTCGTCTGACATTGTTGTAACATAACCCCTCGGCTTGTTCATCATAATATAAACAAAGTTCCGTTTTCTTGGTATAAAGAGCTTTTCACCATCAATGGTAATGAGGTCTTTAAAACCCGCCTTATCGCCAAGCTTTACAGGGTGACCGTTGAGCTTGACACGTCCGGAGGAAATCAGCTCCTCCGCTTTGCGTCTTGAGCAGTAGCCTGCATCGGCAATAATTTTTTGAATTCTGGTTTTTTCCACTTTTTTCTCCTCTGAATCAGCCGAGAAATCGGCTTAAAATATATTTGCTTTAAGGCAGTATCGCACAAAGCAAATTAAAAGGCTTTATACAGTATTACCCTAAGATTTATTTTTATGAGAGCATATTTTATCTCTTATCTTTTGCCAAAGATTTTTTTGTTTTTTCGGTGCTTTTTTGTATTCACAGCTTTGAGCTGCAAAGAGAGGCGTTTTCGCAACAGATCTGTTTTTATATGTAATTTCAAGAGTACCTGTTTGCTGCCCCTCGTCTATTGGTGCATACAAAAAAGGAGCTGATTTGACTTTAAATGAAAAGTCCTCCTTATTTAAATTTAAAGTGCAAATAGGAATGGTATTTTCAGATTTCATGTTTATGCTGCTGACATCTCCGCCTACAACATCTGAACTAAAACATTCAGGAAGTTCATAGTCAAGCATATGTACCTGTTTGAAGCCATAATTATACATGGCAATATGGTCCTGCCAGTCGTTTTTGTCATTCAGGGTTACGCATATAAGATTTTTTCCGTCACGCTCACAGGCTGAAACAAGACAGCGGCCTGCCTCATCAGTAAATCCTGTTTTTACGCCATAAACCCCGTCATACATTGAAAGCAGCTTGTTTGTATTTTTCAGCCACCTGTCATAAGGAGGATTGCCGAAGCTTAACTTAACGGTTTCTTTGGAACAAATTCCTCTGAAAACGTCATTTTTCAGAGCTTCTCTTGCAAGCAGAGCCATATCAAATGCAGATGCACCATGACCTGTTCCGTCAAGACCTGACGGAGTGACAAAGAAACTTTTTGTCATTCCTATTTCAGCAGCTCTTTTATTCATAAGTTCAGCAAAGGCTTCAATACTGCCTGCAATTTTAACGGCGGACGCATTTGCGGCATCATTTCCTGAAGGCAAAAGCATACCGCAGCAAAGAGCATATTTTGTAACAATATCACCCTCAATAAGTCCCATTGACGAGCCTTCAACCTTTATAGCTTCGCTGTCAACAACAAATTCTTCATCAAGATTACCGCTTTCAATTAACAGCAGAGTAGTCATTATTTTTGTTGTACTTGCCATTGGCAGTTTTTTATCACAGTTGACGGAATAAATGATTTCTCCCGTATCGGCTGATATAAGTACGGCAGCAAGAGCTGAAACTGTTGGTTTATCATCGGCATTTGCAGTCAGGCCTGTATTGTTAAAGCAAATGATAAAAGTAATAAGAAAAGCAGCAATTTTCTTCATTTTTGCACCTCTTTTAAAATCTTTAAAGCATTTCTGCATAAAAGCAGACATTGCCTTATATATCTACTTTAAAGAGTATGCTGCAAAATAATTATATATTACTCTGCACTTTTATCAGCTAATTCTATATTTTCATCATCACTTTTCTTTTTTTTCACAATATCTGAAACCTTATTGAAAACATCAGGAATTGCATTGATAGCTGAGCTTACAGGGTCACTTCCGCTGTTAACGGAAACCATTTTAGCATTTCCATTTGAAATAACGAGAAATCCCTCAGGTTTAATAGATATTCCTGCACCTGCACCGCCGCCAAACAAGCTCTTGTCACTCTTTGACGGAAGGTCTGAACCTCCGGATGCAAATCCGTAAGAAACTTTTGAAATAGGTATGATTGTAGTGCCGTCATCAAGCGTGATCGGGTCACCGATGATTGAATTGATATCAACCATTTCCTTTATCTTTTCCATTGTAATTCCCATAAGCTCACTTATAGGACGGTTATTGTTAGAGCTGTTGTTCATGGAAACCTCCTTTTCGCCTATGACACAGCATTGACAGGCGAGTTTTTGTCATGTTTTTTCTTATTCTTTTTAGGCTTATGAATTTTAAAATAATATGTTATCAGGAAACCAAGTCCTGCACTAACAGCAGTTCCAAGACGAAATCTTACAGTAAATGATATATCATAAATACAGTTATCCTCTGCAAAAACGCAGTTAACATCAACACTTTTAACCTTGACTGTAAAGATTTGATTAAGAAGCTCAAGGCTGTTATAAACTGCAAAGCACGTTCTGCCATACTTTAATGCACAATTATATGCGTCCTCGTCAGAGATTTTGAAATTTATATACAGCTTGCTGAAATGAAACCCTTTGCATATTTTGGCAAGGTGTTTTTTTCCGATATTCCATAAATCAAGAAAAAAGTCAATCTTTTCTAAAATATCGGATAAATCTTTTTTGTCTTTTTCACTTTTTTCCTTTTCAAAATCGGATTGATTTAAATCGTTAGACTCATTTTTTTCGTCAGCTTTTACAAATTTCTGTTCATCAATATTTGCTTTATCAAGTACAGACTGTTCAGTGTTACTTCCTGAATCATTTTCAGAAATGGTCTGCTTTTTTTTCTTTTTTCTGAAACTTTTGAATTTTTCTTTTATTTTAGAACTGTGTTTATTTTTTTCTTTTTTAGCTTTTTTTATTTTTTTCTTTTTGTCAGACGCTGTTATTGGATAGAAAAAGTATTTGACGCTGTAATACAGTTTCCCGTTAATATACGAAAACTGCACCACTGCAGGAGTAATGAGCAATAATGTTATAATAGCAGCTATTATCAATAATATTATCAAAAAAATCATAGTCTATTCAGAGATTATGCTCTGCCTCCTTTAAAATTGAAATAATTTACCCTTATTGTATATCTTCGGCATTAAGGTCAAAAAAGCTTGGTGATTCACTTTTATTCGGCAGCGGAGGAAGGTCAGCGAGTGAACCAAGACTAAAGCTTCTGAGGAAAACAGGAGTAGTTTTATAAACAAGAGGTTTTCCGGGGATATCAAGACGTCCTGCTTCTTCAATAAGTCCTTTTTCAACAAGATTATTTATTACAGATGAGCTGTCTATCCCTCTGACATTTTCAACAAAACCTTTTGAAACAGGCTGATTATATGCAATTATTGTGAGAACCTCCATAGCAGCATTTGAAAGCGGAGCTGACCTTTTGGTATCAATAGCATTTTTTATATTCATGGCATATTCAGCTCTTGTGCACATTTGAAAGCTGCTGTCAAGGCGGATAATTCTGATACCGCTGTGATATGAATCATAACGCTCGTTGAGTGTTTTTATTAAAGAGGGGACAGTTCCTACATCAACACCGCTTGCTTGAGAAAGACGATATATTTCAACAGGTTCTCCGCAAGCAAAAAGAATTGCCTCTAAAGCCGCAATCTTATCATTAATTTCCAATTGCTATCCCTCCTGTTGCTTATGGTTACGATTTTTAAAATAAATAACAGTGTTGTCATCACTTATTGCAATTCTGCCTGAACGTGTAAGTTCAAGAACAGCAAGAAATGTGGCAACTCTTTCTGAACGGTCAGTTACTCCGCTGTACAAAGTATCCATATAGGCTTGTCCTGTGGAGTAAAGCTCCCTTAATATTCTTACCACTTTTGACATTACAGAAACAATTTTACGTTTAACAACAGAATTAATTTTAGTTTCTATACGCTCCTGCTGTTCAGGTTTAGTGTTCTTTTTTCTGGATACACCCGAATATGCAGCAGCAAGCCTTTCAGGATCATGTATCAGATTATAAACAGCATCACTTTTTATCTGCATAGGCTGACGTACAAATATATCACTGCCTATATATTTTTCGGCTAAAAATTTAGCTGCAATTTTACAAAGAGAATATTCAATAAGAGTTCCCTCAAGCTCTTTTTTCATTTGTTCTGCTTCTTCAGGCTGAGGCAGCAATGACGCAGTTTTAATATAAATGAGTCTTGCAGCCATTTCAAGAAATTCGCCGGCAAGTTCTAGGTTCTGTTCATTGCACTGTTCAATATAAAGCAAATATTGTTCAAGCAGCTTTGAAATTTCAATATCATAAATATTAAGCTTATGCTTTGATATCAGATTAAGCATAAGGTCGAGAGGACCTTCAAATATATCAAGCTTAAATGAAATGCTGCTCATCAGCCGATAACTCCGTAGCCTATAACCTCAGGAATCCATGATACGCATTTTAAGATAATGCCTGAAACTGCATTTGATACAATAATAAGCAGATTATATTTTGATGGTATATTATTGAGCAAAATAATGAAAATTAAAAATCCTATTGAAATATACTGCATATTTCTTTGAATCCACATATCAAATTTAGCTGATGTAAAGTATCTTAAAACATTAAAGCCGTCCAAAGGCGGAATCGGGAGCATATTAAAAACAGCAAGACCAATATTTATCTGAAACATAAAACCGAGAATCATAAGGAAACAGCGTACAGGAGTGTAGCCGGAGTCCGTTAAACCTTCAATTACAAAATTAAAGCACAACAAAAAGTAATATATTAATCCGATTACAAATGCTGCAAGAAGATTGGAAACAGGACCTGCCAAAGCTGTAAGAGTCATTCCTTTTCTCGGATTCTTCATTCTCAGAGGATTAACAGGAACCGGCTTTGCCCAACCGAAACCTGTAAAAAGCAAAAGCAGTGAACCGATAGGGTCGATGTGAGCAAGTGGATTAAGGGTTATTCTTCCGCTTAATTCCGCAGTATCATCGCCGAGCTTTTTTGCAACAAAACCGTGAGCAAGCTCATGAAGCGGCAGAATGAGAAGAATCATAAGAGCTCTTGAGAAATATTCAAGAAAACGGGAAGTATCCATAATAAAAATATCCTTTCAATATATCTGTAAGCAGACGTACCGTAAAAAGCAGACAAAAGTGCTTTATGCGGTTCTGCCTAAAGTATTCACAAAAATAAAGATATATAATCTGTATTTATATAGACAAATTAATTATACAATATTTCTGCTGTTTTTGCAAGGGAAATGGCTAAAAATAAAGATGCAAAAATTATTTTTCTTTTTTTTGAAAAAACACTTGCATTTTTATTTGTTTTATGTTAAAATAATCATGTTGTATTTTTTTAGTGACTTTGAAGGAGGTGCAACCTAATGGCAAAATGTGAAATCTGCGGAAAGGGTGTTACTTTTGGAATTAAAGTATCTCACTCACACAGACGCTCAAACAGAACATGGAAGCCTAATGTAAAGCGTGTTAAGGCTATCGTCAAGGGTACTCCTTGTCATATTTACGCTTGCTCAAGATGCCTGCGTTCAGGTAAGGTTGAGAGAGCTTAATTTAAGCTTTTAAAAATTCAGGAGTGTTCGTATGAACACTCCTGCTTTTTATTTGTTTCATAATTCAGATTGCAGAATATGTCTAAATAATATATTTGTAATATGCTTAGAATGTAAGAAATTCAGTAAAACAAGGGAACATCCTCTTTTTGCAGGACGTTCCCTTTTAAAAGCAGTCTACAGGACTGTTTTTTAATTTATTTTTTCCGGTGTTGCCTTTACTTTAATTTTTTTGTATATTCAGTAAGCTTATCAACACAAAGCTCAAAAGCAGCACCGTAATAATGTTCCTTGATGATTGGAAGTGTAGCGTTTATGCAGTCATGTGTAAAATGAACAGCTGTATCAAGAGCATCCTGCAGATTATCAGTGAGCATAAGTGAACCTGAAAGGACGCTTGAAAAAATATCGCCTGTTCCATGAACGTTTGTATCAATATGCTTGCAGAATGAAGAACAGAACTGACCTGTTGTGCTATCGTAAGCTACAGCTCCGTGATTTTCGTTATCATACATAACACCGGTAATAACTGCAATTTTACAGCCAAGTGAAGTAAGCTGAATAAGCTTTTCTTTAATGAATGCTTCGTCATATTTTTCTGTATATGGTATATCAAGAAGGCATGAAACTTCGGTCATGTTTGGGACTATTACATCGGCTTTTGAGCATAATTTACGCATTTCTGCTGCAAAATCGGTATCAAATCCTGTATAGAATTTTCCGTTGTCGCCAAGAACAGGGTCAACGATTATTTTTGTATTTTCATTTTTAAATGTATCAAAGAAGTCGGATACAATGTTAATTTGTTCCTTTGAACCTAAATATCCCGTATATATTCCGTCAAATTTCAGGTCAATGCTTTTCCAATGTTCAGCTATGTCATTTATATCATCTGTAAGGTCACGAAAAGTAAAGCCTGTAAATCCGCCTGTGTGTGTTGACAGAACGGCAGTAGGTATTACAGCTGCTTCTACTCCCATAGCTGAAATAACGGGCAGTGCAACAGTTAAAGAGCATTTTCCGAAACAGGAAATATCCTGGATAGTTACAATTCTTTTCATAATATCTTCCTTTCAAAATACTGTTTATTTACATCACCGTTTCAAATTAAATCTCGAAATACCGATGATTTAAGGCAATACCGCACAAAGCTTGTGCGGCAGAAA
>DJPR01000008.1:17190-39173 GCA_002438605.1 Ruminococcus sp. UBA6407
AAAATTATGTGTAATATGACGAAAATTTGCTAGTTTATGACGTGCAAAGTCTTTTGACATGCTTTGTGCGGTGTTGCCTTAATGAAAAATAGTGATAACAGCACTTTAAAAATAATACTACATTTTTATATTAATGTCAATAGCGTTTATATTACTTCAATATCATTGCTTTTTCCGCATTTTTCTATTTTTAATGCACGTTGAGCAACGATTGAATTAAGAGTTTCTCCTATTTGAGAAAAAACAGCTGCAACAGCTGCAAGTTCGGTTTCAGATTCAAATTTTGAGGCAATAACTACTGAAAAAGAGTTTATCGCTGATGAAAATGCAAATTCATCACATATATTCGGCATATCTAATTACTCCTTTAAAATAGAGCATACGGCAATACTTGTTCAGGCAACACTATACAATCCTTGTGCGGTGTTGTCTTCATTGTATTACCTATAAGATATTATGATAAAATTTACAAAGCTGTCCATATAAAAACAGCATAGTCCGAAGACCATGCTGTTTTAACGAGAAAAACCTGGAAGTAAAAATTGGATTGAAAACCCGTCTTTTTATGAAAACAGGTTATAAGCTTATTGAATTAGTCGTTGAAGTTATTGTTGTTGTTTCTGTTGTTAAAATTGTTGTTGTTATTCTTGTTCTGCTGATTCTGGTTCTGGTTTTGATTCTGGCTCTGATTGTTCTGCTGATTCTGGTTGTTATTCTGATTATTATTCTGGTTACTCATAATAATCCACCTTTCTCCGCACAACCGGTATTACCAAACATACGACTGTGCGGAAGACGCATTGTTTATAAGTAATTACCGACAGGACTTTTTGTATTTGCCCTTGCAGATATATTATGAACAGATTATTTTTTTTTATTCATCAAATTTATAAAAGAGTGAAACGTTTTACATCTCCGACCTTATTAATGAACATTGATTTCGGCCTTGCCCAAATCTTGCCGTCACCATAAAGAGCCTTATATATAACAAGCTCCTCTAAAGTTTCACTATGCTGAGCAACTGCAATAACTTCATATTCACCGCCTTTATAATGGCGATATTTTTGACCTGCCATTACTTCAGTTTCTTTATTTTCATTATGTTCATCAGCTTTTGTTTCTTCTGAAACTGAGTTTACAATATCATCAGCAACGATAATATAGGACGAGAAAGGCTGTGCTTTAAAGTATGCATTTCCGTTTTCAACATTAACCTTGTTTCCGCTGATTACATCAACCATTTCATTAAGCTGACTGTTAAAATGAAAATCGTATTCTTTGTCATCAAGGTTAAGTGCAACATATATTATCTGACCGTTTAATTCCTTTTTGAACAGAAGCTGCTGATTTGTAATGATGATTGTCTGATAATTTCCTGTTCTTAATGCAGGATACGCACGGTAAATCCTGCCCAGCTTTACTATATGGCTGTAAAGGTCAGTATTCTCATTCTGCATAGCTGCAAGGTCAAGACAAGGTCTTAAATTATCGTCTGAATTGTTCTCCTTTCTGCCTTGAATACCATATTCACTTCCGTAATAAACAGATGGAATACCCGGCATTGTGTAGAGGAGAGTATAGATGTTTTTAAGATATGCCTGATTATTTACTGTACTTGCAAGACGGTTTACATCATGGTTATCAGCAAAATTGTATAGATTAATGTCCTTGTAAATTCCGTAATCTCCTGATTGGCGGTTTATTGAATAGTTTATCTCAAAATAGTTTTTGTCATTATGCGAGGAATAGAGTCCTTTATAGCATTCATAATTTGTAACACTGTCGAGCATTTCAGGATTTGCCCAGCGCTTGTAATCACCATGGATTATTTCGCCCATTAACCAGAAATCTGACTTTTTATTTTTGCAGAAACTGCGGATTTGCTTGAAAAAGTCAAAATCAATACAATCTGCTGCATCAAAGCGTATACCGTCAATATCAAATTCCTCGATCCAGAAATTGACTGTATCTATTAAATAATTGCAAACGTCAGGGTTCCTTAAATTTAATTTTACAAGGTTATAGTGACCGTTCCAGCCTTCATACCAGAAGTTATCGCCGCATGGACTCTGACCGTCAAAATTCAGATTTTGAAACCAACCGCAGTATTGTGAGTTCCTGCCGTTTTTCTGAATGTCAGTAAATTGAGGAAATTTGCGTCCGACGTGGTTAAAAACGCCGTCTAAAATAACTCTTATCCCATTTTGATGAAGAACCTTACAAATGTTTTTAAATGAATTGTTATCTCCCAAACGTCTGTCAATTTGTCTGTAATCTGTTGTATCATAGCCATGCTCAACTGATTCAAAAACAGGTCCGAAATATACAGCGTCAACATTCATTTCTTTAAAGTGGTCAATCCAGTCTAAAACCTTGTCAAGACGATACTGTACTTCACTGTTGTCGTTAAATTTAGGTGCTCCGCAAAAACCAAGCGGATAGATATGATAAATAATAGCATTATCGTACCAATTCATTTAAAAACACTCCTTTTGTGTTATGAATTCAGCCAACACCGTACAAATTCCTTTGATGTGTTTTATGTGGTGTTGTCTTTATTTGCTGCTGCCTTCAAGGAAATAAGTTGCTTCCATATCGGCAACGCTGACTGCAAATGCCAAAGGAAACATCTCAAAGGCTTTTCCAATAGAATTTTTATCTTCAATGCCTGAAAAACCCATGTGGTAACGAATTGCGAAAGCCTCTTCACGACTTAAACGCATAAATCCCGATATTATGTAAACTGATTTTTCGCCGTGACCATATGGAAGTGTATCATTTATTGTATAATACGGAACCTTTTCCCATACACCATCAGCATTTTTGGCATTTCTGAAATCGACTGAATAAAAATTAATTTTACACAAGTCATGGAGCAGTGAAACAACAGCAATTGTTTCGTCACTGCAATTAATATTATATTGCTGCTTTACTCTTTCTCTTTCAAGGTAATCTTTAAGACAATGATAAACATTTATGCTGTGCTCAACAAGTCCACCCTCATAAGAACCGTGAAAACGTGTACTGCTTGGAGCAGTAAAGAAGTCGCAAGTTTCAGAACAAAGATAATTTAAAAGCTTATCTGCACCGGGTCTGGAAATATTTTGCTGATAAATTTGTATAAATTCGTCTTTAGCCGACATTTTAAGCCTCCTGCGATTATCGAAAACTTTTATGGTGAATTTCTATAATAATATTTTATCACAATTTGCTGATTTTTTCAATATGCTGAATTTAAAAATTTATGGCAACGCCACACAAACTCCGTGCAATATTGCATTAATCTTATAATTTAAGCGCATAAACAATAAATTAATTGAAAATATTAAGAGAATAGTCTTGACATTTTTTATGAGATGTGATATTATTTAATTAAAATTTAAGCAAGTGCGGCACAGCTTCTGTTACAAATGCCGCGGATTGGAGGAATGAATTATGGAAAAAATTAAGATGATTGGTGAGCCTCTCCCGAATATGCCATGGCAGGATAAACCAAAGGATATTGATGCTCCTGTTTGGAGATATAGCGAAAATCCGATAATAAAAAGAAATCCTGTAAAAAATGTTTCAAGAATTTTTAATAGTGCAGTTATGCCATATGAAGACGGCTTTGTTGGTGTTTTCAGAGGAGAACAGACCAATGGTATTCCGCATATATACTTTGGGAAAAGCAGTGACGGAATCAATTGGAACATTGAAAGCGAAAAAATACAGTTTAAAGATAAAGACGGAAACTTGTTTATGCCCCGATATGCTTACGACCCCCGTCTTGTAAAGATTGATGAGGCATATTATATTATGTGGTGTCAGGATTTTTATGGAGCAGCAATCGGCATTGCTAAAACAAATGATTTCAAATCGTTTACGAGATTAGAAAATCCGTTTTTGCCGTTTAACAGAAATGCAGTACTATTTCCAAGAAAAGTAAACGGTAATTTCATGATGCTTTCAAGACCGAGTGACAGCGGACATACACCATTCGGCGATATTTTCATCAGTGAAAGCAGAGATGGTGAATATTGGGGACGGCACAGGCATGTCATGAGCGTAACAGATAATTGGTGGGAAAAGAAAAAAATAGGTGCTGGAGCTGCACCTATTGAAACTGATAAAGGCTGGCTGTTGTTCTATCATGGTGTTGTAGATACATGTAATGGATATGTTTACAGTATTGGTGCGGCAATTCTTGATAAGGATAATCCTTCAATCGTACTGCACAGATGTTCTAAGTATATTCTTACACCTGAAAAATGGTATGAAGAAACAGGATTTGTTCCGAATGTATGCTTTCCATGTGCTGCACTTTATGATTCTGCAACAGGTAGGATTGCAGTTTACTATGGATGTGCAGATACTTATGTCGGTATAGCATTCACAACTATTGAAGAAATCTATTCCTTTATACTTGAAAATGATCAGACAGGTGAATCTGAAAGGGAAATAGGTATAAGATAATAAGAAAGCCTGAAAAGGAAGTTATTTCCTTTCAGGCTGCTTTTTCTATTAAGGCAACATCACACAATCTATATATGTTGTTGCTTTAACGATTAAGAAGATAAACACCAAGGTTTATATATCCTGCAAACATTGTCCAAATTAAATACGGAAGCTGAATTAATGCTGATGTTTTAGATATTTTGTTAAAGCTCAAAATCATCTGAATTATCCAGAATAATAGCAGAATCAGCCAAATGAAAGCAAAAAGATATTTTTTGAATGCAAAAAATATGACTGTCCAGAAGAAATTAACTGCTAATTGTACGGCATAATTCAGGTATGCACTGTTTTTCAAAGATTTTTCGGTATCCGATACTGAAATGATGTAGGTTGAAATACCCATTAATACAAATAATATTGTCCATATAACAGGAAAAGCCCATTCAGGCGGAGTAAGCGGAGGTTTATCAAGTGACTTAAAAACGTTCATATTTTTTTGAGTGACAAATCCTGATATTCCGCCGACAGCAAGCGGTATAACAAGAGCTGTAATCAAGTTTTTCCATTTGATTTTCATAAAATCACCTCGTGATATTATATGAAAAAATAATGGAAATATGATAGAAAATTCTCAAACTTATGATGTGCTTTGTGCGTTATTGCCTTAAATCTATGTTGTATTCATATAAAAAAGCCGGTTATGAAAGCGGCAGCTGCTGCCGCAAGAGCTACAATGATTAGCGGAAGATTAAAATATGCAAGAATTAAAGCTGTCAGAGTTCCTGAAACTGCGGTAATAAAATTACCTGTGCTGTAAAAAATTGCAGGCAGAGTCATGGCACTTAATACAGCGTAAGGAATATAGTAAAGCAGACTTTTAATAAACCTTGATTTTATTTTCTTTCTGAATAATGTGAACGGAATTACTCTTATTAAATATGTTGTAAGAGCCATAGCCGCAATGTAAAGTGCAATGGTCATTTATTGCCCTCCTCATCTACAGGAAAAATGAATGCAGAAAGTGCAGATGAGAAAAGTGCACATATAATAACTGAAAATCCTGCGGAAACTGAAGTGAAAATGTATTTGAAAATAATGCTGAGTCCTGCAGAAACAAGCACTGTAAATAATACGCTTTTTTGTTTTCGGGCGGACGGCACTATAATTGCAAGGAACATGCCGTAAAGTACAATTCCCATTGCATTTGTAACGGACGGAGGTAAAAATTCTCCTGCTGATGCACCTATGGCTGTACCGGAAGTCCAGCCCAGAAATGAAATAAGAATAAGTCCGTACATATATGACGGAGTAATCAGAAACGGCTGTGATGATGCAACTGCAAATATTTCGTCTGTAATTCCGAAAGATGCAATTAAGCGTTTTATTGTGGTAAAAGAGCTGTCAAGCTTCTGAGAGAGCGACAGTGACATTAAAGCATATCTGGAGTTGATTACCAATTGGGTTAAAATCATTTCAAAAAGAGTACCTCCTGCCGCAATGACAGCAACACCTGCTGCCTGACCTGCTGATGTCAGATTTGATGCCGAAATAGCCGTTGCAGAAAAAACTGATAATCCTGATGTTGCTGCAAGAATTCCAAAACCAAATGAAACTGATAAGTAACCTAATGCTATAGGAATACCATGATATATTCCTTTTAAAAAATATGATTTCAAAACAGTATATCCTTTCAAATTTTTGCTTTAATGCAATACCGCACAAAAGCTGTGCAGTGCTGCATTAAGTGTATCTGCTAAACAATTTTTGTTGTCCAGTCTTCAAGGTTCCATATTTCGTCAGCAATGCCGGAGTAAAATTCAGGCTCATGGCTTACTAAAAGTACAGTTCCTTTAAATGCTCCCACTGCACGCTTTAATTCATCTTTTGCGTCAGCATCAAGATGATTGGTAGGCTCGTCCAATACAAGTACATTTATATTTTTCAGCATAATTTTGCATAATCTGACCTTTGCATTTTCTCCGCCTGAAAGAACCCTCATCTGAGATGTGATATGCTCAGTTGTTAATCCGCATCGTGCAAGAGCTGCACGAACTTCTGCGTTTGTCATTGCAGGATATTCGTCCCAGATTGTCTGGAGAGCAGTTTTATCAGTTGCTTCTTCTTCTTGTTCAAAATATCCGATTTCAAGAAACTGGTCGTGTTCGATTTCACCTGAAACAGGCGGAATAATTTTAAGCAGAGTTTTAAGTAAAGTTGATTTTCCCAAGCCGTTAACGCCCTTAATTGCAATTTTTTTACCCCATTCTATTGTGAATGAAACAGGTTTTGTAAGAGGCTCGTCATATCCTAAGACAACATTTTTACATTCAATTACTGACCTGCCAGGAGTTCTTGCTGTATTAAAAGAGAAAGACGGCTTTGCTTTTTCGCCTGCCAGAGTTATTTTCTCCATTTTATCAAGCTTTTTCTGACGTGATTTTGCCATATTTGTTGTAGCAACTCTTGCTTTGTTACGGGCAATAAAGTCCTGTAAACCGGCAATTTCTTTCTGCTGCTTTTCATAAGCCTGTTCAATCTGACGCTTTTTCAGTTCATACATTCTTTTGAAGTCATCATAGTTGCCGGTATATCTTGTCAGTACAGCATTTTCAACATGATAGATTACATTTACAACGTCATTAAGGAACGGAATATCATGCGAAACAAGAATAAATGCATTTTCATAATTCTGAAGAAAGTTTTTGAGCCAGGCAATATGATTTTCGTCAAGAAAGTTTGTAGGCTCATCAAGTATTAAAATCATCGGATTTTCAAGAAGAACCTTAGCAAGCAGAACTTTGGCTCTCTGACCGCCTGATAACTCTGAAACATCTCTGTCAAGACCGATTTCACCAAGTCCGAGACCATTTGCATATTCTGAAATTTTCGCATCAATTGTATAGTATCCGCTGTAGTCGAGAATACTTTGAATTTCGCCAACTTCTTCCAAAGCATCGTTCATTTCATCTTCTGAACAGTCAGACATTTTATCATATAAAGCAAGCATTTCCTTTTCAAGTTCAGAAAGGTGTGCAAATGCTTCCTGAAGAACATCTTTTATGGTTTTGCCCTTTGACAAGGTACTGTACTGGTCAAGATAGCCTGTTGTGATGTGCCTGCACCATTCAACCTTGCCTTCATCAGGCATAAGCTTACCCATGATTATATTAAGAAAAGTGGATTTTCCTTCACCATTAGCACCTACAAGTCCTACATGCTCACCTTTTAATAATCGAAAAGAAGCGTTATTTAAAATTTGTCTTGCACCAAATCCATGCGTTACATTTTCAACATTTAAAATACTCATAATTATCTCCATAAACATAAAATTACATTTTATTATATCAGAAAAAAATCATTAAGGCAACATGATTTTTTCTTTAAGCAATACCGCACAAAGAATGTCAAAAAATCTGCAGGTCATAAACCTGCAAATTTTCTGTCATATTACACATAATTCTTTCACCATATGACAGTATGGTTTCAAAAAAATCTATGCAATCCGACGAAAAATATATCTGCGTTTTTATCGTACAATATTTATGGGGTGTCGCCTTTATTTTAATTTTTTTGAAAAAAATCAAAAAAACTATTTTCTTTTGCAGAAAAATATGTTATACTAGTAGAAATGTAAAAACACAGGGAGATGTTTGGAATGGAAAAACAACGAAAAAAGGTTCTTATTATTGGTTCGGGTCCGATTATTATAGGTCAGGCCTGCGAATTCGACTATTCAGGTACACAGGCTTGTAAAGCACTTCGTAAGCTTGGCTATGAGATTGTTCTTGTTAACTCAAACCCTGCTACGATTATGACTGATCCCGGAATTGCGGATATTACATATATTGAACCTCTTAATGCAAATCGTCTTGAAGAAATAATTGCTAAGGAACGTCCTGACTGTCTTTTGCCTAACCTTGGCGGTCAATCAGGTCTTAATCTTTGTTCTGAGCTTGATAAGCTCGGTATCCTCAAAAAATATAATGTAGAGGTTATCGGTGTTCAGGTTGACGCAATCGAAAGAGGAGAGGACAGAATAGAGTTTAAAAAGACTATGGACAGTCTTGGTATACAGATGGCAAGAAGCGAGGTAGCATACACAGTTGATGAGGCTCTTGCCATTGCAGATAAGCTTGGTTATCCTGTTGTTCTTCGTCCTGCATATACAATGGGCGGAACAGGCGGAGGACTTGTTTATAATACAGAGGAACTTAAAAGCGTTTGTGCAAGAGGTTTGCAGGCTTCACTTGTCGGACAGGTTCTTGTTGAGGAATCAATTCTTGGCTGGGAAGAACTTGAACTTGAAGTTGTTCGTGACCGCAAGGGCAATATGATTACAGTCTGCTTTATTGAGAATATTGACCCTCTTGGTGTTCACACAGGGGACAGTTTCTGTTCAGCTCCTATGCTTACAATTTCTGAGGACGTTCAGAAAGAGCTTCAGCGTCAGGCATATAAAATTGTTGATGCTATTCAGGTTATCGGCGGTACTAATGTTCAGTTTGCAAGAAATACTGAGGACGGCAGAATTATTGTAATTGAAATAAATCCGAGAACATCACGTTCTTCAGCACTTGCTTCAAAGGCAACAGGTTTTCCTATTGCTCTCGTTTCTGCAATGCTTGCAACAGGTCTTACACTTGAGGATATTCCATGCGGAAAATACGGTACACTTGATAAGTATTATCCTGACGGTGATTACATTGTAATCAAGTTTGCCCGCTGGGCATTTGAGAAGTTTAAAAAAGCGGAAGATAAGCTTGGTACTCAGATGCGTGCTGTAGGTGAAGTAATGAGTATAGGCAAGACATATAAGGAAGCTTTCCAGAAAGCAATCAGAAGTCTTGAAAGAGGAAGATACGGACTTGGTTTTGCTAAGGACTTTAACAGCAAAACAAAGGAAGAACTTATAAATATGCTCCACGTTCCTACATCAGAACGTCAGTTTATAATGTATGAGGCACTCCGTAAAGGTGCAACTGTTGATGAACTTTTCGAGCTTACTAAGATTAAGAAGTATTTTATTGAGCAAATGAAAGAACTTGTTGACGAAGAAAATGCTCTTATTGCAAATAAGGGTTCAGTTCCTGAAAAGAGCGTTCTTATGCAGGCTAAAAAGGACGGATTTTCTGATAAATACCTTTCACAGATACTTGGTGTATCTGAAAGTGATGTTCGTGAAAAGAGAATTGAGTATGGTATTACAGAAGCATGGGAAGGCGTTCATGTAAGCGGTACTAAAGACGCTGCATATTACTATTCTTCATACAACATTGAAGACAAGAGCGTTGCATCTGTAGGAAAGCCTAAAATTATGATTCTTGGTTCAGGACCTAACAGAATAGGACAGGGTATTGAATTTGACTATTGCTGTGTTCATGCGGCAAATGCACTTCGTGAGCTTGGTTTTGAAACAATTATGGTTAACTGTAACCCTGAAACTGTTTCAACAGACTATGATACTTCTGATAAACTCTATTTTGAACCGCTTACACTTGAGGATGTTCTTTCAATTCATGAAAAGGAAAAGCCTCTTGGCGTAATTGCACAGTTCGGTGGTCAGACTCCTCTTAACCTTGCTGCTGATTTGAAGAAGGCAGGCGTAAATATACTCGGTACAACTCCTGAAACAATTGATTTTGCTGAGGACAGAGATTTGTTCAGAGGAATGATGGAAAAGCTTGAAATCCCAATGCCTGAATCAGGAATGGCGGTTACGGTTGATGATGCACTTAAAATTGCAGATAAAATCGGTTATCCTGTAATGGTACGTCCTTCATACGTTCTTGGCGGACGTGGAATGGAAGTTGTACATGATGCAGAAAGCCTTAAAATTTATATGAATGCAGCTGTAGGTGTAACTCCTGACAGACCAATTCTTATTGACAGATTCCTTCATAATGCAATGGAATGTGAAGCAGATGCAATAAGTGACGGTGAAAATGTATTTGTACCTGCTGTAATGGAGCATATTGAGCTTGCAGGTATTCACTCAGGTGACTCAGCTTGTATACTTCCTTCACTCAATATCTCTGATGAAAATGTTGCTGTTATCAAGGAATATACAAAGAAAATAGCCAAAGAAATGAATGTACGCGGACTTATGAATATGCAGTATGCTATTGAGGACGGCAAGGTATATGTACTTGAAGCTAATCCTCGTGCGTCAAGAACAGTACCTCTTGTTTCAAAGGTATGCAATATTCAAATGGTTAAGATCGCAACACAGATTATAACAGCTCCGCTTACAGGAAAGCCATCTCCTGTTCCGGAATTAAAGGAAAAGAAATTCAGTCATTACGGAGTTAAGGAAGCTGTATTCCCATTCAATATGTTCCCTGAGGTTGACCCGCTTTTAGGACCTGAAATGCGTTCAACAGGTGAAGTTCTCGGAATATCTGAAAACTTTGGCGAGGCATATTATAAGGCTCAGGAAGCAACTCAAACTAAAATTGCACTTTCAGGAACTGTTCTTATAAGTGTTAATGATACAGACAAGCCTGAAATTGTTGACATTGCAAGAGGTTTTGCTGACTGCGGATTTAAGATTGTTGCAACGGGAGGAACATATGCACTCCTTACTGAAAACGGAATAAAGGCTGAAAAGCTGTTTAAGCTTCAGCAGGGCAGACCTAATATTCTTGACGCAATTACGAATGGTGAAGTTGACATTGTTATTAATACACCTGATGATAAGCAGGGAGCGGAAGATGACAGCTACATCAGAAAGAACGCTATTCGCAAGCGTGTATTTTATGTAACAACGATTGCCGGTGCAAAAGCAACTCTTGAAGGAATAAGGTCTGTAAAGAACGGCAGAGGAAATACTGTAAAATCATTGCAGGAATTCCATAGTGAAATAAAGTAATATAATATTGATTTTATGCGGAGGTATCTTATCTGATATCTCCGCTTTTTATTTTCATGAGAATAATCTGTTACAAATAATATCATAAATATTTGTATAATTTTCCATTTGATTTTTATTCTTAATAGTGTATAATAGGAGATATAAAACCACTTTGAAGAAAGGTGATAATTAAAGTGAAAAGAATACTTGATTGGAATGATTATTTAAAGACAGCTGCTGAAACTGTTTCTGAGGGCATTGTAATGCTTAAAAATGAAAATTATGCATTGCCGTTGAACAAAAAAGATGAAATAGCAGTATTTGGAAGAATACAGCTGCATTATTATAAAAGCGGTACAGGCTCAGGCGGAATGGTAAATGTTTCAAAGGTCACAGGTATAGTTGATGGACTTATTGAAAGCGGAATTAAAATTAATGAAAAGCTGTTATCTGTTTACAAAGAATGGGATAAGGAAAACCCATTTGATCTTGGAAGCGGTTGGGGCTGTGAACCTTGGTCACAAAAAGAAATGCCTCTTACTGATGATTTGGTAAAGGAAATTTCATCAAAGGTTCAGACCGCAATTGTTATAATAGGAAGAACCGCAGGCGAAGAACAGGACAATACTCTCAGTGAGGGTTCGTATTATTTAAGTTCACTTGAAAAGGATATGCTTGATAAAGTCAGCAAAAATTTTTCAAAGGTTATTGTTTTGCTGAACGTGGGCGGAATAATGGATATGGAATACATAGAAAGCTGTAATCCGGATTCCATACTATATGTTTGGCAGGGTGGAATGACGGGCGGAACCGGTACAGCATCTGTACTTACAGGAGAGGTGAGTCCGTCAGGAAAATTGCCTGATACAATCGCATATTCAGTATCAGATTATCCGTCAGATTCATGCTTTGGTGATAAGGTACGCAATTTTTATAAAGAGGACATTTATGTCGGGTATCGTTATTTTGAAACCTTTGCAAAAGAAAATGTACGCTATCCGTTTGGTTTCGGACTTTCATATACTGACTTTGAAATTAAAACCATTAAAACCTATAAAAACGGCAATATAATATCATTTGATATTATGGTAAGAAATACAGGAAGCTGCAGTGGTAAAGAAGTAGTACAGATATATTGTGAAGCACCTCAGGGGAAACTTGGAAAACCCATAAGATGCTTGTGCGGATATGAAAAGACATCTGAGTTATCTTCGGGAAGTACAGAAAACATTATTCTTGAAGTGAACATTAAATCACTTGCTTCTTATGATGATTCAGGTATTACAGGAAATAAATCTTGCTATGTACTTGAGGCAGGAGAATATATTTTTTATGTTGGAACGGATGTAAGAAATGCACAGGCTGTTTACAAATATAAAATTGATGAAACAATTGTAACTGAAAAAGCTGAACAGGCTTTTGCTCCGGTTATTCCTTTTGAAAGAATGAAACCTGTATATTCTGACGGTAAATATAGTACACAATATGAGAATGTTCCGATTCAGGAGATTGATGAAAATAAACGCAGACTTGATAATCTGCCTGAAGAAATAAGATATACAGGTGACGTTGGAATAAAACTTTCTGACGTGCTGGATAAAAAGAACAGCATGGATGAATTTATTGCACAATTTTCAGATTATGACCTGTCATGTATAATAAGAGGCGAGGGAATGAGCAGTCCAAAAGTAACAGCAGGTACAGCCTCAGCATTTGGAGGAGTTTCAAAAGCTCTTGAAAATTTTGGCATACCATGCTGCTGCTGTTCAGACGGACCGTCAGGAATGCGTCTTGACTGCGGAACAAAAGCATTCAGCCTGCCGAATGGAACATTGATTGCTTCAACGTTTAATAAGTCACTTATAACAAAACTTTATGAATTAATGGGACTTGAAATGACTGTAAACAATGTTGAATGTTTACTTGGACCGGGCATTAATATACATCGTCATCCATTAAACGGAAGAAACTTTGAATATTTTTCAGAAGATCCGTTTTTGACAGGAACAATAGCTGCGGCAGAGCTTAAAGGACTTCATTCATCAGGAGTAACAGGAACCATAAAGCATTTCTGCGGAAACAATCAGGAAACAGGACGTCATGTAATAGATTCTGTAATTTCAGAAAGAGCCTTGAGAGAAATTTATCTGAAAGGATTTGAAATTGCAGTAAAAGAGGGCAATGCCGACTCAATAATGACGACTTATGGTGCAGTAAACGGAATATGGACAGCAGGCAGTTATGACTTGAATACTGTGATTTTGCGAAATGAGTGGGACTTTGACGGATTTGTAATGACAGACTGGTGGGCAGATATAAATGAACGTGGAAAAATGCAGAATAAAACAAATTTTGCTGCTATGGCTAAAGCACAAAATGATGTGTATATGGTTTGTGCAGACGGTTCGGATAATGATGATAATACTTTGAAAGAACTTGAAAAGGGTAATCTTAAAAGAGCAGAACTGCAAAGAAATGCGGCAAACATCTGTAATTTTATTATGCATACAAATGCTATGAAACGTTACATTGGGAAATCCCAAAATGTTGAAGTGATAAATCGTCCGGACAATGAAAATGCAAACGATGAACCTGTGGTGTTTTATGACATAGATGAATGTCTTGAACTTTCTCTTGAAGATGTTTCAACAGAAAAGGGAACTAACTATTGCTTCGCATTGGTAATTAAAAATCCGGGAGTTTATGATGCAACAATAACAGCAAGCTCTGAACAGGGTGAACTTGCTCAAATACCAGTTACATTGTTTGCAATGGGAACTGCAAACGGAGTATATACATGGCATGGAACAAATGGCAAGCCTGTTTCAATTACCAGAGATTTGCCGATGTTCTCGAGATATGTATCAGTAAGGCTTTATTTTGCTCAAAGCGGACTTAAACTTCACAGAATAGAATTTAAACTGAATAAAAATAAGAAGCTGGAGAATATTTAAGCTATGGAACAAATAACATTGAAAAAAAGCGGATTTCAAATTCCTGATATTGCAGTTGGCTGTATGCGTATAAATGAAATGAGTGAAAAGACTTTGACAGAACATATTATATGCTGCGTAAGCAATGGGCTGGATTTTTTCGACCACGCTGATATTTATGGCAGCGGAGAATGTGAAGAAATATTCGGAAATGCTTTTTTGCAGACAGGAATTAAAAGAGAAGATATCATTATACAGTCTAAATGCGGCATTGTTCCCGGAAAAATGTATGACCTGTCAAAAAAACATATTACTGACTCGGTTGATAATATTTTAAAGCGTCTTAAAACCGACTATCTGGATATTTTGCTCCTTCATCGTCCGGACGCACTGATTGAACCGGAAGAAACAGCGGAGGCGTTTGATGAACTCGAAAGGTCAGGAAAAGTACGTCACTTTGGTGTATCTAATCATAAACCGATGCAGATAGAGCTGTTAAAGAAATATGTAAAACAGGAAATAGAAATAAATCAGCTTCAATTCAGCTTGCCTGTATCAAATATGGTTGCAAATGGTCTTGAAGTTAATATGAATACAGATGGGGCTTGTGATCGTGACGGAAGTGTTCTGGATTATTGCAGGTTAAATGATATTACGATACAAGCATGGTCACCGTTTCAATATGGATTTTTTGAAGGAGTTTTTATCGGAAATAATGAAAAGTTTTTTGAACTGAATAATTTGCTTACCGAATTATCAGAGAAATACGGAGTTACTGAAACAGGAATTGCAGCTGCATGGATATTAAGACATCCTGCAAATATTCAGATTATTACAGGAAGTAAGAATGCTGAAAGAATAGATGAAATAATAAAAGGTTCTAAAGTAAAGCTTTCAAGAGAGGATTGGTATCGCCTTTATATCAGTGCAGGACATATTCTGCCCTAAGTTAATATTTTTGTGGTTGAAATATTATGATTTATTGTTGAAAATAAACAATTTATTTTAAGAAAATATTAACACGTTTTTTCAATTCCTATTGACTTTTATTTTGTTTAATGCTATAATATGTATAATTAAATGTAAAAGATGTGCATGTTACAAATAAAAGCAAAAATAATAATAAAAATGTTATGGAAGTACTTGTAACTGAAGCCATTTTTGGACATCACTGCAAGTACTTTTTTCTTTTACTTTATAATTTTTTAATTTTTGACAAGAAAAGTTGTTTATGCAATTTATCTGTTAAGAATTATTATAAAGGGGGATTTTTATGTTTTGTAGTCAGTGCCGCCTGGAACTTCAGCAAACTGCAGTTGAATGCCCGAAATGCGGAACATTGGCACCAAGAAATATAGCCGGCTTTGATTATACATTAGAGGTTAAGAAAGCACTTAAATCACTTGTTGATTCTTATGGAAGTGATATACTCAGCGACAGCAAAAAGTTTATTTCATTTCTTAATGATTTCCTTCCTGAATATGAAAAGGAAAGAAGACTTATAAAAAATGTAGTAAACAACGAAGTAATTTTAAATATGATCAAAGAGGAAAACCATAATATTGCCATAATGAAAGCTAAGGAATTTATGATGACTGAACTTTTCCTTTCAGAAAATGCCTGCGAATTTATTATGGAATGCTTTACATATGTTCTCGGCTGGGAATATGCATATAGGGGTAAACAGGATGATGTTCAGCCTGCAGCTGTCAATGAAACTGCAAAAACACCAGTTCAGACAGCTCCCGCAGTAAAAAAAACAAGCGGACCTAAGGTTTTTAAATCTTTTGACGCTTTGAAATATAAGCTTAAGGGCACTGTAAAAATTGCAGAAGGGTATACGGCTATTGAGGAATTCTGTTTTGACGGATTCGGCTTTATTAAAGCCGTAAAGCTTCCTGAAACCATGGTTTCTATCGGTGAGTATGCATTTTCTGAATGTAAAAGACTTCGTACCGTGGAACTTCCTTCAAGCTTGAGAACCATTGGCAAGTCAGCATTCAGTTCATGCAACAAGCTGAATATGATCAAAATTCCGGCAGGTGTTATTGCAATTGAAGAAGGCACTTTTTCATTCTGTCATAACCTTGAAATAGTCGATTTGCCTCAGACTGTAAGCAGTATAGGCGACGAGGCTTTTTCAGGATGTGAAAAGCTGAGAAAGCTTTTTATACCGGAAAGTGTTAAATTTATAGGAGAAAATGTTTTTTCATTATGTCCGAATCTTGTAATAAGATGTTATGAACATTCTTATGTGCATAAATACTGTCAGAGCATGGGCCTTGAAATTGAATTGCTCAGAAAAGATTTGATTCCAAATGTAAGCATATAGGCTTCAAAACTGAGAATAGTGCCGAAATATTTTGATTAAGGAAACTTTTTGCTGGATGTGATTATGCAGTAAAATAAGTTATGGCACATAATTGGTCTGACAAGTAATCTGAAAGAGAGAAGGCGATTAGAGTATGATTGAATTGATGGTTGGTCAGAGCGTCGAAATGGAGTATGGAGGTAAAGCAAAAATCCTCAAAGTACTTGGAAGCGGCGGTCAGGGTATAGTTTACCTTGCAGACTTTAACGGTAAGCGTTATGCTCTCAAATGGTATGATGTTGATAAAATTTCAAATCCGCAGGCATTCAGAAAAAATATCGAAAGAAATATTCATGACGGTCCGCCAAGCGATAAATTTCTTTGGCCGAAATATTTGACCAAAGCTAATGATAATGGTACTTTTGGCTACCTTATGGATTTGCGTCCTGAGGGTTATGATTCTTTTGTAGATATTCTGAATATGTATAAGCTTCATGTTGACCCTGTGACAGGAATGGCAAGAAAATGTACTGTGCAGTTTAAAAGCTTGTTTTCGCTTATTACAGCAGTCATTAATATTGTAAATGCATTCAGACAGCTTCACAGAGCAGGAAAAAGTTATCAGGACCTTAATGACGGCGGTTTCTTTATAAATGTTGAAACAGGTGACGTTCTTGTTTGCGACTGTGATAACATTGCTCCTGACGGATATAATTTCGGCATCGGCGGCAAACCGGGATATATGGCTCCGGAAATAGTGAGAGGAATCGCAAAGCCTAATGTTCAGACTGATAAATATTCCTTGGCTGTTGTACTTTTCAAGCTGCTTTTCAGAGGAGATCCAATGGAAGGCGAAAAGGTTGTAAAGGATATTTGCCTTACGGAAGCATCAGAGCTTAAACATTACGGTAAAGAAGCTGTTTTTGTTTTTCATCCTGGTGATAGTTCAAACAGACCTGTTCGTGGAATACATGATAACGTAATAAAGTTTTGGAATATTTATCCTGAATACATAAGATTGGCGTTCACATACACATTTACTGTTGGTATAGGTGAACCAAACAAAAGAATTATTGAAAATGAATGGCAAAAGCTTTTTATAAGATTAAGGTCTGAAATTATTTCATGTCCTTGCGGAAGAACTACATTCGCATCTTCCTTTGAAAAGCTTGAAAACGGCAATTACAGATGTCAAAAATGCAATACTGAATTTCCAACATTAAAATTCAGCAATGCAAATTTCCTTGTTCCTCTTTATCAGGGACGCAAATTTTATTCATGTGAAACAAACAATGCATCCGATGATTTCCAGACTGTTACAGGTGAGGTTGTTGAAAACAGACTGAAAAAAGGAATGCTTGGTATTAAAAATCTATCCGGTAATGTATGGCGTGTAAAAATGCCCGATGGAAATTTCTATAATATAGAAAGCGAAAGAGGTTTTCCTATATGGGATGACTTGGAAATTGACTTCGGCGGCATAACTGCAAAAATTAATTAACATAATTTGTTTACAGAAAAGGAGTTTTGTATGAAAGAGATGCTTGAAAAAGGATTAGACTTTGATGACGATCCGTTAAATGCAACAGGTGTTTCAAGAAAGAGTCTTGTTATATTCTTTCTCATTGATACATCAGGAAGCATGAAGGGAACAAAAATGGGCGAGCTTAATACCGCAATGGAGGAGCTTTTGCCTGAAATTCGCCGTATAGGTGAGGCAGATACAGATGTAAAGGTTGCTGTGCTTACATTCTCAACAAATTTAGCTTGGATGTACTCTGAGCCTATTTCTATTGAGGATTTTGAATGGAACAGACTTTCTGCAAATGGTATTACAAATATGGGAGCTGCTTTTGAGGAATTGGCTTTAAGACTTTCCAGAAACAGCTTTTTGAATTCACCTTCACTTTCATTTGCACCGGTAATATTCCTTATGACAGATGGTTATCCTTCAGATAATTATAAAGAGGGTTTGAAAAAGCTTGCTGCAAACAGCTGGTATAAGCATGGACTCAAAGTTGCACTCGGCATAGGCAAAGAGGCTAATGATGATATGCTTGCTGAGTTTACAACCTCACCTGATACAGTTGTTCACGCATACTCAGGCGGTCAGCTTGCACAGCTTATTAAGAAAATTGCTGTTACATCATCTCAGATCGGCAGCAAGAGTATGACATTGTCAGACGATACTTCAGGTGAACTGAACTTTACTGACGTTGCAGACAGTAAGCAAAAACAGCTCGGCAAGCAAATTCAGGACATTGTTAAGTCAGAAGACTATCCGGATGATATTCCTTTTGATTCAGGCTGGTAAAAATTACAGTGGAATTAAGGCAATACAGCATAAAGTCTTTTGATGTACTTTGTGTGAAGTGTTGCCTTAACGCAGTATTGCATAATTCTTGTGCAGTGCTGCTTTAAAGGGAAGGGAGGTGCTTAATATATGTTCAATGGATTTAATCAGACTGTTATCGGAGAAAGCCATAATGCCGCAAACAAGGTTTGTCAGGACTGGTCGGATCATTATGTAAATGATAATTATTGTGTAGCTGTTGTTGCTGATGGACATGGAAGTAAAAAACATTTCAGAAGTGATGTGGGTTCAAGGCTAGCAGTCAGCGTTGTACTGAATACGATTAAGGACTTTTATGCTGATGTTGATGAATTTGAAACCAGCTTTATGGAAAATCCGGATAAGGTCATATTGAAAATCCAAAAACATATTATTTCGTACTGGAATAAAGAAATTGCACTTTATCACGAAAATAATCCGATAACAGATGAAGAAATGAGTAATTTCACAGAAGAAGAATTTACTTCAATAAAAACCGAATCAATTTATGGTACAACATTAATTGCGGCTGTAATGGGAAGAAAATTCAGCTTTGCCATACAGTTGGGTGATGGTAGTTTAGTAGTGGTTAATAAACGTGCAGTTGCTGAAATGCCGATTGTTGATGACGAAAGCTGTCCGGCAAACCTTACGGCGTCCATGTGTAATTCAAATGCTATAGAAATGTTTAATCAATTTTATACATTCGAGAAAACAATGGCTATGTTTGTTTCAACAGACGGGTTATATACATCTTTTGGCAGCAAAGAGGACTTTCAGGATTATCATACAATTATTACAGGTTTGCTGGATGATGCTGATAGTTTCAAAAATACCATTCTGAATAATCTTACTAAAAGAAGTAAGCATGGAACTCAGGATGATATTTCTCTCTCAGGTGTTTTTGATGCAGATATGGTCGTAAAAAAACAGCAGAAAATTATGGAGCGTATACAAAAAAACAGAGAGAACGCTGAAATGCGTAAAGCTGAACGCAAGGCTAAACTCAAGAAACAAAAGGCTAAAATGGCATTACTCAGGGAAAAGCAGGAAATGGAAGATATCAGTTCACTAACTTCTGGAATAAATGGCTCAAACAATAGTATATAAAAGGAGAATATTTTTAAATGCAAGGAAAAAAGAATAATGGAAAACAGATATTTATATTGATTATCTGTGTAATTGCCTTTGTAATTACATTTATTATACAAGGTAAAAACGGAAGAGATGGAAATACTTCATTAAATGGTGTTATTGCTCAGATTCAGGTTATCATCTCAACAATTATGGTTGTTGCTTCAATGAAAAAGGGCTTTATAACAGGTATAATATCAAATGCATGCTTATCAGGCTTTGTACTTTTTCAGGTAATAAAGAAATTTATTGACTCAAATCAGGCAAAGATAGATTCTGATGAAGCTAAAAGTCTTGCTGATGCAGCGATGTCAAGCGGTTCTATGGAACAATACAGCGGACTTATTGGCAAAGCAAACGGGTTAATGGAGAAATCCGAGAGTTTACATGATGCAGCTTGGGCTCAGATCCCGGGTATAGTTGTTCCTTTATGTACTATTATAACAATTGCAATTATCTATGTGTTTGCAAGCAGAACAAGAAAAATGCACGAAGAACTTACAGAAAGTTACGAACAGCTTATTGAAACAAACCGTGTTATTCAGGAAAAGGATGAAAAGCTTACATATCTTGCATACTATGATGTTCTTACAAGTATGCCGAACAGACAATTGTTCATTGATAAGCTGGAAGCAAATATTACAAACAGCAATCCTTGTACTATTATCTATTCCGATATTGATGACTTCAAGAAGATCAACGATATTTACGGACATAATGTAGGAGATGCAATTCTCTGTGCTTATGCAGAAAGACTTAAAACCTTCTGCACTGATCCGAATTTTGTTGCCAGAATAGGCGGAGATGAATTTGGTATTATTTTAAACGGAAGTTTACCTGAAGCTTCTATAATTAATTATATAGAGAAAATCAGAAATCTTATTTCTGAACCGGTAAATGTTAACGGAGCATTGTTCCGTACAACAATGAGTTATGGTATTGCATCTTATCCTCAGGATGGAAGAAATTCAGTAGAAATCTTCAGATGTACAGATATTGCTGTATTCAATGCAAAAGCAAATGGTAAGGACAGACCTTGTTTCTTTAGTCAGAATTCGCAATATATCCGTAAGTAGCAGGAAAGAGCAACATTAAAACAAGTAGCTTCCCTGCTCTCTGTAGGGGAGCTTATTATTTTTAAATAAAAGAATGAAAGGGCGTTGAGTTATAATGAATTTGCAGGAATTGTATAATACTGCTGTCAGTATAATGAAAAGATATAAAGCAAGTGCAAATAAAGCTGAATTATATAAAGACAAATTCGTATGTGTTATTTTTACGGAAAAAGAACGTGTATACAGTGGAATGAGTGAAACTAAAACTGAAGATGACACTATAACAAATACTTGTGCTGAGTATAACGCTATTTCAGCTATGATGGCAGCAAATGAAACAAGAATCAAGTGTATCATTACTGTTGGCTTTAACGATGATAAAATTACTCTTCCATGTGATAAATGTAAGGAATATATGCTTGAAATAGACGAAGGCAATATTAACAGCAGTGTCGCTATTTCAAAGAGTGAATCTGTAAAGCTTGAATCAATACTGCCTTCTGCACTTAAGAAAAACGGTAATGATGAAGCTGCTGAAAATCAGTCAGATAATACTTCAGGTGATTCTGATGATTTTATGAATGGAAAAACAACCGTTGATTTTGTTACAGATTTTAAAGAGGATGAGGAAAATCCTTTTTATGAACCTCCGGTTCAGGAAAAAACAGAAAGCAGTGATACTACAGAAGAAAAGCCGTTATGTGAAATGTACACTAATAAGCCGGCACAGGTAAAGGTTTTATTTAGTACACCAAATCATTCAGTACAGAATAATATGGGGACTCCAAATCAGATGCAGAATGCCATACCTACGCAGTCGTCACCTCAGGGATATAATAATCAAATGAATGATTATAACTCCATGTATGGAAATAGTCCAATGTACGCAAATCCACAGGGAAATGTGGATAACAGTATGTACGGAAACAAT
>DJPR01000003.1 GCA_002438605.1 Ruminococcus sp. UBA6407
CGTGCTTTGTGCGGTGTTGCCTGAAGTATCCTGCATTTTAATCTGTATATGATTAAAAACAGAGCAGTATCGTGTTCAGCGATACTGCTCTTAATTTATTGGAAACAAATCATTAAGACATATCCTTATATTCATCAAGAGTCAGAACTCCCTCTGAATTATATATCTTTATAAACTCATCCTTTTTTATGTATTTTTCAGAAAATTCATCTTTATCATTCATAAGGTAACTGCCGTACCAAAGCCCGAAAAACGACCATACTGCATTATCTCTGAAACAATCGTCAATATTCGGAAGTCTGCTGCACTCACTCAGGGCTATAAGCTTATTCTTGCCCACAAGCTTCTGTAATGCGGCAAACTGTTCATATCTGCTGCTGAAACTCACATTTTCCGATAAATAAATGTCCACAGCGGCAATATCATACATTGAATCGTCCACAAGGTATTCCGCACTTTGTCCATTCCAAACCCAAATCAGATTATCCAGTCCGAAATATTCATTCATACGCTTATACATAAGACTCCACAGCCATTTATAATCAGACGCTCCGCTTGCTCCCCACCAGTACCAGCCTCCCGATGCTTCATGAAGCGGACGCCATAAAACAGGTACTCCTTTATTTTTCAGTAAAAGAAGCTGTCCTGCCATACTGTCTATGTCAAGAATCAATGCATAACATTCCTCTGAAATTCTGCCCTCACCGTAAAGACCTCTTATCTGTTCCTGTGAAAGCAATGCAAGGTCAAGATTTGTGACTGCACTGCTGAGCTTAAAATCAGTTTCCTCCGCATAAACAGACGCCGTTCCCGAAGGTGCTGACCACTGCCACATTAATCCGACTATGCCGCCTTTCCTGTACCAATCCGCCGCCGCATCAATATCGCTGAAACTGCTGTTGATATTAAGATAAGATGTTTCCAGATCGGAAAATCTTATAACCGGATATTTGCCTGTTATTTTATAAATAAAGTCCTGCTCTTTATTTGTACTGTCAGATGCATACTGTCCAGAAATTATGGTTTTGCCGTAATTTTCAGTCAGAAAGCTCATAAGCTCTTTTGCATTTTTTGCCGCATTTTCATTTGCAAGACTTCCGTCTGCTTCGTAAGATATTTCACTGAGGTTCGTATTATTTGTAAGCTGTAGATAATCCAGGTCAATATCACCCTCATCAGACTTGATTTCGATTACAGCTTCCCCTTTAGTAAGGAAAATCCCGTACATTTTTATCAAAGTAAATTTGCCGCTTGAATTGGTTTTAAACTCTCCAAGATACATATTATTGACACTAACCCTGCATGAAAGTGCAGCATCAGCGGCAATCGAAAAGCCTATGTCATAATGCTGTGTACTTGGAGCTTCAACCTTGAATACAAGTGAATTTTTATCCCTGTTAAAACCGTTTATATAACCCTCACCGCTGTATCCGCTTCTATCGGAGGCTAAATTAAGTCCTTCATATTCACACTCCTCAGCCTGATAAACAGTACCCGTATCCTGCTTATCTATTTCGGGTACATTTACGGGATAATCGGGATATGTATCAGCTTGAAGCGGTTCTGTAGTTGGAAGAGTAATATATGAACCGACAGAACCGTCACCCAATGGGTCATCAGAATGAATTTTATCAGATTTGCTTATTGTTTTGCATGAAGTAAATGCCGTTAAAGATAATGCTAAAGCGGTAAGCAGTGAGATTCCTTTAAACTTCTTCATAATTACTCCTTAATTTTATAAATACTTCCTGCTGTTGTATCAAAGCAGATAACATCTCCCTCAATTTTAGAGTTGACCCGTTCATCATCATGAAGTATGCTGATTACACAATTTGCTCTCAAACGGCACTCATTGCCTGCAAGTGACTTTATCTCCGCACTTTTCAGCTTTCCCTCACTCCACTCGATTGAAACTTCAAATCCGCCCTTTGCTTTAAGACCTTTTACACTTCCCTCAGACCAGATAGCAGGCAGTGCAGGCAAAAGTGAAATCTCATTGTCACAGCTCTGCAAAAGAGCTTCCGCAATTGCCGCAGTTCCTCCGAAATTACCGTCAATCTGATACGGCGGATTGGAATTGAGCATATTCGGACATGTAGAATATGCAAGCAGCTTTTGCAGATTCTCATAAACCATCTGACTATCAAGAAGTCTTGCCCACATATTAATAATCCATGCTCTGCTGCAGCCTGTATGACCGCTTCCATGTATAAGTCTGCGGACAAGTGTTGCTCTTGCGGCATCTGCCAGCTTTGGAGTTTTGTACGGTGAAATTATATTTGCAGGATAAAGTGCAAACAGCTGAGAGATAAAACAGTGACCTATTTCAGCTTCATCATAATCAAAAAGCCATTCCTTAATCTGACCGTACTTTCCTATTTCAGGTTCAGGCAGTCTTTTCATAATTTCAGTGAGCCTTTCAGACAATTCATTCCGCCTGTTCAAAAGTTTTGATGCCTTAATTACATCGGAAAAAAGCACAGAAAGTATCTGAGCATCTATTGACGCACCCATACAAAGACTTCCCTTTGTTCCGTCTGCTGCAACATAAGTATTTTCAGGAGATACAGTAGGCCCTGTAACAAGTCTGCCGCTTTTATCCTCTGTAAGATACTCAGCAAAAAATTCAGCCGCTTCACACATTGCATCAAAATGCTCATTAAGGAATTCAATATCAAGTGTATATTCATAATGTTCAAAGATATGCAGACAAAGCCATGCAGCTCCCATAGGCCACAATGTTGATGTAACCTTTTCGTCCTGCGGTGCAGTATCACCCCAAATATCAGTGCTGTTATGACACATAAAACCTCCGCAGTTATACATATCCTTTGCAGTTTCACGTCCGTTTTCCCTCATTCTTTCAATAAGGTCAAAAAGCGGCATATGACATTCGGAAAGATTGCAGGACTCTGCACACCAGTAATTCATCTGCGTACTTGCATTCAGCTTGTAACGGCTGCTGACTTCCGAAAACATATTTTCATTCCATATTCCCTGCAAATTCATTGACTGACTAAACGGACGGCTCGCAGAAATCATAAGATACCTGCCATAATTGAAATAAAGCTCTGCAAGCTTATTATCGTATATATGTCCCTCACATTCCTTATCGTCAAGTTCATTTCCTCTAAGACGCAGTATTCTTTCGTCTGTTGAAAGCTCATCTCCGCAGTCCTTGTTGTCATTAAGGTGAAGCTCAGTGCGGTCAAACAACGATTTATAGTCCTCAACATGACGGTAATAAAGCTCGTCAAACTCACATTCAAGAGCATATTCGGCATCAAGCTCCGCAGCAGCCTCATAAGCGTCCTCACCTTTATAAAAATCAGTCTGGACAGATATTATAATAACAGCCTCATCTGCATTTTCAACTCTTATTTTACTGCCGATTGTTTTAACAGTTCCGCCCTTTGTCTTACAGCCCATAACTGCTGCAAAGGATATTCCTTTCCTTCCGCCTGTTCCGCCGTTGTACATTATCATATTTTCACCGCATGGACGATTATTATCGTAATAATCATCACGTCCGTCTATATAACAGTCAAAGCTTAGCTCTGAATCTTTATCAGCAGAAATATGAACTGCAAGAACATTATCCGGCGAAGAAACAAAAACCTCTCGTGTATACGTTGTTTCATTTACTGTAAAAACCGTTTCTGCTACTGCTCTTGAAATATCAAGACTTCTTTTGTAATCCACAACTCTTCCATTAAGCTTCATATCAATAAAGAGGTCGCCCAAGGGCATGTAATGACGTGAATTAAAAGGTATCCCCTGCATTTTTTCAAATGCTGTTTTTTCAGCTTCTGAAATTTTTCCTGAAGAAAGCAGAGTGCGAATCTCCTGAAAGCCCTCAAACGCATTAGGATTATTTCTGTTCCTTTTGCCTCCTGACCAGATTGAGTCCTCATTAAGCTTTATAATCTCTTTTTGCTTGCCTCCGAAAACCATTCCGCCTATTCTGCCGTTGCCTATCGGCAATGCTTCGTTAAAGTTTTCCGCAGGTTTTTTATACCAAATAAGTGTTTCTAAATCCATTGTTAAATTGCCTCCTTATTCGATGCTGTAAATAATTCTGCCTGAAATTTGTGTGTGACTTGACTTTGAATTGCTTTATACCAATTCATATAATTATAACATATAAAAGTTTCATTTGCAAATTTTAATTCAACACCACACAAAACCAAAATACTATAAGGCAATACTGCACAAAGCACGTCATAAACTTGCAAATTTTCTGTCGCACAAGCTTTGTGCGGTATGTCTTAATCTTCTTTCCAGAAACCGCCTTTATGGAAGTTTTCATTTCCAAGCGGTTTTGCTCTCAGACGGAACATTACACATCCGTCAGGACAGACAACGGTCTTTGCGTATTTTTCGTCACCGCCAAGATTTCGCAAATCTCCGCCGCTTCTTACAGCGTCCATTAAAGGAAACAAAAGCATCATTGCTTTACTGCAAATCCCATAGCCCTCCTTATTTACAGGACAGCCATATGTACAGCGGTATTTATCACCTATTTCTTCACCATTTCTACAGTAATGCTCTGTGTGGTCACCACGCAGAAACCCTGTTACTTCAATTTCAAATTCATATTCTTCATCATACCATTTTTTCATTATGCTATCTCCATAATCATAATTTTTAAAGCAACACCGCATAAGACTTGTGGCGTGTTGCCTTAATTATACTACATTTCCCACTCAAAGTAAACATAAAATAATATTTAACTAAACACATTCAAAAATATTTACATATCGTAAACACGCTAGTCTTTCGCTATATTACACATAACCTTGTTTAAAAATATATACGCTTAAAGTTAAAACAAAAACTTATCGTCCGGCTCTTGACAAAACCAATCGAACATGCTATAATTACTCTTGTTGCAGATTATTCTGTAATTTATATCGTATTCTAAAGACAGCAGGCATGTGTAAACTGTAAGTCCGGCCGAGGAATTGCAATTAAGTCAATAAGATTTATTGTCCTTTCTCGTGTTGTCGGGAAAGGCTTTTTTATTGCACTTTCGGATACGATAACATTTATTCGGAGGTGAATATAAATGCCAAGTGAAAAGATTCTTGAAGCTAAAAAGGCTAAGGTTGAAAAGCTCACTGAGGTTCTTCAGGGTGCTGTTTCAGCAGTTCTCGTTGATTATAAGGGTATTACTGTTGAAGAAGATACTAAGCTTAGAAAAGAGCTTCGTGAAGCCGGAGTTAACTACTTCGTAGAGAAGAATTCTTTGCTCCGTTTCGCATTCAAGAATATCGGTATGGACAGCTTTGACGACGTTCTTCACGGTACAACTGCTATCGCTGTTTCTACTGATGATCAGACTGCTCCTGCAAGAATTCTTGGTAAGTTTGCCGGTGCAAATGAAAACAAGTTCAATCTTAAGGCAGGCTTTGTTGACGGTGTTGTTTATGATGAGGCAGGCGTTATGGCTCTCTCAAAAATTCCGTCAAAGGAAACACTCCTTGCACAGCTCGTTGGTTCATTGCAGGGTCCAATGCAGAAACTCGCTGCTACAGTTCAGGCTGTTGCAGACAAGAAGTCAGCAGAAGAAGCTGCTTAATTTACTGCATTTTATTTTCGGGACATTTCGTCCGACTAAATTATATTTATAAAGGAGATTATTATCATGGCTTCAGAAAAGATTTTAAAGTTTGTTGAAGACATCAAGACTCTTTCAGTTCTTGAACTTTCAGAGCTCGTTGATGCAATTCAGGAGGAATTTGGTGTAACTGCTGCTATCGCTGCTGCTCCTGCTGCTGGCGGTGCTGCTGGTGCTGCTGCTGAAAAGACAGAATTCGATGTAATTCTTGCTTCATTCGGTGATGCTAAAATGGGTGTTATCAAGGCTGTTAAGGAAGCTCTCGGTCTTGGACTTAAGGAAGCTAAGGAAGTTGTTGAAAGCGCTCCTAAGGCTCTTAAGGAAGGCGTTTCTAAGGCAGAAGCTGAAGAACTCAAGGAAAAGCTCGAAGCTGCTGGCGCTACAATCGAACTCAAGTAATTTTATTACTTATTATAAAACATTATGCTTTGGTCAATTATAATATTAACTAAAGCCGTTAGTAAAACAGCAGTAATGCTTAAATGCATTGCTGCTGTTTTTGTATCTATAGTTATCTTAGGAGCATATCAATGAACAAGTTTATGAAAATTGCTTTGGAAGAAGCGGAAAGTGGAATAAAAAACAACGAAGGCGGTCCTTTTGGCTGTGTTATTGTAAAAAACGGAATAATTGTGGGACGGGGTCATAATCAAGTCGTTATGAGAAAAGACCCTACATGTCATGGAGAAATAATGGCAATTCGTGACGCATGCAAAAATCTTGATACGTTTGATCTATCTGAATGTGAATTATATACCACCGGCGAACCATGTCCAATGTGTTTTGGTGCAATTTTATGGTCTAATATCGCCAAGGTCTATTACGGCTGTAATATTGAAGATACAGAAATAATCGGATTTCGTGATAAGAGGTTCTATGAAAAAAGTGACGATCTTAAAAAACAGTTTTTTATTGAAACTGACCGTTCAGAATGCCTTGAACTATATAAAAAATACAATGAAGCAAGAGAAAAAACAAATTACTGACCAAAAGCCCCTGACTTTTTAATCAGGGGCTTTTTCATATATTTCATATTTATGACCGTATAAAGAGTGTTTTTATGCCATAAGCTTAACCATAACTGCCTTTTGAGCATGCAGACGATTTTCAGCTTCTTCAAAAATCTCCTTAGCATGTTCTTCAAATACCTTTGTCGTAATTTCTTCTTCACGATGTGCAGGCAGGCAGTGCATTACCATTGCATCAGGATTTGCAAGTGCAAGAATATCGTCATTTATCTGGTAGCCCTTGAATGCAATCTTACGCTTTTCAATTTCACTTTCCTGTCCCATTGATGACCATACATCTGTAATAAGTACGTCTGCATTTTTAGCTGCCTCAGCAGGAGAATCTGTAATTGAGAAGCAATCAAAGTCCTTTGCAAATTCCATAACTTCCTTTGCCGGACGGTAGTTTTCAGGACAAGCAACAGAAACCTCCATGCCGACTTTAAGTCCGCCGACAATCAAAGAGTTTGCCATGTTGTTGCCGTCACCGATAAAGCACATTTTAAGTCCGTCAAAGCTGTTTTTAAATTCCCTGATAGTCATAAGGTCTGCAAGAACCTGACATGGATGTGAAAAATCAGTAAGGCCGTTGATAATCGGAATACCGCCGAATTCAGCCAAGTCCTCAACTTCCTTCTGGTCAAAAGTCCTTATCATTATACCGTCAAGGTAACGTGAAAGAACACGAGCCGTATCCTGAACCGGCTCTCCCCTGCCGATCTGCATATCACTTGAGGATAAGAAAAGCGGATATCCGCCTAACTGATACATACCTGTTTCAAATGAAACTCTGGTACGAGTAGAAGCCTTCTGGAAAATCATTCCAAGAGTTTTTCCTTTAAGGTGATTATGCGGAATGCCATGCTTCTGCTCATATTTAAGCTGGTCGGCAAGATTGAGAATATCTATAATTTCTTCAGTTGACAAATCAAGCATTTTTAAAAGATGTTTCATAATTTTATCCTTTCATTCGTAAAATCAAAAATAAATTCAGGCAAAATTGTGAATTTCTGCCTATATTTACCCTTTTTATTTACCCTTATTAATATCGCCGAAAGCCTTGTCCAGAGCAATGGCAAACAGCGGAATATAGTCATCAAAAGCCTTGTTGTCGATTATTATTTCATACTGCAGCTCACCTGTTGTCATAACCGCAGTATTAATTCCGCCTACTTTATTTCCGTCCCTGAACATGACAAAATTTTTGCGGTTCTGACTTTTAAGCTCAAATTTCATATTTTTCCCCATGCATTCAAAGCTTGGGTCAAGAAAAATTGACAGACATTTAAGCTCCATAAAAATCTCATCATTGAGAATAATGTTATATGCAGGCTTTTTCCCTCCTTCAACAGTAACCAAGGAGTAAAGAGAGTAGTTATTCATGTCATAAAGTGTAAACTTATTACCGCTAAGTCCCTTTTTCTTTATATTGTATATAACCTTTCCCTTATCTGTCTGCACTGTAAATCTATTGCCTTTTGGTACTACAAACAAGTTCATAACTACACCTCCAGCAATTTACTTATGATTTCAATACCTTTCTTAATTTCATCAAAAGTTATTGTAAGAGGCGGAAGCAAACGTACCTTATCCTTTGCAGTAAGAAGAAGCAGTCCTTCATCAAGAGCTGCCTTAACTACATCAGCCGCTTTTTTTGTTTTGAGTTTTACACCTATCATCATGCCGAGTCCGCTTACGCTTTCAACCTCGTCAAGCTTTTCAAGCTCAGACCTGATATAATCTGCTTTTTTGCATACATCATCAAGAAAGCCGTTGGAAAGTACAGTATCAAGAACTACTGTTCCGCCCGCACAGGCAATAGGATTGCCTCCGAATGTTGAGCCATGAGTTCCTGCTGTAAGAACCTCGCTGCACTTTTCAGCTGCAAGGCACGCACCAATCGGAATGCCGCCTGCAAGTCCCTTGGCAAGAGTTGTTATATCAGCCTTTTTGCCGAAATATTCACCTGCAAGGAATTTTCCTGTACGTCCTACACCTGTCTGAACTTCATCTGCAATAATGAGAACGTCATGTTCTCCGCAAAGCTTGAATACAGCGTCAACAAAGTCCTGCTCAAGAGCAATAACGCCGCCCTCGCCCTGAACATACTCCAGCATAACTGCACAAACCGTATCATCCAGCTTATCTTTGAGGTCATTTATATTATTAGCCTCAACATTGATAAATCCCTCTACGAACGGGAAAAAGTAGTTATGGAAAACATCCTGACCTGTAGCAGAAAGAGTACAGAGAGTACGTCCATGAAAGCTGTTTTTCAGTGTTATAATATTATGCCTGCCCTTGCCGTATTTATCAAAGCTGTATTTCCTTGCAATTTTAATTGCACATTCATTTGCCTCTGCTCCGCTGTTTCCGAAAAATACTTTTGAATAGCCTGTCGCATTGCAGAGCTTTTCAGCAAATTCAGCCTGAACGGCAGTATAGTAGTAATTTGAGGTATGCTGAATTTTCTTTGCCTGACTGCAAACTGCTTCAACCCACTTATCATTGCAGTAGCCCAGTGAATTTGTGCCTATTCCGCTTCCAAAGTCAATGTATGTTTTGCCGTTTTCATCTACGCATTGACGGTCTTTTCCTGTTTCCATTACAACAGGATACCTGCCGTATGTATGCATTACATTTTCATTAAACTTGTCAATTGTACTCACATTAATCGCTTCCTTCTTAAAACAAACCGCCATACTGAATAATGATAATCAGAAGTGCCGCAATCATGAACACTCCTCCGCCTATAAGAAATGTTCCGATATTATCATGGCTGCCGTCATTTTCAATATGAAATCTGTTTGTATTTTTCTTATCATAACATATTTTCAGTATATCACCTATTTTATGAAAATAATAATCCTCATGTGTAAAATATGGATAAACAGCAGTAACTCTGCCGTTTTCCGTATCAAATTCCACAACGGGAGATTTTGCACGATAAGGAGTTCTTTTGCAGTATGCAAGCTTTTCTGCCGTATCTACAATTACTGCATCTGCATATATACCGCCTGAAATCTTCCCTTTTGGACGTTTTTTTACTGCAAACCCAAAAATTATAAGAATAATTCCTATAATCAGGGGACTTATTAAAGCAATTCCTGCTATCATGTAAACTGTGTACCTATTCCCTCATTTGAGAGAATTTCAATTAAGATAGAATGAGGTATTCTGCCGTCAATTATGGCAGTTTTCTTTACTCCACGTCTTATAGCCTCAACGCAGCAGTCAATTTTCGGAATCATACCTCCTGATATAATTCCCTGACGCTTCATAAACGGTACTTCACTTATATTAAGTGACGGAATAAGCGTTGAAGGATCGTCCTTATCCCGCATAAGACCTGCAATGTCAGTCATAAGAATAAGGTTTTCAGCATTAAGCTCGGCTGCTATTCTTGCTGCGGCAGTATCTGCGTTTACGTTGTAGGTGTTTCCCTTTTCGTCTGTTGCAACTGTTGCAATTACAGGTATATTGCCGTTTGCAAGAGCATCTGTAATAGGCTTTTTGTTGACCTTTACAATGTCGCCCACAAAGCCGAGATCCTCGTCATTTTCTCCGTACTTTCTTTCTGCCATGAGCATTTTTCCGTCAATTCCGCAAAGTCCTACAGCACTTCCCTTATGCTGTGCAAGCAGCTGAACAAGCTCTTTATTGACCTTGCCTGCAAGAACCATTTTTACAACGTCAATTGTATCGGCATCAGTGTATCTGAGTCCATTTATAAATCTGCTTTCTATATTCAGCTTTTTGAGCATTTCATTTATTTCAGGGCCGCCGCCATGAACAAGAACAACGCTTATTCCGACAAGGGAAAGAAGAACTATATCACTCATAACAGCGTCTTTAAGCTCATTATTTGTCATGGCATTTCCGCCGTACTTTACAACAACTATTTTATTGTTGTACTTCTGGATATAAGGCAGTGCGTCAATAAGCACCTGTGCCTTTGTTTTATTTGATATATTATCCATTTTAAAAACTCCTGTCTTTTTTGAAAAGAATCATCAGCTTCTGTAATCTCCGTTTATCTTAACATAATCATAAGTAAGGTCACAGCCCCATGCAACTGCGGAAGCATCACCTGAATTAAGATTTATATAGATGTTGATTTCTTCTTCCATAAGGATTTCTTTAGCTTTTTCTTCAGAAAATTCAACTCCTGCACCATTTTTGCATACAGGTATGATTCCCTTTTCTGAACCAATGCTTACATCAACTTTTGTAATATCAAAATCTGCCTGAGCATATCCGACTGCACAAAGAATACGTCCCCAGTTTGCGTCCTCACCGAACATTGCTGCCTTGAAAAGACTTGAAGTAATAACAGATTTTGCTACAATTTCAGCGGTTTTTTCAGTATCAGCACCTGTGCAAAGACATTCAATAAGCTTTGTTGCACCCTCTCCGTCACGAGCCATCATGCGTCCGAGATTAAGCATAACTGCGTAAAGGGCATTTCTGAAAATTTCAAAATCGTTGTTTTCCTTTGTAAGAGGAGCATTTTCAGCCATGCCTGAGGCAAGTATGCAGACCATATCATTTGTTGAAGTATCTCCGTCAACGCTTACTCGGTTGAGAGTTATTTTTACAACATCGCTTAATGCCCTCTGTAAAAGCTCTGCGGAAATATCAGCATCTGTAGTAATGAATGTAAGTGTTGTCGCCATGTTTGGATGAATCATTCCGCTTCCCTTTAACATTCCGCCCATTGTACAGGTTTTTCCGCCCATTTCAAACTGTACGGCAACCTCTTTAGGCTGTGTATCGGTAGTCATAATTGCCTCTAAAGCGGCTTTATTTCCATTATAGCTGAGTCCCTCGCAAAGCGGCTTCATACCTGACGCAATCGGCTCTATCGGGAGAATTTGTCCGATAACGCCTGTTGATGCTACAATAACATCATTCTCGTCAATTCCAAGCTCCTTAGCAGTAAGACTGCACATCATTTTTGCCTTTTCAACGCCGTCTGCATTGCAGGTATTTGCATTTACCGAGTTGACTACAATAGCTCTTGCCATGCCGTTACTGATGTGTTCCTTTGTGACCTGAATAGGTGCACCCTTGACCTTATTTGTGGTGTATACAGCGGCAGCAGTACACATTTTATCAGCAAATATAACAGCAAGGTCATTTTTCTTTTTTTCAGGCTCGGCATTCACTGACTGCTGTGAACTGTCCTCTGTTGCTGCAAGAGGCTTATGAGCAAGCCCGCACTGTATGCCGTTTGCCTTAAATCCCTTTGCGGCACATACTCCGCCGTCTGTAAATTTTATATTTTCAAATTTTTTCAGTTTCATTTTAATTCACCCTTTGAAGAATATCAGATAAGTCCTGTAGTTTCTTCAATGCCCATCATAATATTAAGGCACTGAACTGCCGCACCGCTTGCACCTTTTCCAAGATTATCAAGACGTGCAGCAAGAAGAATCTGCTCATCATTGCCGAAAACGAAAATTTCAAGCTTATTCTGTCCGCTGAGAGTATTTGAGGCAAGGAAAAACTTTTTCTGTTCTTCAGGACTCATAAGCGGCTTAACTTCCACAAGCTTTGCACCCTCATAATGCTTTGAGTACATTTCCCATACCTGCTGAGGAGTAACCTTTTTTTCAAGCTGACGTGTCTGAACAGGGACAGTAACAACCATTCCGCTGTAATAATCGCAGACAATAGGATTGAACATAGGCTTGAATTTAAGTCCTGATACTGCCTGCATTTCAGGGAGGTGCTTATGCTCCTGAGAAAGAGCGTACTGTCTTGGAGAATTAAATTCATACGGCTTATCCTCGCCCTCATAAACTGCAATCGCCTTTTTTCCGGCACCGCTGTAACCTGAAGTAGCAAAAGCAAATACAGGAAAATCAGCAGGTATTATACGATTGCTGACAAGCGGATATACAATAGAATTAAATCCGCTTGCATAACAGCCCGGAACTGCAACTCTGTTTGAGTTTTTTATTTTATCTCTGTGAGCCGCTGAAAGCTCCGGAAAGCCGTATGCCCATGCAGGATTTGTTCTGTGAGCAGTTGAAGCGTCGATAATTCTTACATGGTCATTATTTACGAATGAAACAGCTTCTCTTGCAGCGTCATCAGGCAGACAAAGGAAAGTATAATCAGACATATTGATAAGTCTTGCTCTTTCCTCAGCGTCCTTACGCTTATCTTCACTGATTTTTATAAGCTCAATATCATTTCTGCCCTGAAAACGCTCCAGTATTTTAAGTCCTGTAGTGCCTTCCTGACCGTCTATATAAACCTTTACGGACATGGTAAAGCCTCCTATTTTTTTGATTTTTTTCTTTTGTATTTATTCTGACGTGCCTGAATTTCCTCATCGTCCTCTTTAAAGCCGTGCCATACGCTTATTATGCAGGTCACAACAACCACGAGAACTCTCCATATAATATAAAAATGTCTTGGAAACTGCAGCTTTATCATAATAAGCTCAACAATAATCCAGATAATTGCTGCAAGGAGCGTCAGTCCCAGAATAAAAGTAAGGTCTTTTTTTCTCATAAATTATAATCCAAGCTGTTTTGCAGCAATTTCAAGCTGAACCTTTACTGCATCAGGTGCAGGGCCGCCCTCTGACTTACGTTCTCTGACACAGGTTTCAAGACTGATTGCCTCATAAACGTCCTCTGTAAAGAGTTCGGTCATTTTACGATAGCATTCAAGGGGCAGTGTTTCAAGAGTAAGTCCTTTTTCGATACATTCAGCCACAAGAGTACCTGTAATTTTATATGCATCTCTGAAAGGCATACCTTTTTTAACAAGGTAGTCAGCACAGTCTGTAGCATTAATAAATCCCTTTGCTGCGGCATTTCTCATATTTTCTTTTATGACTCTCATTGTTGCAAGCATAGGTATGAATGTTTTTACACAAAGCTTAACATTGTCAACAGCATCAAAGATTGCCTCCTTATCCTCCTGCATATCCTTATTATATGCAAGCGGAAGTCCCTTGAGCATTGTAAGAAGTGTCATAAGGTCACCGTTTACACGGCCTGTCTTTCCTCTTATAAGCTCTGTAATATCGGGATTTTTCTTTTGCGGCATTATTGAGGAGCCTGTTGCATAAGCATCATCAAGCTCAATGAATTTGAACTCCCATGAACACCACATTATTATTTCCTCAGAAAATCTTGAAAGATGAGTCATAATCAGTGATAACGCACAGTTAAGCTCCACACAGAAATCACGGTCAGAAACACCGTCAAGGCTGTTAGCCATAGGAGCAGTAAAGCCGAGAAGTTCAGCAGTCTGTTTTCTGTTGATTTTATATGTTGTACCTGCCAATGCACCGCTTCCCAATGGACAGTAATTCATGCGTTTAGCCGTATCCTTTAATCTTTCAAGGTCACGGACAAGCATCTGAACATAAGCAAGAAGATGATGTGCAAATGTTATAGGCTGTGCCCTCTGCAAATGAGTGTAGCCGGGCATAACTGTTTCAGTATGTTCTTTTGCAAGATTATATATTGTAACTGCAAGTTCCTTTACAAGTGCATATATTTCGTCAATTTCCTGACGGAGATAAAGACGGATATCTACAGCAACCTGATCATTTCTCGAACGTGAGGTGTGAAGTCTTTTTCCAACATCACCAAGACGTTTTGTAAGCTCTGCCTCAATGAACATATGAATATCCTCAGCTGTCATATCAAATTCAAGAGTACCGTTTTCAATGTCGGCAAGTATTTCTTTAAGTCCGCCGATAATCGCAAGACTGTCCTCCTTGGATATTATTCCGCAGTCACCAAGCATAGCTGCATGAGCAATACTGCCCTGAATATCCTGTTTATACATACGTCCGTCAAAAGCAATGGACGAATTAAAGGCATTTACAGTTTCATCAACCTTTTTGGAAAACCTTCCTGCCCACATCATATCTGCCATATTTTTTCTCCTATCATTTTAATGTTATTAAGATAAATCACAATTTACTATGATATTACTTCATACTTAATGGGAATAACACTTTTTCAAAAGGGTTTCCCTCAATAATTTTGACACTATTTCACAGCTAACTTTGAGTTATCTTAATAGCACATTTTAAATTATACCAAAGTAAAAATTATATACAGCATAGCTATGCTGATAAATAAACCTATAATCATAGGAAGTCCGAAAGTTCGTTTAAACACTCGCTGATTTACTCTCTTATAATACAAAGACGACAAGCCTCCTTTGGCTTGTGCCTGTCTGTATTCTTTTTCCATTTTCTCTTTAATTTCTTTTCCATGCTTCTTATATCGTATTAAGCCAAATAAACAGCCAATCATCGGCATACACAGTGCTAAAAGTGCGAATACCATTAAAATATTTTGTTTGTCAGTCATTTTTTCCTCCAAACATAAAATCGTCAGTAAGATAATTCAAAATTCAACTTGAAAAACAATCATCTATTATTACATAAATAAAATCCAATGTTTCATACATATAATTCATACTTTCCTTTAAGCTTACATAATCAATAGAATGCGAATATTTAAAGAAAAGTTCACCATCAATGGACATCAAATATCTCCAAACTTGTACTTTAATATCAGCCTGTGCATTTCACAGTTCACTGTTATATAACAGCAGAATAATTGAGGGAAGCTTTTTTAAAAAAGTGTTATCTCTCAAACTTTCTTCCTAAAAGCCTCTTATGATTTTTTCTAATGGGCTTTTGCCCATTAGAAAAAATAGTACGAAAGTCTTTGGAAAGTGGTCTGGGGAAGAACCTTTCTTCAGAAAGGTTTGCCCCAGTAAATCCGCAGTAATATTACAGCAACTTTCAATTGCCTTAACTACAAATTTTAAATTATAACAGGCAGGAAAATATAGCATCCCCTGCCTGAAATTAAATTACTTGTTGTTTCTTTTCTGTTCGAGCTTAGCTCTTACCTTTATCGGAAGTCCGAAGAGGTTGATAAATCCTGCACTGTCAGCCTGATTATAAACGTGGTCCTCATCGAATGTAGCAACTTCTTCATCATAAAGAGTATAAGGTGAAGTTACGCCTGCATTGATGATATTGCCCTTGTAGAGCTTGAGCTTTACATCACCTGTAACAGTCTTCTGAGTTTCAGTAACAAAAGCACTCATAGCCTCACGAAGAGGAGTATACCACTGACCGTTATAAACGATATCGGCAAACTTGATTGAAAGGTATTGCTTAACTCTTGCAGTTTCCTTATCAAGACAAATTGTTTCAAGAACTTCATGTGCATGATAAAGAATAGCACCGCCTGGTGTTTCATAAACACCTCTTGACTTCATACCGACAAGACGGTTTTCAACGAGGTCAGCAAGACCGATACCGTTTTCTCCGCCAAGCTTATTAAGTGTCTTAACGAGTTCAACAGCTCCCATTTCCTTGCCGTCAATAGCAGTCGGGATACCCTTTTCAAAGTGAATTGTAACGTAAGTAGGCTTATCAGGAGCCTGAATTGGAGAAACTCCCATTTCAAGGAAGCCTTCCTTTTCATACTGTGGTTCATTTGCAGGGTCTTCAAGGTCAAGACCTTCATGTGAAAGGTGCCAGATATTCTTATCCTTTGAATAATTTGTTTCACGATTTATTTTAAGAGGAATGTTATGAGCCTCAGCATATTCAATTTCTTCTTCTCTTGACTTGATGTCCCAGATTCTCCAAGGAGCAATAATTTCCATATCAGGAGCAAAAGCCTTTATAGCAAGTTCAAAACGAACCTGGTCGTTACCCTTACCTGTACAGCCGTGGCAGATAGCGTCAGCACCCTCAGCTATAGCGATTTCAGCAATTCTTTTTGCAATGATAGGACGAGCAAAAGAAGTACCAAGCATATATCTGTTTTCATAGATAGCGCCTGCCTGAACAGTCGGGAAAACATAATCTGTGATAAATTCTTCCGTCAGATGTTCGATGTAGAGCTTTGAAGCACCTGTTTTAAGAGCCTTTTCTTCAAGTCCCTCAAGCTCACTTTCCTGACCAACGTCACCTGAAACGCAGATAACCTCGCAGTTATTGTAATTTTCCTTGAGCCACTGGATAATAATAGATGTATCAAGACCGCCTGAATAAGCAAGAACAACCTTTTTAATTTCCTTAGCCATTAAAAAAACCTCCGATAATTGATTTATACTTCATGCTATAATTATACACCATTTGAGAATAATGTCAATAGTTTTATGCATAAATATTCAGATTTTTTTGTAAAATCAGGTTAAATATGAATATTTATGATTTTATGCATAAATAATTGCATAAAAATACAGATGAACACTTCCCAATGTGCTTATACTATATAGTATACACCTATATAATATAAATTTCAACAGTTTTTACAAAGATTTTTAGAGAATTGAAGTTAAATAGCACCATACAAAAACTTTAATGCAATAACGCCTTAAGGCAATACCGCACACTCTTTGTGCGGTATTGCCTTAAATATATAAAAAATGGAACGCTGTATCCAATGCGTTCCATTAACTAATTACTGTATTTAGAGTCAATATTAAGATATTCCTCAAGAGTTTTGCCGCTGTTATAGACATCTGTTGCCTTTTCAACTCCAAGATATCTGATATGCCAAGGCTCATATTTATATCCCGTAATACTTTCCTTTCCCTTTGGATACCGAATAATAAAGCCATACTCATGAGCGTGGTTTTCCAGCCATACAGCTTCAGGAGTTCCTGCAAAGCTGTCATCAATTGTATTTACATCAATTGCAAGACCTGTCTGATGTTCGGAGTAGCCGGGACGGGCAGAAAAGGTATCTGCCGTCGCCTGTCCGTAATTGTTTACATAATTGTTATAAATCGCACTCTGGTCGGAGTAGCTTCTGAAACCTGAAGAAAGATAAATATTCAGACCTTCCTTTGCTGCGGCAGCTGAAAGAGAGTCAAACTGCGATTTTGTTGTAGTATCAAGTCCGGGATTATAGTCCTCAGGAAGTGAATAGCTTTTATTCGCAATCAGTATCCCATCAACATAAGTAGGCTGAGATGCAGATGCATTTGACTGTGGCTGAACGTCATCACCCTCCACAACCTTGACCTTGACCTCTGCATATACCTCCGGACTGCTTACCGAGTATACGGTAATATAGCAGGTTCCTGCGGAAACTCCTGTAATATTTCCCAATTCATCTACAGTTGCAATTGATTTATTTGAAGTTTCCCAACGCTCGCTTTTGTTTGCTGCTGTTGCAGGATTCATTGTAACAATAGGCATTTTGCTTTCACCTATCTGAAGATTTGCACTATAAAAAGTAAGTGTGATTGATTCAACTGTTGAACCATCAGGTGTACCTGTTGCAGTAGCCGTAACTATTTCCGTACCTGTTCCCTCCGGTCTTGCTGTAGTTGTATTAGTGACTGCGGACTGCTGAGTGGGCATAGTTGTGGCAGTAACAGCGGTTGTGGTACTGCTTTTAACCTTAGTGTTGCCTTTTTTATCCTTATCACTGCTTGAGCATGATTTGCTTATCAAAACAAATCCCATTATTATAATAAAGAGCAAAATAAGCATAGCAACAAGCCGTCTGCGTCTTAAAGTCTGCTGTGTAACACGTTTTTGTGACATTAAAGAAGTCCCCCTTTTTTATTTCCTGGGCAATACCGCACAAAGCTTGTGCGGCAGAAA
>DJPR01000016.1 GCA_002438605.1 Ruminococcus sp. UBA6407
CAAGTGTTATTGACAATTTCATTATTTCTCTCGTTTTTCAGTTCTTCGTTCTCGTTTTTCAAAGAAAGACACTCCGCTTTAAGCTGAACATTTTCCGCTTCTGCATTTTTCGCACCCACATAATTTTTAGCCGCCGCAGAAAGCATTTCAAAATCGTCCCTCTTGATTGCAACAGTATTCAAAGGCAGATTTGTTGTCTTGACCTCCTCGATATTTTCAATCTCCGCAAGCTGCTCCGTCACCTCGGCAAGCTGTTCCTCAGTCTTTTTCAGTTTGTACTCAGCAACCGATAAATGTTCGGCGGTACTTCCTTTTTCGCCACGCTCCAAGTCGTAACCTCGTGAGGTAATGAAATCATAGTATTCATCTTGCAGACGCGAATAGCTATCCTTGCCTTTCCAAAACTCCGAGCAGTTAATACGCTTACAGGGGTTGCCCTTTCTGTCCTTGCCGTTGATAACAGGAATAAAGGCGACGTGCATATGGGGCGTGGCTTCGTCCAAATGAACAACAGCAGAGAGGACATATTGCTCACCGCCAGCTTTTGCTGTCACAAAATCGTAGGCATCCTCAAAAAACCGCCGTGTTCTTTCTTTTCCAATCCTATCGAAAAACTCTTTGTCCGAGGTAATAACAAACTCACAAAGAACGGTACTCTGCTTCTTACCTTGCAAACGAAGATTGCCCTTTAACTGCTGTCGGGTGCGTATCCTCTCGAATTCCTGCTGATAGGTTTCAGTTTGTATCTTCTTGAGGTTATAATTTTCGGAAGTGCGTGATAAGTCAATATCCTTGTTGCTGTAATTATGATTAAGCCTTTCGTTGTGACGTTCAAGGAGGGGTACGGCGCTCATCTTATGATTTTCATTTCTGATAATTGCGTAGCTCATATTTTTTTGCTCCTTTTTCTGTTTGGGAAACTTTCAGGGGTAATCTATTCTGGCGGAATAGTTCTAACCCACTAGGACTATTTGGCGGGCAAATAGTCCGTGGGCAAGCAGTTCCTCTTGACCCCTCTAAAATGCGGTCACAGACCGCAGGTGAGCAGAGGGATACCCCCTGCATTTTGCGACGATATGCGACGATGTGACGATATTTTCAGTACCGCACCCGCTGTCATAAATACCGTCGCAATCGTCGCACATCGTCACGGCTTGATATATGCAAGCCGTATCAGACGTCCGCTGTGTGTATGCTTATTCGTATAAGAAATGCCATATTCATTGTGCAGCCGCCCTGCATTTATGTTTAGCTTTCGTGTGAGAGCATTGGGTGGTATGTCCGCTTTCAGCAGTTCGGCAAGCTGTGTAGGCGAACCTTCCCACACAGAATTATCCGCAGTAACAATCTCGGAAATTGCTTCAAGTATAGGTTCGGGCGGTTCTTTCCATAATTCCGTTTCAGTACGCTCCAAATCCCAGCATAATGTTTCGGGATTGCGGACAAGATACAGCTTCTGGTCTTGCTGGTCACGTCCTGATATTTCAAGAACGGCGGAATTGCCTACCCTCTTTTCCTTATGAAGAAGAAAAGCACCGTCCGCCGCACCGAGCAAGCCGTTTGTTCCCGAAATCATATCAAAATTATCCTCCGACCTCTGCTTGCGTGTGTGATGAACAAGCAGCAGACATATTCCATAGCTGTCGGCGAAATGTTTAAGCCGAGTGATAATTTCATAATCATTGGCGTAGCTGTAATTATCTCCGCCTGCTTCACGGACTTTCTGAAGGGTGTCAATAATTATCAGTCTTGTATCTGCGTGTTCTCTGATAAACCCTTGAAGCTGTTCGTCAAGCCCCTTGCCGAGCTGATTTGCAGAGGTTGCAAAGAAAAGATTATCCGTGCTTTCCGTCCCGAACATTCGGTACATTCTTTCCTGCAACCGTTTGTAATCATCTTCAAGGGCAAGGTATAAAACCGTGCCTTTGCGGACGGGATAATTCCAAAGAGAAATACCCGTGCTGATATGGTACGCAAGCTGTGCCATAAAGAAACTTTTGCCCAGCTTCGGCGCACCTACAAAAAGATATGTTCCCGAATACAGCAGACTGTCAACAAGCGGCGGTCTGCTTTCAAACACGGTTTCGTAAATCTCGTTCATCGAAACTGTCTTCAGATATGCAGGGTCAAGCATTTTCCGGTATTCTCTGTAATCCATTTAAACAGCACCTCCCAAGTATTCCAGCAAACCAGCCTTGCTGACGAGAATTTTACCACGCTTGCCCTGACCCGTTCTGATGAACGGTATCTTTTCCTGCGCCACGAGTTGACGGACGGTGTGTTCAGAAAGTCCCTTCACAGCCTCCGTACATTCCTTGACGGTGAGCATTTCGACAGGTGCGGATTTACTTTCGGAAACCGTCTGCACCTGCTGTTCATCATCAGCTTCAATCATTGCACCAAGCATTGTCACAATCTGAGCGATAAGCTCCTGCTTTGTCTTTCTTGTCATCATAATTTTAATCATCCTTTCCTCTGGAGGAAGTATTATTCCGAGATGATTTGACGAGGAATAATACGACGGGTATGAAAATCTATGATTTTCATACTGTCCTCACGTTTTTCATTATTTCCGAGAGAGCATTCACACCCTTTCATAAGTACCTACAAAAACGGCTGATTTTTTAAGTCTGTTTGCGTAAGTTTTTGAAAGTTTGTATATCTGCACAAGTTTTGTTGTGTAAATTGGTGCAGAATTATATCTCCCTACCTATCAGGAAAATACAGGACGATTTTTTAGGGTTTTGGAGGATTATTTTTGAAAATTCGTAAAAATAGACAATAAATGCCTTGCATTAATTTTCTAAATCGTGTATAATTAATATGGATGATTGTATCTGCAAGGTTAGATTGTGATAAATGTCAGGAGGTTGAGTATGACACCAGAGCAAAAAGCCAGAGAAATAATTGATACTAAACTGATTCAATCAGGGTGGATTATACAAGATGTTAAGCAGCTCAATCCAAGTGCCGCTTTAGGCATTGCTGTGCGTGAATTCCCCACTGATACAGGACCCATTGACTACGCACTCTTTGTAGAGGGTAAGCCTGTCGGAGTAGTAGAAGCAAAGAAAAGTGAGGCAGGCGAAGATATTACAACTGTCGAAAACCAGTCAGCGCGTTATGCGAACAGCGTTTTTAAATGGGTAAAGTGTGATTATCGCATTCAGTTTGCATACGAAACAACAGATAAGCTTACTCGCTTTACTGATTATAACGATATCAAATATCGTTCTCGTACGGTATTTTCTTTTCATCGTCCTGAAACTCTTGCATATTTGTTGTCTCAGAAAGATACTGTTCGTAACAATATGAAAAACTTTCCCGCTTTTGATTCAACAGGATTTCGTGACTGTCAGGAAAAAGCAATCAAAAATCTTGACATTTCTCTTTCCGAGAATAAGCCAAGAGCTTTGATACAGATGGCAACGGGTGCTGGCAAAACCTTTACTGCCATTACCGCTGCTTACCGTATGCTTAAATACGGAAAAATGAAACGAATTCTGTTTTTAGTTGATACCAAAAGTCTTGGTGAACAAGCAGAACGAGAATTTCTTGCATATATGCCTAATGATGACGCTCGTTCTTTTTCACAGATTTATGGTGTGCGCAGATTAAAAAACTCCTACATACCGTCTGATGTTCAAATCTGTATCAGCACAATCCAAAGAATGTACTCTATACTTAAAGGCGAAGAGCTTGATGAAAAGGAAGAAGAGACTCTGTTGGGAGAACAACCATCTTCTGATACTAAAGCACCTAAAGAGGTTGTTTATAACGAAAAATATCCCCCTGAATTTTTTGATTGCATTATCGTAGACGAATGTCATCGTTCCATCTATAATGTGTGGAATCAGGTGCTGGAATATTTCGACGCTTTTATAATCGGACTTACCGCAACCCCCGATAAACGTACATTTGCATTTTTTAATCAGAATATCGCCAGTGAATACTCCAGAGAAGAAGCGATTATTGACGGTGTAAATGTAGGTGAAGATATATTCCTCATTGAAACAAATGTGGGCAAAAACGGCGCACATATTATGAAGCAGTTGATAGAATCACGAAACCGTATGTCAAGAGCAAAACGCTGGAAACAGCTTGATGAAGATCTTGACTATAAGCCTACTCAACTTGACCGTGATATTGTAAATCCAAGTCAGATACGCACTGTTATCCGTACATTTAAGGATAACTTATTTATAAAATTATTCCCACGGCGAAGTGAAGTTCCCAAAACTCTTATTTTTGCAAAAACAGATAGTCACGCTGATGATATTATCCAGATAGTGCGTGAGGAATTTGGTGAGGGTAACGAGTTTTGCAAGAAGATCACATACTCCGCCGAAAACCCCGAAAGTGTACTTGCAGAATTCCGTAATGATTATTATCCCCGTATAGCTGTAACTGTTGATATGATAGCAACAGGCACAGATGTAAAGCCTATTGAGTGTCTCATCTTTATGCGTGATGTTCGCAGTAAAAATTATTTCGAGCAAATGAAAGGTAGAGGCACTCGCACCCTTAATAAAGACGATTTGCAGAAAGTAACGCCTTCCGCAACAGAAAACAAGGACCATTTTGTTATAGTCGATGCTGTCGGAGTTACGAAGTCTAAAAAGACCGAAACAAGAACTCTCGAACGTAAACCCACTGTATCAATGAAAGAGCTTATGCTAAATGTCGCTCTTGGTGCAAGGGACGCTGATACACTTACATCTCTTGCAAACAGACTTGTCCGTCTGAACAGCCAGCTGACGCAGACTGAACGTAAAGATTTTGAAAAGGAGATAGGCTCTTCCGCAGGCAAGTTGGCTGAAAATCTGCTCAATGCTTTTGATGAAGATATAATTATTGTAAAAGCCCAGCAGAATAATGATGTTTCAGAGCCTAGTGAAGAACAGCTCCATATTGCATCAAAAACTCTTGCAAATGAAGCGGCGCAGATATTCTGTCAGCCTGAAGTGCGTAATTATATTGAAAATATCCGCCGCAGCCACGACCAAATAATTGATAACGTGAATGTAGATTCCGTGTTGTTTGCGGATTTTGACAAGGAACAGGAAAAGAATGTTGACAGAGTAATAAAATCTTTTCGAGATTTCATTGAAGAAAACAAGGATGAGATTATTGCACTCCGCATTATTTACAACGAAACCTATAAAAACAGACCGATGGCTATCGAAGCTCTTAAAAAACTCTACGAAAAGCTGAAAACCAAGGGCATTACTATTGACAGGCTATGGGATTGCTATGCTATAAAGTCGCCCGAAAAGGTTAAGCGTGGTACTATGGCACAGCTTACCGACCTTATTTCGATAATCCGTTTTGAAATGGGTTATGCGGATAATTTACAGCCTTTTGCCGATAAGGTAAACTACAACTTTATGCAGTGGACTCTCCGTCGTAATGCGGGTGCTGTACATTTCACCGAGGAACAGATGGAATGGCTGCGTCTTATCAAGGACCATATCATCGCCTCTCTCAGTGTTGAGCCGTCTGACTTTGACCTCAATCCTTTTGACCACAAGGGCGGTCTTGGGCGGTTTTATGAGGTTTTCGGGGATAGCTATGAGGAATTATTAGCAGAAATGAATGAGGTATTGGTGGCATAAAGGAGAAAAACTATGGGTTTATATGAAGGAATAAAGGATGCTATTGGAATTGCACAAAAGGCTGATAATATTGAGTTATAT
>DJPR01000013.1 GCA_002438605.1 Ruminococcus sp. UBA6407
AAGGATTACCTATCACTATTTTACACGCTGGACTCCAAAGGAGAATTACTGCTTACTATTATGTCAAGCTTATCTCAGGAAGAAAGCCGGTCTATTTCAGAAAATGTTACCTGGGGTCAACGAAAGCGTATGGCTGACGGCAAAGTATCTCTTCCTTATTCGCATTTTCTTGGCTATCGAAAAGGAAAAGACGGTATTCCTGAAATTGTTCCTGAAGAAGCTGAAATTGTGCGATATATCTACCGTTCTTTTATGGAAGGGAAAACACCAAACCATATTGCAGAATGTCTGACATTCAAACATATCCCAACTCCGGCAGGAAAAGAGATATGGTCACCATCCACTATAGAAAGTATTCTGACAAATGAAAAATATCGTGGTTCAGCATTGTTACAAAAAAGTTTTACAGTTGATTTTCTAAGTAAGAAAAAGAAAATCAACGAAGGCGAACTGACGCAATACTATATTCCTGAATCACATGAAGCAATTATTTCACCGGATGAATTTGAACTTGTTCAGGCAGAATATACACGCAGAAAAAGAATTGGAAGGGCCTACAACAGCAAAAGCATTTTCTCTGCCAAACTGGTATGTGAATGCTGTGGCGGATATTTTGGTTCAAAAATATGGCATTCGACAAGTAAATACCGCAGAACAGTATGGCAATGCAACGGAAAGTTTAAAAATGGTAAAAAGTGTATGACTCCACATTTATATGAATCACACATCAAAGAAAAATTTTTAACTGCAATGAATCAGGTTCTTGCAAACAAAACTGAAATCATTGAAAACTGCTTGTTGTTTAAAGAAACATTTTCCAACACAGCTATGATTGAAGAGAAAATCGAAAATATTCAAAAGCAAATGGAACAGCTGACAAAACAAATCAGAATGCTGATCCAAAAACAAAGCATAACGCCAATAAAAAGTGAAGATTACTACAGACAATATGATGGGCTTGTTATATCGTTTGAAAAACTAAAATCCAAACAAGATACTCTTATTCAAAAACAGGATGAAATGGAAACCAAACTGAAATTCATCATGGATTATATAGAATTTCTAAAATCACAGGAAAATCTGATCACCGAATTTTCCGAAACACTTTGGTTCAGAGCAGTTGATCAGGTAACCGTCTGCACAGATGGCAAAATGATCTTTGCTTTTAAAGATGGTTCAAAAATCAAGGTTTAATGCATATAAATTAAAAAGTCTGCTGTCGGGTATATTCTGATCGGCAGACTTTTTTCTATAAAGAAACGCTTTTTTGACCAAAGAAACGGCAAATCTAAAAAAATGCAACCATAGCAAAAAAATGCAACCTTTTGATATCCGTTTCGTTGCTCTCACTCATTCGTTTCTTTGCTTGATTTCTGCTCTCCAAAGAAACGGAAATTCATTTTCCAGATGCTTCTTTTCATAGCAAAAAGTACGTATTTTAGGCATTTTATGGGTATAAAAAAACGGAACGACTTTTGTATCAATCGTTCCGTTGAGATTTGGCGGAAAGAGAGGGATTCGAACCCTCGGTACGCTGTTAACGTACACACGAGTTCCAGTCGTGCGCCTTAGACCAGCTCAGCCATCTTTCCATAATATTATAAACAGTAAATCTGAAATATGCGGTAAATACATTTTAAGCAACACCCAGATTACTAATAAAGTATATCAGAAATTGATGTAAAAGTCAATAGTAAATGGACAAAATTTCATTCATAGCTTAAAAGCGTCATTAAGAGGGCATAAACATATGGTTAAAACAAACAAATAAATCCGAAAGGAAATATATTTTATAGCTGTTTGAATGAATTTGATTAATAAACAGTTAAGTTGCTTGTAATGGATAAAAAAGTGTGATACAATAATGACAATGTAATGATATAGGCACTTGCTGAAAATTTATTATATAAGGCATCACCGCCGCATTACAACAATTATTATTGGAGGAAAAATAATGAAAAAGTTAATTGCAATTTTAATGGCATGTACTATGATGACTGCATTTGTATCATGTGACAGCAGTGATAAAGATAAGGAAAGCTCAGAGTCAAAGACAAGTGTTTCTGAATCTGTTGATGATTCATCAAAGGACAGCAGTAAGGATTCTGATGATGAAGGTTCATCAAAGGATGACGAAAGTTCAGAAAAGGAAGAAAGCTCAGAGAAGGACGAAGATTCAGATAGTAAGGATTCAAAGAGTGAGGATTCAGATGAAAGCAGCAAGGCAGCTCTCCCTGAAGTAGAAGCAGGCAAGATTGACGAAAAGCTCGTTGGCAGCTGGACTGCTGAAGAAATGGGCGGCGGTTCAATGGTTTTCAGTAAGGATAACAGACTCAGCATGGTTATTGACTACTCTGAAATGATGAATTTCAAGAACGGAAAGCTCGTTACATCAGGCGAAGAATGTGATACAACATTTGACGGCAAGAAAATTACAGCTAAGTCACAGGATCAGGACGTACTTGTTCTTGAAAGAGAAGGCGATGCTGACAGCTCAAATATGGACGGCAAGTATATTCTTACAGGCGGTGCTATATATGACATGATGGGTGCAACAGGCATGAAGATTTACTTCACTATTACAGGCGAAAAGCTTGTAATGGAAATGGATATGTGTGAATATGCTGCTGACGGCAAGTATATAACTGTCCTCGGAGATGAGGTTGGCATGTTCTCAAGTGAAGACGGTGACGATGTTACAAGTGAATACAAAATTGACGGAGAAACTCTCACAATTTTCTCTGATGACGAAGAAGAAGTTTTCATAAGAACTAAGGAATAATTTAAATAAACATTTTCAGTTATAAAAGACTGCATGGCAATGAGCTGTGCGGTCTTTTTTATTTGCAGTTTTAAGACAGCACCGCTTCAGAAAATTTTACATAAACTTGACAAAAGAAGTCTTTTGGATTTTACAACGCCGTTATATAATATAGCTGTAAACTTGAAAAGGAGATAATGATTATGAAAAAATTAATAGGTATTACAGCGTCAATCATTCTTACAATGTCAGCATTTACAAGCTGCGGAGCAGAAAGCGGTACAGTTTCAACAGACGGTTCAACTTCCATGGAAAAGGTTGTCGGAGCTTTAGGTGAAGCGTTTATGGAGGATAACAAGAACATAACCTTTACATATAATCCGACAGGCTCAGGTTCGGGAATTACAGCCGTTGCAGAGGGCAGATGCGATATAGGTCTTTCAAGCAGAAGCCTTAAAGACGAGGAAAAGGCTCAGGGGCTTACCGAAACGGTGCTTGCTTATGACGGAATAGCAATTATTGTAAATCCTGAAAATGCAGTAAGTGACCTTGATGTTGAAACAATATCCAAAATTTATACAGGGGAATATACAAACTGGAATCAGGTCGGCGGAGCAAGCGGAGAAATAGTGCTTATTGGACGTGAGGCAGGAAGCGGTACACGTGACGGCTTTGAGTCAATCACAAAAACCGAGGATTTATGCAAATACCGTCAGGAGCTTACCTCTACAGGTGACGTAATCACGACTGTAGCAGGAAATCCGAATGCTATCGGCTATGCCTCACTTGCGTCAGTAAAGGATGATGTAAAGGCTGTATCGGTAAACAAGGTTGTTCCTACGGAAGAAACGGTCAAGGACGGCAGCTACGTTATTCAGCGTCCGTTCGTACTGGTGACAAAGAGCGATAAAAAGCTTTCAGACCCGGCTCAAAAGTTCTTCGACTTTGTTACATCATCAGAAGCAAATGACATTATATACGGTGCGGGAGTAGTTCCTGCAAACTAGGATGTGAAGAAAATGAAAAACAAACAAAAGACTGCTGAAACGATAATACAGGGAATATTTCTTATTCTCGGACTCATAACAGTGGGATGTGTTCTTCTGATTACCGTATATCTGGTTATTTCGGGTATTCCTGCAATCAGGAAAATAGGTCTTGCGAACTTTCTGTTCGGGACAAAGTGGGCGTCAACGGCAGAAGATGCATCTTACGGGATACTTCCCTTTATTCTGACCAGCATTTACGGAACAGCAGGAGCAATTGCAATAGGTGTTCCGATAGGATTTTTAACGTCAGTATATCTTGCAAAAGCAGCACCTGCCAAAATAAAGTCCGTGATAAATGCGGCAGTAAGTCTGCTTGCAGGAATCCCCTCTGTTGTATACGGACTTGTGGGAATGCTGGTGCTTGTTCCTGCGATAAGGTCAGCGTTTAATATTCCGGACGGTGCAAGTCTTTTGGCGGCAATTATCGTACTTGCAATCATGATTTTACCGTCAATCATAAAGGTTTCGGTTACAGCTCTGGAGGCTGTTCCGAAAGAATATGAGGACGCCTCTTTGGCACTCGGAGCAACACCTGTTGAAACATATTTCAGGGTGTCAGTTCCTGCGGCAAAAAGCGGAATTGCAGCAGCAGTTGTGCTTGGAGTCGGCAGAGCTATAGGAGAAACAATGGCAGTAATGATGGTATCGGGCAACGTACCGAATATGCCGTCAATTTTCCAAAGTGTCCGATTTCTGACAACTGCGGTTGCAAGCGAAATGTCATATTCGGCAGGACTTCAAAGACAGGCACTGTTTTCAATTGCACTTGTTCTTTTCCTTTTCATCATGATGATAAATGCAGTGCTTAACTTCTTTTTGAAACGCAGTAAGGAGGGATAAGCATGAACAGCAAACGAAAAGCGTATATTGTGCTGATGAAGCTGCTTATGGCTGTATCGGTTATCATAACCTGTCTGCTGATAGTCTTTTTAATAGTATATATAATGTACAAGGGACTTCCCAATATATCATGGGAGCTTATTTCAACAAAGCCAAGCTATCTTTCAGGAAAAATCGGCATACTTCCCGATATACTCAATACAGTATATATCGTGATTGCCGCCTTGCTCATAACACTTCCACTCGGAGTCGGTGCGGCGGTATATCTTACGGAATATGCACAAAACAAAAAAATAGTTGCGGTAATTGAATATGCCGCAGAAACGCTTTCGGGAATACCGTCGATTATATACGGACTTGTGGGAATGTTATTTTTCTGTCAGTTTCTGAATATGCAGACATCACTTCTTGCCGGTGCATTGACTCTTGTTATTATGAATCTTCCAACAATCATGCGAACAACGCAGGAGAGCCTGAAAACCGTTCCGCAAAGCTATCGTGAGGGTGCTTTCGGACTTGGAGCAGGAAAGTGGAGAGTTATACGAACTGTTGTACTTCCAAGCTGTGTTGACGGAATTATAACAGGCTGTATACTTTCAGTAGGCAGAATACTCGGAGAATCAGCTGCACTTCTTTTTACAGCAGGCTTTGCTCATGCTTTAAACGGATTTTTTGAAGGGCTGGGAAGTTCCGGAGCAACCCTTACAGTTGCACTTTACGTTTATGCAAAGGAACAGGGTGAATTTGAGGTTGCTTTTGGAATAGCGGCAATTCTCATGATGCTTACACTGCTTATCAATCTTGCCGCAGCTCTTGTGGGAAAATGTTTTAAAAAGAGGAGAAACTTATGAGCAATATTATAACTGTCAGGGACTTATGTCTGTGGTACGGCAAAACACAGGCTTTAAAAAATATAAACATCGACATTGAAGAAAAGAATATTACAGCTCTTATAGGCCCTTCAGGGTGCGGAAAGTCAACCTTTCTCAAAACACTGAACCGAATGAACGACCTTATTCCCGAAGTTAAAATCAGCGGTGAGGTCTGTTACAAGAACAGGAATATTTTTGACGCTTCAACTAATGTGAATGAGCTGAGACGTGAAATAGGCATGGTTTTTCAGAAGCCTAATCCGTTTCCGATGAGTATTTACGATAACATAGCTTACGGGCCGAGAACTCATGGCATAAAAAACAAGGCAAAGCTTGATGATATTATTGAGCGTTCGCTGAGAGGTGCGGCAATCTGGGATGAGGTAAAGGACAGGCTGAAAAAATCGGCTCTGGGACTTTCAGGCGGTCAGCAGCAAAGACTTTGCATTGCAAGAGCATTGGCAGTTGAACCCGATGTTCTGCTTATGGACGAGCCGACAAGTGCTTTAGACCCTATTTCCACTTCAAAGATTGAGGAGCTTGCAATTGAACTGAAAAAGCGATATACTATTGTTATAGTTACACACAATATGCAGCAGGCAGTCCGAATTTCCGACAATACCGCATTTTTCCTGTTGGGCGACCTTATTGAATACGGAAATACCGAAAAAATGTTTGAACAGCCAAAGGATAAGCGTACAGAGGATTATATTACAGGGAGGTTCGGATAATAATGAGAAGCCGTTTTGATGAACAGCTTGCACTGCTGAATAAGGAGCTTACACAAATGGGAGCAATGTGTGAAGAAATAATTGCTCTTGCCGCAAAATCTCTTTCTCAAAGAGATACAAAGCTTACGGAGAAAATCTTTTCGCTTGAAACAGAAATTGACAATATGGAGCACAGCATTGAGAATTTATGTCTGAAACTCCTTTTGCAGCAGCAGCCCGTAGCAAGAGATTTAAGACAAATTTCCGCAGCTCATAAAATGATTACCGATATGGAGCGTATCGGTGACCAAGCCTCTGATATTGCCGAAATAGTAAGCTATATCAATGCAGACAGTACGGAAAACTTCAATCTGATTTGTCTTATGGCTGAATCGGCTATAAAAATGGTGACAGAAAGCGTTGAAGCTTATGTAAGAGGAGATGTGAAGCTTGCAAAGGCGGCAATATCACATGATGATGCGGTTGACGATTATTTTGAAAAGGTGCGTTCCTCTCTGGTAACTATGATTACAGAGCATCCCGATAAGGCAAAATATGCTCTTGATTTGCTCATGATTGCAAAATATTTTGAGCGAATCGGTGACCATGCAGTCAATATAGCTGAATGGGTCGTGTTTTCCGTTACGGGATTTCATAAAGGAGAAAGTCAATGATCTGGTGTATTGAAGATGATGAGAGTATTCGTGAAATAGAGCTTTATACCCTGCGTTCAACAGGCTTTGAGGCAAGGGGCTTTTCCGACGGCGAAAGCTTTTTCAAGGCATTGAAAACCGAAATTCCGGAGCTTATTATACTTGACGTTATGCTGCCGGGGACTGACGGTGTAGAAATACTCAAAACTCTCAAGGAGTCATCTGAAACCTGTTCCATTCCTGTTATTATGGCAACGGCAAAGGGAATGGAATACGATAAAATTCAAAGCCTTGATATCGGTGCGGACGATTACCTTGTAAAACCGTTTGGCATGATGGAAATGGTTTCAAGAGTAAAGGCTGTACTTCGCCGCTGTAAACCTGCGTCTGTTCAGCATCTCCTGAAAGCAGGCGGTCTTGTTATGAATATTGATGAACGAACAGTAACGATAAACGGCGAAAGAATTGAACTTACATACAAGGAGTTTGAAATATTAAAGCTGTTCCTTTCACATATAGGAATAGTATTTACAAGGGAAAGACTTTTCGCTGATGTATGGGGCGAAAACTTTGTCGGAGAAACAAGGACTGTTGATATGCACATAAGGACACTGCGTCAGAAGCTTGGCAAGTTCGGCGAAAACATAAAAACAGTCCGCAGTGTCGGTTATCGTATGGAGGTGACCGATAAATGACCAAAAAGATATTTTATTCCATTTTTCTCGTGGCAATTGCAGTATTGCTTGCGTGCTTTTCAATAATTATGGGAGTTCTCTATGACTACTCGAATACAATTCAGAAAAATCATATGAAGGACGAGCTTGAACTTGTGGCACAGGCTGTTGAAACAAGCGGAGTTCAGTATCTTGAAAGACTTGAAACGGACAGCTGCAGAATAACTCTTGTTTCATCAGACGGTGATGTGCTTTATGACTCAAAGACAAGTGCAGATAAAATGGAAAATCACGCAAAGCGTGAAGAAATAAAGGAAGCTCTTAAAAAAGGATTTGGTGAAAGCTCACGCTATTCCGCAACGCTTACAGAGGAAACATTTTATTATGCAAAAAAGCTTGCAAACGGAAATGTTGTTCGTGTTTCCGTAGACCATGCTACTATGCTTACTCTTGTTCTGGGAATGCTGACGCCGATAATAATAGTTCTGATTGGTGCACTTGCTTTGTCAATATTCCTTGCTTACAGAATTTCAAAGAGAATTGTAGAACCGCTTAACTCAATAGATCTTGACAAACCGTTTGAAAATGAAGCATATGACGAGCTTGCACCCCTCCTTACGCATATTGAACGTCAGAAAGAGCAGATTCACAATCAATATAAAGAGCTTGAGGTCAGGAAAAGTGAATTTTATGCCGTAATCGAAAATATGAACGAGGGACTTGTACTGTTAAGCAGGGATTATACGGTATTAAGCATCAATCCTGCGGCAGGTGCGTTTTTCTCAGCGTCACCCGAATGCATCGGAAAGGATTTTCTGACGCTGGAAAGAAATCACGAGATAAACAAGGCTCTTGACAATGCGGTTCAGGACGGCAGAAGTGAGATTGAAGTAAGCAGAAACGGACATGAGTGTCAGCTTAACATAAGCCGCATAGGTTCGGATGAACAGACAAGCGGAGTTGTAATACTTGTGTTCGACATAAGCGATAAGGTTTTTGCTGAACGCAACCGAAAGGAATTTACCGCAAATGTTTCACATGAGCTGAAAACACCGCTTCAGTCAATCATGGGAAGTGCGGAACTGCTTGAGAATGGCTTGGTAAAAGCAGATGATGTTCCGAAATTTATCGGACGCATCAGAAGTGAGGCAGCCAGACTTGTAACGCTTATTGAGGACATAATCAGACTCTCTCAGCTTGATGAAAGTACAGATTTTCCGTTGGAGGACGCTGACATCTATGAAATTGCAAAGGACGAAGCCGAAATGCTTTCACTTACGGCTCAGAAACGGAATGTAACTATATCGGTTAAGGGAAAAAGCACAGTAATTCATGCTCCTAAACAGCTTTTGCATGAGATAATTTACAATCTCTGCGACAATGCCATAAAGTATAATAAGGAGGGCGGCTCGGTTGAGGTTTCGGTTGAAGAATCCGATAATAACGTAATACTTTCTGTTTCCGATACGGGAATAGGTATTCCTTTGGATAATCAAAGCAGAGTTTTTGAACGCTTTTATCGTGTGGATAAGAGTCATTCAAAGGAAACAGGCGGTACAGGACTGGGACTTTCAATTGTAAAGCACGCTGTTCAGTATTTGAATGGTAAAATAAGTCTTGAAAGCACTGTAGGAAAAGGAACAAAAATCAGTGTTGCCTTCAGGGTGTGATAAAGTCAAAAAACGGATTTCCAAAGGGAAATTAATCCTTTGGGCAGGGCAATATTTGAAATTTCTTGCGGTTATGCCTTAAGGTTAATGTATAATCTGCCTCATAATGCTGATAATAGAGCATGAGAATGGAGGCTGATATTATGTTTAAGCATGAAAAAATGTTATTTCATCCTGTTGGTGTGGAAAAACCAAATCCGCAGTATGCGGCACTTTTACAAGAACAGCTTGGCGGCGGCAATGGTGAATTAAAGTCAGCAATGCAATATATGTCACAAAGTTTCAGAATAAAAGACCCGGAAATCAAGGACTTATTTCTGGATATTGCAGCAGAAGAACTGGGTCACATGGAAATGGTCGCTCAAACGATAAATCTGCTTAACGGACATGATGTAGACGCACAGGCAGTTTCTGCCGGTGAAATTGAATCGCACGTTTTATTGGGCTTAAATCCTGGACTTATAAATGCGTCAGGCTATTCGTGGACAGCAGACTACGTTACAGTTACGGGAGATTTATGTGCAGACCTTTTATCCAATATTGCATCAGAGCAGAGAGCAAAGGTTGTTTACGAATATCTTTACCGTCAGATTTCAGACAAAAAGGTGCGTGAAACAATTGATTTTCTTTTAAATCGTGAAGAAGCACATAACGCAATGTTCCGAGAAGCCTTTAATAAGGTGCAGAATACAGGGTCAAACAGAGATTTTGGAACAACAAAGGCTGCAAGAATGTATTTCAGTATGTCAGAGCCTTCACCATCGGAAAACAGATTTGCAAAAACAGATGTAAAACCGCCGTCATTTCAGTAAAAAAAACACCCCCTCGGACTGACAGTCCAAAGGGGGTTATTTTTATAATAATTTATATCCGATTTTTTCTCCCATTTTAACAACAGTTTCAAATCCCTGAGCAGTATTTTCAAGAAATTCCGCACATGGAATAATCTTATTCTTTTCAACAAGAAGAACGATTGTAGAACCTCCGAAAAGGAACATTCCCTTTTCTTCACCCTTTTCAAAGTGATAACAGCCATGATGATTTAGTATTTTGCCGACCATCATAGCTCCGACCTCAACCTGAGTTACGTCACCGAAGTTTTTGGTGTGAAGAACAGTATACTCACGAGAATTTCTTTTGTATATATTGCAGTTTTTAAGTGCAATAGGATTTACAGTGTGAAGCTCGCCGTTTATGTGGATATTTTTATGCTTAAACCCTCTGTCGATATAGCAGTAGCGGTGATAATCGTCCACTTCAAGACGAAAAATCATACACCAGCCGTCCTTGTATTTTTTTGCAAGTGACGAGTTATTGACGAGGTCTGCAATTCTGTAAAAGCTGTTTTTTATTTTAAACGTGCTGCTGCTGTGGATTTTATATACGGAAAGTTTTGCATCACATGGACTTATGAATGCATTTGCGGCAAGCTCAATCGGACGTTTTCCGCTTTTTACCCTGCGTGTGAAAAAGTCATTATAGCTTTTTATGCCGTTCATCTGATACTCGGATATATTAATGTTATTCTTTCTGATAAACGGCTTTATAAGCGGAGCTGAGAATCCGGAGTCCATAAAAGCTCCTGCGGCTTTTGATACGGTCGGCTGAGTGAGAATTTTTAATAAACAGCGTCCTGCAAAAGTTCCGTAAAGGGATTTAAGGATAAGCTCCTGACTGTTATCCGCTTTTTTTATGATTTCACCTTTTCTGTTTTTTATATTCATGTTCGTTTCTTAGCATTGGCAAGCATAAGCTTTATGCGATTCTCCTGATTTACTCTTGTAGCACCGGGGTCATAGTCGATTGCAACAATGTTTGCATCAGGGAAGTCCGCCTTGATTGCTCTTGACATACCCTTTGCAACTATGTGATTAGGCAGACAGCCGAAAGGCTGGGCACAAACGATATTTTCCGTTCCTGATTCGGCAAGAGCCGCCATTTCTGCTGGGATAAGCCAGCCCTCACCCATTGAAACCCCCTGATTGATGTATTTGTCAGCCATTTTACGCAAATGCTCAAAGTCATGCGGAGCTGTAAATACACCATGCTTTTTCATTGTTCTGATAAGCTCCTTTTGCTTTCCGTAGATAAGCTTATATCCAAGACCGTTAAGAACAGTCGATTTGCTTCTGAAGCTGTAAAGCTTGCCGTCTACCGCCGTACTTACCGCACAGTACATAACAAATTCGAGAAGTGACGGTACAACAGGTTCACAGCCCTCTGAAATCAGGAAGTCCTCAAGGTGATTATTTGCAAGGGGAGAGTATTTAACATAAATCTCCCCGACAATTCCAACCTGAATTTTCTTTACCTTGCTGCGTTCAATTGCAGCAAAATCGTCAAGGATTTCCTTGTAAAGCTTTGAGGTTTTCATATATTTTGTGCCTGTTCTGAACAGCTTTTGCAGTTTGGACTGCCATTTATCAAGAACCTTTTTTGAAGTTCCCTTTACAAGCTCATAAGGTCTGCACTGATTGTATACAGTCATGAGCAAATCGCCGTAGAGAACTGCATACAGCAGTTTAAGGAACATTATCGGAGTTATTTTGAAACCGCTGTCCTTTTCGAGTCCGCTGAAATTGAGTGAAACAACGGGAACCTGAGGAAAGTTTTCATAAGCACATTTTCTTAAAAGGTGAATATAATTTGATGCTCGGCAGCCGCCGCCCGTCTGAGTTATGAGCAGAGCAGTTTTATTCGGGTCATAGCGTCCGCTTTTGAGAGCCTCCATAAACTGACCTATAACGAGAAGTGCAGGATAGCAGGTATCATTATGGACATTTTTGAGCCCCTCGTCCACAACGGCTCTTGAATCAGTCTGTAAAAGCTCCATTTTATAGCCGTAAGCCTCAAAAATGCTGATAAGCAGTTTGAAATGTATAGGCAGCATATCGGGAACCAAAATTGTATGGGTCTTTTTCATATCTTCAGTAAACTTTGCATATTGTACAGCCATTTTATCCCTCCTGTTCCTTGCCTTTTATTGCGGCTTCAAGACTTCTTAAACGGATTTTAGCCGCACCCAGATTATTTATTTCATCTATTTTAAGCTGAGTGTAAAGCTTGCCCTTGCTTTCGAGTATTGAACGAACCTCATCGGTAGTAATTGCGTCAATTCCGCAGCCGAAGGATACAAGCTGAACCAGCTGCATATCAGGCTGAGTTGTAACATACTCGGCAGCTCTGTAAAGACGCGAATGATATGTCCACTGATTAAGGACAGCAAGCTTTGGAGAATGTGCGAGAGGAGCAACGCTCTGCTCCGTAACAACAGCCATTCCCAGACTTGTTATAAGCTTATGTATGCCGTGGTTTATTTCCTTGTCCACATGATAAGGACGGCCGGCAAGAACAATTATATTTCTGCCCTCTGTACGAGCCTGACGTATTATTTCGTCTGCTTTTTTAGCAATATCATTGATATGTGCCTCCATAGCCTCATAAGCCTTGTCTACAGCCGCAGGTATTTTGCCCTTGATGTTATACTCCTTGAGCGTTTCAGCCATAACCTTAATAACATTTTTGCGTCTGTTGAGGTCCATGTAAGGATATTTGAAGTTTTTGGCATTAAGGCGTGAATTGTTTGCAAAAAGCAGTTCGGGATAATATGCAACGATAGGACAGTTGAAATGATTATCACTTTCTCCCTCGTCAATATTATAGCTCATGCAGGGATAGAAAATGAAGTCAACACCCTTGTTGAGCAGACATTCAATATGTCCGTGAGCCAGTTTGGCAGGATAGCAGACCGTATCTGACGGAATTGTGTGCTGTCCGAGATAATACATTTCTCTGGAGCTTTCATCAGACAGTACAGTTTCAAATCCAAGCTCCGTAAAGAGAGTATGCCAGAAAGGAAGCTGTTCATAGAAGCTGAGTGCAAGAGGCAGCCCGACCTTTGCAATAGGATTTTTCGGGTGAACGTCCTTGCCTGTATTAATTATACTTGTATATTTATAATCGTAAAGACTTGGTGCGGACTTTGTTTTTGTTTTTCCGCCGCCCTTTTCACAGCGGTTGCCTGAAATAAAGCGTCCGCCGTTTTTAAATGTTATCACATTCAATGCACAGTTTGCGGTACAGCCGCCGCAGTTAAGACTTTTTGATGTATAGCTGAAATGTTCAAGTTCCTCTGCTGAGATGAGCGAGGATTTTTCGATGTTTTTTTCCTTTGCGTACAATGCACAGCCCAATGCACCCATAAGTCCTGAAACGGCAGGGCGGATTACATTTCTTCCAAGCTCCTTTTCAAATGAACGCAGAACAGCGTCATTCAGGAATGTGCCGCCCTGAACAACAATATTTTTGCCAAGCTCGTCAACAGATTTTGCTCGTATAACCTTATAAATCGCATTTTTGATAATTGATGATGAAAGACCTGCTGAAATATCCTCAACGGTTGCACCGTCCTTCTGAGCCTGCTTAACGCTGCTGTTCATAAATACGGTACAGCGTGAACCAAGGTCAACAGGCTTTTTAGCGAAAAGTCCAAGCTGAGAAAATTCTGCAATATCATATCCGAGAGCCATTGCAAAGGTCTGAATAAATGAACCGCAGCCTGACGAACAAGCCTCGTTTAGCATAATGCTGTCGATACTGCCGTTTTTGATTTTAAAGCATTTTATATCCTGACCGCCTATGTCAATGATAAAGTCAACATCGGGACAGAAGTATGACGCAGCTTTAAAGTGAGCAACCGTTTCAACAATTCCGAAATCTATGTTAAGACCTGCTTTTATAAGCTCTTCGCCGTAGCCTGTTACAGCCGAACCCTTTATAGTGATTTCAGGATTCATTTCCTTGTATATTTCCTTGAGCTTTCTGACGATTCTGTCAAGCGGCTGTCCTTTGTTTGAGGCATAGTAGCTGTAAAGGAGTCCGCCGTTTTCGGAAATAAGGACAAGCTTGGTAGTCGTAGAGCCTGCATCAATTCCGAGGTATGCATTGCCTTTATATATACGGATATCCTCATATTTGAGGTCATATTGTTTATGGCGTTCAATAAATTCATCATATTGTGCCTGAGATTCAAAAAGCGGCTCACCTGTTACTATATTAGCTGATGCCTTTGCAGTTGATATTTTATTAAGAAGTTTATCTATGGTATATGTATCTGTTGAGTTTGACGCAAATACTGCACAGCCGTATGCCACAAACACAGGAGCTTCCTGCGGAAAAACTGCATTATCTTCGGTAAGTCCGAGAGTTTTAACGAAAGCACGTCTTAATCCTTTCAGGAATGACAACGGGCCGCCGAGAAAAAGTACACGTCCCTCAATTGAACGTCCCTGAGCAAGACCAGAAACGGTCTGGTCAACGACCGCCTGAAAAATACTTGCAGCAATATCTTCTCTTGCCGCCCCCTGATTAAGCAGCGGCTGAATGTCGGACTTTGCAAAAACTCCGCATCGTGAAGCAATCGGATATACCTTTTCTGCATTTTCGGACAGCTTATCAAGCTCATCGGCAGAAATGCCGAGAAGTGTAGCCATCTGGTCAATGAACGCACCTGTACCGCCTGCACATGAACCGTTCATACGCTGTTCCACGCCGCCGGTAAAGAAAATTATTTTGGCGTCCTCGCCGCCGAGTTCGATAACAACGTCTGTATCAGGTTCTTTTTCCTTAACTGCAATAAATGCAGCCTGAACCTCCTGAACAAAAGGAATGTCTGCACTTTCTGCAAGTCCGAGTCCTGCCGAGCCTGTAATGCAGACTTTAAATTCAGCATCACTGAACTGTCTGCGTATTATGCCAAGCTGTTCATAGACCGTTTCCTTGACCTTTGAAAGATGCCTTTGATATTTGGAATAGATTATTTGGTTATCTGAATCAATGATAACAGTTTTAACGGTAGTAGACCCGACGTCAATACCAAGGGAATAGCAATTTGCCATATAACGCACCTCAATCTTTTTATCTCAAAGACTATTATACAACATTTTCAAACAAAATAAAAGTGATTTATAAATTTTCTTTCGTTAATATTTTTGGCAGAAAAATTCTATAAAGCATTTTTACTGTATTTTTTTATTTTTATTTTATTTTATTGTTAATGTTGATGTTTTTGAGTTTTTTTCAAATAATCTATTGACAAAGAAGCCCGAATGTGATAAAATGTTTACTGTTGAAACCAATAAATGCGGTTTAAGGTGCGGGTGTAGTTCAATGGTAGAATTCCAGCCTTCCAAGCTGGTTACGTGGGTTCGATTCCCATCACCCGCTCCAATGCGCCTTTAACTCAGCTGGATAGAGTAACTGCCTTCTAAGCAGTAAGCCATTGGTTCGAGTCCAATAAGGCGCGCCAAAATTCGAAACGCTCCATAGTCGGAGCGATTCGTTTATATGCACATGGTGGGTGTAGCTTAGTTGGTTAAAGCGTCGGATTGTGGTCCCGAAGACCGTGGGTTCGAATCCCATCTCCCACCCCAGAAGAATAAGCACTTTCTCAAATGAGAAAGTGCTTTTTGTTTTGCTGATAAGGGAGCGTCAAGGCAATATCATATATATTCCATAAATACCAAAATTATTGCATTGATTTTTAATATAAGCTATGATATAATAAAATCATCCCAAGAGGGAAATACGAAAAGGAGGAAATATAGCATGTGTAACAACATTTTCGCAAAGCTTTGTGAACTTTTCAAGTCATTCTGTGGCTAAATTTAATATGACATATACAAACTGCCGTACTGTTTAAAGTGCGGCAGTTTTAATTTTTTATAGAATTTTTTAATAAGCTGTTGGGACAGTATCTTAACAAAACTGGGTTTCCAAAGGGTTTGCTAACCCTTTGGCAGAGTCCAGAGGCAGAGCCTCTGGTGGGGTGCGGGGCAAAGCCCTGCATAAAGCCTTCAAGCGTTTCGCACAAGGTGAATTTAGAAACAGTTTCAACTGTTTCTAAAGAGGGGCATGCCTTACAAGTGAAGGCTGCCCCTTTTACATTTAGATGTATTGCATTTGGCAATTTTGTTTTCTAACAAACACCATCGCAAATTTCTTTACATTAGTATACATTGTATTTGGAAATTTATCATAAAAAGGATAAGGAAAAAGAATAAGGAAAAAAGATAAAGGAAAAAGTAAGGGAACGCTCTCTCTTGCAGAGCGTTCCCTCTTAAAAAACAGTCCACAGGACTGTTTTTTAATTCACCCTTTGCAGAG
>DJPR01000012.1:0-39938 GCA_002438605.1 Ruminococcus sp. UBA6407
CAAAGGATTACCTATCACTATTTGATAAAGGAGATTTATACAGTAAAGAGGATTTACAATTAGAAAAGTTCCTCAAAAGGAGAGAAATAAAAAATAACATATGCTGCATTTTGCTTCTGATTTTAATGGCTACTATAGCTGTTGGTGCTATAACAAATAATGAACGACTTTTTTTATGTTCATTTGTTGGGGTTTTTGTTGTTGTCGGAGTGCTGACGAGTTTTAATAAGGTAAGGCCACATGTTCCTTTAAGGGAAAAAATCATGTCAGCAATCGGCATACTATACTCATGCTTTGCAGTGCTTTGCATTATTGATGCTGTAAAAAAGAATGATGACATACGCTGTATTTATTTTGGTTTATCAATTTTTGCTCTCCCTCCTGTTTTAAAATTGATATCAGACCTGATACCAACTATAACATTATTAGTAAAAATGAGGGAAGAAAAAAAGCAATGTACTCAACCGGCTGATGCATTTTGTTCAGGAATAAAAGAAAAACCTGGATATACGATTAATGTGAATTATGGCAACAGTAAGAGTCAGCATTTTTACAGATATACAATGATGTTTTGCCCGACATATGAAATGTATCTTAATGCAGATATAATTGATTTATGTGATGAAAGGTATGGCGTTTTTGGAATTCCGGAAAAGGATGAAAAACGTGAAATTATGATTAATCCTGATAATCCGCAGCATTTTTATGATTATGTGAGGTATCGGGAGGAATTTAAGTTTTTAATCAAAAAAACATTACAAAAATTTTTCTCTGCAATAGCTGTTATAATAGTTATTGGAATAATAATTTTAAAGAGTTTAGATACTTAATGCAATACCGCACAAAGTCTTTGGACGTGTTTTGTGCGGTATTGTCCTAAAACAGCATCACATATACTTTGTGTAGTGCTTTTTATATCATGTTGCGTAGGTGCAACAATGTTGATTATTCGGAAAAATTAGGATATAATATATAAGGCGGTATTGATATGGATTATGTGATGCCGTCATAATCTGCATCATGAGGTGAACATTATAAAAAAGGTTGAGATATTTACAGACGGAGCATGCAGCGGTAATCCCGGACCGGGAGGATTTGGAGTCGTTCTTAGATTTGGGCAGCACGAAAAGGAGCTTTCAGGCGGTGCGGCTGAAACCACAAACAACAGAATGGAGCTTCTCGGAGTTATTACAGGCCTTTCAGCATTAAAAGAACCATGTCAGGTTATTTTAACAACCGACAGCAAGTATGTGGTTGACAGCATAACAAAAGGCTGGGTTTATGGCTGGAAGAAGAAAGGCTGGATTAAATCTGACAAAAAACCTGCTCTTAATGTCGACCTTTGGGAAAAACTTCTCCCACTTCTTGAAAAGCACGAGGTTAGCTTTGTATGGGTAAAAGGTCATGCAGGGCACCCTGAAAATGAACGCTGCGACAGACTCGCTGTAGAGCAGCGTGATAAATATTCAAAATAACGGAGGCAGCAAACTAAAATGGAAAAGCGATTTGTTTATGCGGATAATGCCGCAACAACAAAAATATCCCCTGAAGTTCTTAACGCAATGTATCCATATCTTACTGAGGAATACGGCAATGCTTCAAGTATATATTCTCTTGGAAGAAATGCAAAAAAGGCTATTGAGGCATCAAGAGAAAAGGTTGCAAAGGCAATCGGAGCAGATCCTTCTGAGATTTACTTTACAAGCTGCGGTTCAGAGGCTGATAACTGGGCTTTAAGAGGTACATGCCACAGATTAAAGGCAAAGGGTAAAAAACACATAATTACTTCAGTTTTTGAGCATCATGCAATACTTCATACATGTCAGGCACTTGAAAAAGAGGGCTTTGAGGTAACATATCTTCCTGTTAGTCCTTTGGGAATTGTCTGTCCCGATGATGTAAAAAATGCAATTCGTGAAGATACGGCAATCGTTTCTATCATGTATGCAAACAATGAAATAGGCACAATTCAGCCAACAAGTGAAATTGGTGCAATATGTCGTGAAAAGGGAGTTATCTTCCATACTGATGCTGTTCAGGCAGTCGGAAATGTTGAGATAAACGTAAAGGAACAGAATATAGACCTGTTTTCACTTTCAGGTCATAAAATACATGCTCAAAAAGGCATCGGAGCTATTTATATTAAAAAAGGCATTGTTCTTCCTAATCTTATTTTTGGCGGAGCTCAGGAGAGAAATAAACGTGCCGGAACTGAAAATGTCCCTGCTATTGTAGGACTGGGTACTGCAATTGAAATTGCAACAGCTGATATAAAAGCTAAAAATGAAAAGGTTACTGCTATGAGAAACCGCCTTATTGACGGTATCCTGAAGCTTTCACATACACGTCTTAACGGTGACAGAGAAAAGCGTCTTGCAGGCAACTGCAATATTTCAATTGAGGGTGTAGAGGGCGAGTCACTTCTGCTCATGCTTGATATGAACGGAATTTGTGCTTCATCAGGTTCAGCTTGTACATCAGGTTCACTTGATCCGTCTCACGTTCTTCTTGCACTTGGTTTAAAGCATGAAGTTGCACACGGTTCTCTCAGACTTTCAATAAATGATGAAACCACAGATGAGGATATTGACTATATACTTGAGGTTGTGCCGAGAGTTGTCGAAAGACTCAGAGCAATGTCGCCTCTTTGGGAACGTATAATAAAGGAAGAAAAGTAAAGGAGCGGAAATATGTTATACAGTGATAAGGTTTTTGACCATTTTTCAAATCCGAGAAATGTAGGAGAAATTGAAAATGCAGACGGCATTGGTGAGGTAGGAAACGCTAAGTGCGGAGATATAATGAAAATGTACATTAAGGTGGATAACGGCATTATTTCAGACGTTAAGTTTAAAACTTTCGGCTGCGGAGCTGCTGTTGCTACTTCTTCAATGGCAACTGAGCTGATTAAGGGCAAGTCAATAGATGATGCACTTAAACTGACAAATAAGGCAGTTGTAGAGGCTCTTGACGGACTTCCGCCTGTAAAGCTTCACTGTTCTGTACTTGCAGAACAGGCTATTAAGGCAGCTCTTTCCGATTATTATAAGAAACAAGGTATTGACCCGCTTCCAATTGTCGGAGAGATTAAAGAATGTGAGCATTGTCACGAATAAAACTTTTATAATGGATACTCTGGGTTATCAGGGTATCCATTTTTATGTGGTGTTGCCCTAAATTTCAACTATATTTTTCTGCTTTAAAGCTTTTATATCTAAAAGTGACAAATTAATACGGCAAGCATTATTTGCCGATATTTCCCAATGAATAAATATAAAATACGATACTGTACATCGACAAATATTTTTTGACCTGCATAATAATTATTAAATTCTATTTTCTTTGACGTAAAATAATAAATTATCGCATTGCTTTTTGTTGAACGAATGTGATAACATAGTGAAGTAGAAAAAAGGAGGTCAAAGAAAATGAATAACAAAATAAAAGTATTAATTGGTGATGATTCTGCTGAAAGCGGAGTAAGCGTAGCAAACAAGCTGAGGGAGCGTGGACTTTATGCATATACACGCCGAAAGGACTGCAATGTTATATTTGAGTCAATAAAAAATGATTCTCCTGATATTGCGGTTCTTGATATTTCAGCTCAAAATGGTGATGCAGTTTCCATTATGAAGAGGGTTAATGATATGGGACTTAAAAAGCCTGCATTTATAATAACATCTTCATATGACAATGAGTTTATTGAACGTCAGGTAATGGAAAACGGAGCTTCTTACTATCTGCTTAAACCATATGATGCAGAAGATTTGTGTTCTGTAATCAAATCTGCAATGGCGGACAAAATAAGCAGTCTTTCAGATGACATGGAAATTGTTGTAACAGATATTATTCACCAGCTTGGCGTTCCGGCACATATCAAAGGATATCATTACCTTAGAACAGCAATTCTTTACTCAATAGAGGATAAAAACCTCCTTGACAGCGTTACGAAAATGCTTTATCCGACTGTTGCAGGACTTTATGAAACAACATCTTCAAGAGTTGAAAGAGCAATACGTCACGCAATAGAAATTGCATGGGACAGAGGGAATATTGATACTCTCAATTCATTTTTTGGCTATACTGTTGACACAAGCAAAGGCAAACCGACAAATTCCGAATTTATTGCACTCATAACGGACAAGTTAAGATTACAGTATAAATCGGTATTAAGGAGAGTTTGAAAAATAAGTACAAACCACTTGTAATATTGAAAAAATCATGATAATATAATTATATATATCAACGAAAGGATTTAATATTATGAGTTTTAAGAAAATCGAATTATCAGAGCTTAGCTTCAACCCTTTTAAGCTTATTGGAAGCGACTGGATGCTTATTACAGGCGGAGATATCTCAAATTATAACACAATGACAGCTTCTTGGGGACAGTTTGGCAAGCTTTGGAATAAGGACGTTTTTACTTGTTATATCAGACCAAATCGGTATACATACGGCTTTGTTGAGGATAATGACTGTTTTACTGCGTCATTTTTCAATGAAAAGTACAGAGAAGCACTGAAATTCTGCGGAGCAAATTCAGGAAGAAACTGCGATAAGGCAAAGGAAACAGGCTTAACGCCAAAGGATTTCGACGGCTGTACAGCATTTGAAGAAGCAGAAATGGTTTTTGTTTGTAAAAAGCTCTACAAGGATGAACTAAAAGCGGACAGCTTTTTGACAAGTGACGGCTTTGCAAAGAAGTTTTACGGCAGTGATCCTTATCACAAGGAGTATATTGCAGAAGTTACAGCAGTTTATATTAAGGAAAAGTAGAATTCTCTCAGGAGCAGCTTCATGCTTTTTCGACAGACTGAACGGATGATTTTTTAATCATCCGTTTTTTATTGAAAATTTCTTTTGAATATGGTATAATAAATTTGTTAAGGCAATACCGCAAAAAGTTTATGACGTGCAAAGCCTTTTGACGTGCTTTGTGCGGTGCTGCCTTAATTTTTGTCGGAATGAAATATCATATGATAATTGTATGATGCTTTTAAAAATTGAAAGTCAGGTGAAATAATGTCAACATTAATTGAATATAAATGCCCATGCTGCGGAGGAGCTATAGAATTCAACAGCAGCGAACAGCAAATGAAATGTCCGTATTGCGACAATACATTTGAAATGGAAACTCTTAAAGCATATGATGAACAAATGAACGAACAGCTGGAGGATAAAACTGATTGGGACAGTACGTCAGACACATATTGGAGTGAAAATGAACAAGCAGGAATGAAGTCGTATTCCTGTCAGTCATGCGGTGCAGAAATTGTTGCAGACAGCACAACGGCTGCATCAAGCTGTCCGTTTTGCGACAGTCCGATTGTGGTAAAGGGCAATGTTTCGGGAGAACTGCGTCCTGACCTTATTATCCCGTTTAAACTTAATAAAGAACAGGCGAAAGAGGCTCTCAGCAGACACCTGAATAATAAAAAACTGCTTCCGAAAATTTTTAAAGACCAAAATCACATTGACGAAATAAAGGGAGTTTATGTACCGTTCTGGCTTTTTAGCACTTCACTGAATGCCAAGCTTGATTATAAAGCAAAAAAGGTCAGACATTGGAGTGACAATAAATATGATTATGATGAGATAAGCTATTATGCGGTTCAGAGGGCAGGTTCCATGAGCTTTCAGAATGTTCCTGTTGACGGTTCATCAAAAATGGAAGATGACCTTATGGAGTCAATAGAACCATTTGACTTTAATGATGCAACAGATTTTCAGACAGCATACCTTGCAGGCTATCTTGCAGATAAATATGACGTTGATTCCGAAACAAGCAAGGAAAGAGCAAACGAAAGAATAAAGAAAAGTGTGGAGCTTACATTTGCCGAGCAGGTAAGGGACTATACTTCCTTTACGCTTGAAAGGGAGAATATAAGATATGAGCAAAGCTCTGTAAAATATGCATTATGTCCTGTATGGATACTTAATACTACATGGAATGACCAGAAATATACATTTGCAATGAATGGACAGACAGGACGATTTGTAGGAGATCTGCCGATGGATAAGGGTGCATTCTGGAAATATTTTGGTATATCGTTTACAATTGCAGCAGCAATATCCGGAATAATCGGTATGTTTATTATATAGGCAGGAGGACGTTATGAAAAAAGTATCAGGTATAATTTTAGCTTTGATTATGTGCTTGTGCTGTAATATTTCAATGATTACTCTTGCACATGACAGCTCAGCTATTAAAGATGAAGCAGGTCTTATAGATGACGATAAGGAATATGAGCTTGCAGGCAGGATGTTAAATCTTGGCGGCAAGTATAATTGTACAATTGCAGCAGCAACAGTAAAATCTTTTGAGGGATTGCCTTCATCTGAATATGCAGAGAAATATTTTAATGATAATTCTTTTCAATGCGGAGAAAATGACTGTATTCTTCTTTTGGTGAGTGAATCCGACAGACAGTATTATATATATACAACGGGTTACGGTTCAAAGGCATTTACGGAGTGGGGGACAGATTACATTGGTGACGAAATAAAAAAATATTTGAAAAAAGATGACTATTACGGTGCTTTTAATGAATTTTACAGCTTATGTGATGATTTTCTTGCCGAGGCTGAAAAAGGAACTCCGTATGATGTCAATAACAAAATTAAAACTGCAAAAGATTATCTGCTGCTGGTATGTGTAGCTGTTGGAGTCGGAGTTATTGCTGCACTGATAGTAACAGGAAGTATGAAAAGTCAATTAAAGACAGTGCGTCCTCAAAGTGCGGCACAAAGATACATACAAAAGGACAGTCTGAATATGAATGTTAATAAAGACCATTTCTTGTATAAGGAAACAAAAAGGAGAGCAAAACCACAGAGTACATCAGCATCAGGTTCATCAGGTGCAGCAAAGGGAAGCGGCGGAAGCTTTTAATTGAATTTGAATCGATTTTTAGAGGAAACTTCATGCGTGATGCGGAGTTTCCTTAACTTTTAGCTTTTGAATATTCACACAGGTACATCATAAGCAGATAACCCAATCCTCCTGCACCGACTGAGAGGAAAAGTGATATTGTATCTGAAAAGCAATATGAAAATCTGTCATGGCAAAGCATTGCACAAATTCCGCATATCAGTCCTGAATAGGCAATAGAGATAAAAGGCTTTGCTGACAATTTGATATTTGCTGTTTTAAGGTAAACAAACAGTGATAATATAAGTATGACGGCGTAGCATATTGAGGTAGACAAAGCACTGCCGTCTACTCCCATAAATGGTATGAGCAGAATGTTTCCTGCAAGCTTAACTAATGCACCAATCAGCATAATTTTTAATGGTGCAGACGGCTTGCCTATTGCCTGAAGCATACTGAAAACAGGAAACGATACACATAAGCAGACCATTCCCGGCATCAGAAGCTGCAGAGCTTTTATGCAGACAGCAACCTCCTCGGGCTGTTTCGGAAAGAGAAAGTTAAGAACAGGAGCAGAAAGTACACCAAGTCCTACAGCAGCAGGAACTGCCATAAACGCAGACGCTGTTAAGGCTTGAAGTGTGCTTTTTTTCATTGCCGCTTTATCGTGACGCTCCCATGCACAAGTAATTGCAGGAAGTATTCCTTTTCCAAGCATATTTGTTATTGAGGGAACAAGATTGAAAATAGTTACGGCTATACCTGAAAATGAACCATATATAAACTGCGGCAAATCAGAATGTTCCGTTCCCTCAGGCAGAACGTAGTGACCCTTGAACATATCTATACAGCCTATTAAAGTTCCTAAGTCTATAATTGCGGTAAGATTTGTTACTACGGAGCTTATTCCGATAGGAAGTGCTATTGAAATAAGCTCTTTTGATATATCTCCGGTTTTGATAAGAGTTTTGTCGCCGCATTTGTTTTCCTTGGGCAAAAATATACGCATTATCGGAAAGAAAAATGCCGCCCCGACAGAAGAAAGTGTTACTCCGAATATTCCTGCACCTGCTGCCGCTGCTCTTATATCAGTTCCATCAGGAAGATAATTAAGAATGAGCTGACTGTTTTGATTGACCAGAGAACAGAAAAAGAGTCCTGCGAGCATTTTAACAAGTCCTTCTGCAAGCTGTGAAAAAGCAGTAGGATACATATTGCAGAGTCCCTCATAGTAACCTCGTTCGACAGCCGTTATACAGCCGAATAGAACTGACGGTGCAATAAGTGTAACAGAAATCCATGCGTCAGGTGATTTTGCAACATAAACTGAAAACGGACGTGCAAGAACCGCTATGATAATACTGCCTGCAAGACCTGCGGCAAAAAACAGCTTTAGTGCTGTTTTGCGGACCTTTTTTGCATTTTCGTACATTTCAAGAGCCGTACTTTGAGCAGTAAGACGTGCCACAGCAGAAGAAAGTCCCGTAACGGTAAGGGCATAGATCGGCAGGAACAGACTGTATGCACAGCTGAAATAGCCCATTCCGACTCCTCCGAGCATATTGGTAAGCGGGATTTTAAATAAAGCTCCCAGCATTTTTGCTATAGCTGCGGACAGCATAAGTATTATAGAACCTTTAATAAAATCCTGCTTTTTCACAAAAAAACCACCTTTTCTGAAATTATACAAAAATATATGTTGCTACTTTTGAAATTATGTGGTATAATGATAAAGGTTATATTCTAACTTTGAAATTATATCGTAGATATTGCTCCCCAAACTAAATTTGCATAAATTCTTCAAGATTTAATTGGCGGAGAAATAGAAAGGATTGTTTACGAATGAATTATAATTTTTCGGATAAGGTTGCAGGCTTAAAGGCTTCGGCAATAAGAGAAATTCTCAAGTTCACTTCTGAACCGGGAGTGATTTCGTTTGCCGCAGGAAATCCTGCCCCCGAGGCTTTTCCGAGTGAAAAGGTTGCGGAAATTTCAGCAGATATTTTTGCAAACGAGCCTGTTCTTGCACTGCAGTACAATATTACAGAGGGCTATACTCCGTTGAGAAATGCACTTAAAGAAAGTATGGCGGCAAAGGGCTGCTTCAACAGTGAAATTGATGACCTGATCATTACATCAGGTGCACAGCAGGGAAATGAGCTTGCCTGTAAAGTGCTTCTGAACGAGGGCGATACACTTATTTGTGAAGCACCAAGCTTTATCGGTTCAATTAATGCTTTCAAGTCTTACAATGTAAACCTTGTGGGTGTGGAGCTTGAAAATGACGGAATTAATATTGAAAAGCTTGAAGATGCGTTAAAAGCAAATAAAAATGTAAAGCTTCTTTATCTTATCCCGAATTTCCAGAATCCTACAGGTCTTACAATGTCATGGGAAAAACGAAAGGCTGTTTACGAGCTTGCAAAAAAATATGATTTTATTATCCTTGAGGATAATCCTTATGGTGATTTGAGATTTGACGGTGAGGATATTCCTGCAATTAAAACTCTTGATACAGAGGGCAGAGTTATATATACAGGTACATTTTCAAAGATACTTTCACCGGGCTTCAGAACAGGATATGTTTCTGCACCAAAGGAGATTGTTCAGAAAATAGTTGTCTGCAAGCAGGTTGCGGACGTTCATTCAAATATCTGGGCACAGGTTGTATGTCATCGTTTTATGACTACGGTTGATATGAATGCTCACTTTGAGGGATTACGCAAAATTTACAAGAAAAAATGTGAGCTTATGCTCTCAAAAATAAAAGAATGCTTTTCAGACAAAATTACATACACAAAACCGCAGGGCGGACTGTTCATCTGGTGCACACTTCCTGACGGCTGTGATATGATTAAGTTCTGCACAAGGGCAGTTGCTGAATATAAGGTAGCAGTTGTTCCGGGAACAGCATTCTGTATACACGAAGACGATAAAACACAGTCATTCCGTCTTAACTTTTCAACTCCTACAGATGAACAAATCATCAGCGGAATCGAAATGCTTGGAAAAATGACTAAGGAAATGCTTGATTAATTTATGTGAAAAAACTTTTTAAGGCAATTCTGCACAATGATTGTGCGGCAGAAACGCAGTATATGCTGTGCTTTGTGCGGTGTTGCATTAAATTTTATTTGAAAGGAATTTTTATTATGGCTAGACGTTCACCTTTAGACAGATACCCGATTACACAGAAATATATTATGACAAGAGGTCAGGCTCTTACTTTTCCTGCTGACCTTTTAAGCGTAAAGGTTAAATCAGAGGAAGTTTATGGAATGGTTATAGACATTCCAATGGGTGTAGATGTTGTTATTACTATGGTTTGCTTTGTAAATGGAGCTGCAAATCTCTACTTCAATAACGGAAATGAATATTCAGGAGCTTCACAGCGTTACAGAAATCTTGTACAGGTTGCAAGAAACCTTGTTTTGAGTGCAAATGAGCTTAAACCACTCTGCGAAAAGGTAAAGTCATTTGATATGCCTGTAGGCAAAACTCATTATATTCATCTTCTTACAAAGAAAGGCGTTTATAAGACTACCATTGAGCCTTCAAAAATTGCAGAGCTTGAAATGCCGAAACGTATTGTATTCTCACTTTATCAGCAGGTTTTAAGTGAAATAAGAAACTGTCAGCTTAAAGATCAGGCTGCAGGAATTAACGCTAATAAATAAGCGGAGATGATTTTGTATGGATAAAAAGTTAATTTTCAGCGGTATTCAGCCAACAGGTACATTTACGCTCGGCAATTATATAGGAGCTGTTCGTAATTGGGGACCTTTGCAGGATGAATACAACTGCATTTACTGCGTTGTTGATATGCATGCGATTACTGTAAGACAGGACCCTGCAAAGCTGCGCAAAAACACTCTTGAAGCCTATGCACTTCTCATGGCGTGCGGAATTGATCCTGAAAAGTCAATACTTTTCATTCAGAGCCATGTTAAAACACATGCGGAGCTTAACTGGATTTTAGGCTGTTCAACACAGTTCGGTGAGCTTTCCCGTATGACTCAGTTCAAGGATAAAAGTCAGCGTCATGCAGATGACGTAAATTCTGGACTTTTTACATATCCTGTTCTCATGGCTGCGGATATTCTCGCTTATAATGCAGACCTTGTTCCTGTCGGCGTTGACCAGAAGCAGCATCTTGAGCTTGCAAGAAATGTTGCACAGCGTTTCAATCAAAGATATGGTGAGCTGTTTACCATTCCTGAACCGTATATTCCAAAGGTCGGAGCTAAGGTTATGTCACTTCAGGAGCCGACTAAGAAGATGTCAAAATCAGATGATAATCCTAATGCATGTATTCTCATTCTTGATGATAAGGATACAATTATCCGTAAATTCAAAAGAGCTGTAACTGACAGCGAGGCAGAGGTATGCTATCGTGAAGGCAAGGACGGAATAAACAATCTTATGACCATTTATTCAAGTGTTACGGGCAGGAGCTTTGATGAAATAACATCAGAATTTGCAGGCAAAGGCTACGGCGATTTCAAGCTTGCAGTAGGTGAGGCTGTTGCTGACCACCTTGAACCTGTAAGAACTGAATTTGACCGTCTTATTCAGGATAAGGCATATCTGAAAAAGTGCTATACAGAGGGTGCTGAAAAGGCATTGAGATATTCTCAGCGTATAGTTTCAAAGGCTTATCATAAGGTCGGATTTGTGGATAAGGCATAATTATTCCGCTTGAATTCGTTGTTTTTGGTGATTTGATTTGTTAAAACCCACAAAACATTGAAAATATTTAATTTATATTTTCTGAAACTTACAAAGTTATTAAAATGTGTTGCAATTTGGCGTAATATAGGGTATTATATTAACTGTACCCGTTAAGGAGTGTTTTTCCTATGGTGAATTTTCAGCAAAAGGATTTTTACAGTATTGATGATCTGCAGGAAATTGTTAAGCTTCTAAGAAGTGAAAACGGTTGTCCTTGGGATAAGGAGCAGACTCATAAATCCATAAAAAGCGACTTCATTGAGGAGGTTTGTGAGGCTATCGAGGCTATTGACCTTGAAGATTCCGATTTGCTTCGTGAGGAGCTTGGAGATGTTCTTTTGCAGGTTGTTTTTCACTGTCAGATAGAACGTGAAAACGGCAATTTTAAGTTTGAAGATGTGTGCAATGAGGTGTGTAAAAAGCTTATTGTGCGTCATCCCCATGTTTTCGGTGATGTGCTTGTAAACAATACGGACGATGTGCTGAAAAACTGGGATTCAATCAAAAAGGAAACTAAGGGACAGGAAAGCTATACCGATACACTGAAAAGTGTTGCCAAATCTCTGCCGGCTCTTATGAGAGCACAGAAGGTCGGAAAAAGAGCAATGCGTGCCGGAATGGATTTCAAGTGTAAAGAAGACGCAATTTCCTGTATTGATGCTGAAAGGTCAGAGTTTGATGAAGCTGTTGCTTCAGGAGATAAGGAACGTATAGCTGAGGAGCTTGGCGATCTTATTTTCTCATGTGTTAATGCGGCAAGACATCTGGGCATTGACGCTGAACAGGCATTGACTGATTCAACCGATAAATTCATTCGGAGATTTTCAAAAACGGAAGAACTTGTTTCTCTTGACTTGCTGAATATGCCTGATCTGGATATTGAGCAGCTTGATGTTTACTGGGAACGAGCTAAAAAATTATTGTAAAATTATATGGAGGTATATTATTATGACAAAGGCAGATCTTATCAATTCAATTGCAGCAAAGGCTGATTGTACAAAGAAAGATGCTGATACAGCACTTAACGCAGTTCTCGGAGCTATTACAGAAGCACTTGAAAATGGCGAAAAGGTAGCTATTACAGGTTTTGGTACATTTGAGGTTCGTGAAAGAGGCGAAAAGAAGTGCATTAATCCACGCACAAAGGAAGAAATGATTTGTCCTCCAAGCAAGGCTCCTGCATTCAAGGCAGGTAAGGCTCTCAAGGATGCTGTAAATAAGTAAACTCAATTAATGCAGGGACAGGTTAAAGCCTTTCCCTGCTTTTTTATTTTGGAGGTTTTTAATGAGAATTGATAAATATTTAAAAGTAGCACGTCTTATTAAACGCAGAACAATTGCAAATGAAGCTTGTGATGCGGAGAAAATATCAGTAAACGGAAAAACGGTTAAAGCATCATATGATGTAAAGGTAGGCGACGTTATAGAAATTAATATGGGAACGAAGCCTTTAAAGGTCAAGGTTACTAATGTTACGGAACATGCAACAAAAGAAACTGCGGCTGATAATTATATCGTCATTGAATAGATTTGAGCATAAATAAAGAGCGTGCTGGTATATCACGCTCTTTATTTAATATTAATATTATTTTAAGTCAACACATACTATTTCGGGTCTGTTTGCAATTCTTATCGGTATAATGCTGTTTCCAAGTCCCCTGCTGATAATCATTGACGTATTGTTCTTTTCACAAACACCTTCGGTATAATCAGGGAAAAAGCCTTGGTCGGGAGCAACAAGTCCGCCAATAAAAGGAAGCCTTACCTGTCCGCCATGTGCATGACCTGAGAAAATTAAGTCTATATCACAATTACTGAAATCTTCTATATACTGTGGTTCATGTGCAAGCAGAATTTTGTAGTCAGTATCTACACTTTCTAAAATCTTATTAAGCGATATATCGGATAAGTTATCATCACTTAAACCTATAAGAGAAATTTCGTCTTTATTTATTTTTAAGTTTGTATAAGTATCGTGTAAAATTATTACACCGCAATGTTCAAGTCCGGAATATAATTCATTTTGTTTTTCTTGGGTGATTAAAAGCTCGTGGTTTCCATTAACATAGTAAACAGGTACAGTATCGGCTATTTTCTTAACTGTGTCAATTGCAGTATTTATATTACAATGATTGCTGTCTATAATATCACCTGTAATTACAACGATATTTGGGTTTAATTTCAGAACCTTATCAGCTAATTTTTTCCCGTTATCACCAAATTTTTTATTATGCAGGTCGGAAAGCTGAACAATTCTGTAATTTTTGAAAGAATCAGGCAGCTTACTGTTGCTATAAGTATAAAAAGTTATCTGCAATGCATTATTTTCCCATATTGCATAAATGAATGCAATAATTAATAATACGATTAATATAATATATTTTTTTATCTTAGTTTTTTTCATGGTAACTCCTGCCTTAATACAATAATAGTTTACTTTATGAAACACTGTGTACAAAGTGCGTCAAAGACTTTGCATGTTGTCATATTACACATGATTTTCTCACCATACGACAGTATGCCTTCAAAAACTTTATGCAATTTTTGTGCGGTGCTGCTCTTACGGAATGCACTAATAGTTGTCTTGTTTATTATGACTTCAGTTTATTTGCCCTTGAAATAATGAAATCCTCAACACTGTCATAATCTATTCCAAGAACTATTGAGAATTCCTGAAACAGTACGTTTTCAGCAGTTTTCATTGCAATTTCATCAGAGCTTACTAATTTTTTTCCGTTTAGTTTTTGTTTTTCCTGATGAAAATGTAGGGTTTTCAGCATTTCAAGCATTTTTTCACAGTCATCACTGTTCAGAATTGAATTAAACAGCGATTTTCTTTCCTTGCTGTTATTCTGCCAGCAAACATCATCAGATTTAGCAGCAGAGTCAATCAAAGATATTATCTCATCTTTTGTCAATAGCTTGCGGATTTTATTGCTGCATTTATTTACAGGAAGGTAATATTTTGACGTACTGGAATGGAGTGGCGAAAGAATAAAATAATCCATTTCATGTTCACCGTCAAAGCACTGTTTTTCAATACCGGTTAATCTGCACACACCTGCTGAACCATACACAACACAATCGTTTATATTAAAAACATTGCCGCTGCATTTGTTTGAATTTTCCATACCATAACCCTCCTGATTACTTTAGTCAACATTTCACAACTTTTGTGCAGTGTTGACTTTTATACAATTTCACACAAGCACATTTAATGGCATTGTGCCGCCTTTATTTTATAATTATATCAGTTTTTCGTCAATTTTTCAAAGGACATTTTTAACAAAAAATACAGCCTGATTTATTGCATTAAACTACTGTTATGACTCAATAATGCAAATTATTTAATTGAAATTTGTAACGATTGTAGAAAATACTGCCATATTTTTAAGAGGTATTTACAAAGTTAAAAAAGTATGATATACTGTTTTTCATAGAGAAATACGAAAAAAAGAGATTTTCGGGGGTGAATTTTAAATGGTAAGTGCAAATCCAAATGTAGAGCAGGTTATGCCAAAACTCAAGTATTCTATGGAGGAATGTAAGCAGATTGAAGGAAATGTAAAGGAAAAGCTGCAGTCTTCACCATATGCGGACAAAGTTAAAGCACAAAAAAGCTACTGTGTTTTTGCCAGAATAAGAGATATCATAGTTTCATCAATTGCATTGATTTTCTTGTCGCTTCCAATGCTTGTAATTGCTCTTATAATCTATGCTGAAGACGGTCATTCACCGTTTTTCCACCAGCTTCGCATGACGGCTAACGGAAAAACATTTGTAATGACAAAGTTTCGTTCCATGCGTCCTGATGCGGACAGTCCTGAAATGCTTGCAAAGGTCAGGGAGCTTAATGAATCTGACGGGCCTGCATTCAAGGTTGAGAACGATCCGAGATTAACGAAGATTGGGAGAAAACTTCGTGAAACTTCTCTTGATGAACTTCCTCAGCTTATTAATGTGTTTTTAGGTGATATGTCATTGGTAGGGCCAAGACCGCCGCTGCCGAGAGAGGTTGCAGTTTATACTCCATATCAGATGAACAGACTGCTTGTTAAAGGTGGATTGACATGTATTTGGCAGACTCAGGAAAAGCGAAATGAAACTTCATTTGATAACTGGATGAAAATGGACGTTGAGTACATAGAAAAACGCAGCTTTGCATTCGATATAAAGCTTATTTTAAAGACTTTCAAGGTTATTGTTACTAAACAGGGAAGATAATTTGTTTTTAAGGCAGCTTTTCGGCTGTCTTAATTTGTTTTTACAAGTTAGCGTCTGCTTACACAAGGTACAACGCAAAGCAGACGGCTTTTTTACATGCTTTATTAACATTTTGTACAAAAAATATAACGTTTTTTGTTAAATTAATACAATAAGCATTAGCTATTTATATTCAAAATGGTAATTGACTTTTTTTGTTATGAAATGATATAATTATGTTGAAGAAACACCGCACAAGGTACGTATGACGGCTTTGTGCGGTATCACCTTTTAAAAACAGCAGAATGGAGGGTTATATATGAAGAAATTTAAAAGATATATGGCATCTTTAACTGCTTTTGCAGCAGTTTTTTCTCTTTTTTCATGTCAGAACAATGCTAAAAAATCTACTGTAAATAAGGATCTTGATCCGAAAATAAGAGAAGAACTTAATGACATCGTTTCAAATGAAGAATTGCTGACGGGTGAGCTTGAAAATAAGAAAATCAAGTGGATGGCAACATGGGATATAAATCCGGGGCCGACAGGTAAAAATGTTCCGATAGAGCTTGCACTTTTTCAGGAACGCTATGGCGGTGAAATTGAATATTATGCTGTAACATGGGAAAATCGTTATGATAAATTAGCGGCTGCAATACAAAGCGGTGAGGGTATAGACTTCTTTTCTGCTTCCGATTCCGATGCGTTTCCTAAAGGTGCAAAAGGAATGTTTGCTCCGATTGATGATTATATTGACTTTGACTCTCCGCTTTGGTCAGACGTTAAGAACGTTAATGATTCAATAATGTGGAACGGCAATCACTATGTTGCAGTTGTTTTTGTTACCGGAGATAATTGTGCTGTTATTTATAACAGGGATACTATTGAAGAAGCAGGCCTTGAAGATCCGGCAGTCCTATATGAGCAGGGAAACTGGACATGGGATACATTTGAAGATATGCTGATAAAATTTGTAGATAAGGATAATAAAAAATTCGGCATTGACGGCTGGTGGTTTGAGTTTGGACTGATGAGCACAACCGGAGTGCCGCCTGTTACTATAGAAAATCAGAAGCTTGTAAATAATCTTAGAGCTCCTGCAATGGAGCGAGTTCAGGACTATCTTTATGAATTGTATAATAAGGACTGCATTGCAATTTGTACGGAAAGCTTCGGCAGTAAGGATATGCCGAACTACATAGGCGAGGGCAAGACATTATTTTATCCATGCGGACTTTATCAATTTTATTGTGAACCTGAACAATGGCAGAAAAAATTTGGAGAAAATGCATTTTTTGTACCTATGCCAAAGGACCCGGAGGCTGACGAATATTATGTTCCGACAGGAATGGACGCTTTTGTTATGGTAAAAGGCGGTCAGAATCCCGAGGGAGTTGCAAAATACCTTGACTGCAAGAGGTACACACTTCTTAATGATAAAGTAAGAAGTATTGCGGATGAGCAGATGGTTGAGGACTATGGCTGGTCACAGGATATGATTGATATGAAGGACTCAATGCAGTCACTTGCAGAAGAAAATCCTGTGTATGATTTTTCAAAAGGCGTTTCAGCGGACTGCGGTGAGATTCTTGATATTAATCTTCGCAATTGTGCAAGAGGAATTTGTCCTTGGAATGAAACGTATGATTCAATATTTTCTGCGGTAGATCAGATTATAAAAGAGGTCAATGAAGGCAGTGCTTCAGATAAATAATGAATATCACACTCTTGTATGCTTTCTGTGGTAATGACTTTGTTCGGGCAATCAAACCTTGAAATATGATGATTTACCGATAATTCGGTTATAGAGTAACTATATTTATACTTTAAAATTTGGTTAATAATGCATATTGATTAGTGCTTTAAAATGTGTTATAATAATTCTAAGACATATTACAGTGTAAAGGCGGGGGAGTATATGAAAACTGTTTTGGTTACAGGTGCATGCGGTTTAATAGGTCAGCATATTTGTTCGGGATTGCTGAAAAAGGGTAATTCTGTTATTGCTGTTGATAAAGAAGAAGGGCATTATAACGATAATAAGGATAATTATAGATTTATTCAGGCAGCCCCTACAGATAAAAGTATTTTTGAGGATATTTTTGCAAATAATAAGATTGACTCGGTTGTTCACGCAGCGTGTACGGTTGATAATGACTTTGGTCATATTATAACAGAAAATGAAATGGCAATATCTGCCGAATGTGATAAATTCCTTTATGAATTGGCTTTTGATTCAGGAATTTCACAGTTTATACTTTTAAGTACATATCAGGTTTATGACTTTCCTAAAACTCGTGAGCCTATTCGTGAGGAGGATCTCCTTAAACCTAACACAAACTATGCAGTAATGAAATATAACTCCGAAAAGGCATTTGCTGAGGAAGTTCATCGACATAGCGAGGTTATATGTTCAATTTTAAGATTTGCTCCTGTTTACACAAGAAATTATTATGATAATCTTTTAAGCAGGATAACTGATCCTAAAACCGGAGGTTCTTTTGTTTATGGAACAGGGCAGTATGGTTTTCAGTTCTGCTGTGTACATAATCTGGTTGATTTCATTCTTTGCTTTATAAAAACTGCTGATGATTCATCTTTTACAGGTGTTTATAATGTTAGTGATAAGCTGTTGATTACTGCCGCAAATATAATAACATTTATGCGTACTAACCACAGACTTGGAGCAGTTTTGCAAAGGAATCAGAATATTGATACAATAACTTCAATTTTCAAGAAGTTTGCAAAGAAAGAAGAAAAAACCAATTATCGCTACCTTGATATTTCCACAATTATGAACAATAATATGCTTGATACAAGCAAAGCTACAAAGCTTACAACATTCAGGTGGAATATAGAGAATACGAAGTAAAGTGAAAGGGAACATTTTATAATAAAGTGTTCCCTTAAATTGTGTTTCAAAAGTACTTTTAAAAATCATTCCGATTTATACATCTTATTTTATTGCATTGCTATAGTAACAAAACAAACAAAAAACTAATAATTAAATGTATATAATTACTAAAGTAAATTAAATGCTATTGACAAACAATTAAAAATGAGTTAAATTAAAAATGTATAATTATGCTGCGGCATGAAAAATGAGAGGGGTAGATAATCATGAACTTAAAGAAATTAGCGGCAACAGTTTCAGCAATTGCTATGACAGCAGCAGCTATTACAACTGCTGTACCAAGCTCCCTGACTGAATCAAAAGTTGAGGTAAATGCAGCTTCTGCCTATAATTATGGTGAAGCGTTGCAGAAATCAATGTTTTTCTATGAGGCTCAGCAATCTGGAGAGAAAACTGACTGGAGCAAGGTTTCATGGAAGGGCGACTGCATGACAAACGACTATATCCCGGGCGGTTGGTTTGATGCGGGTGACCATTTAAAATTCACGCTTACAAACGCTTATTCAGCTACTGCTCTTGGCTGGGGACTTCTTCAGTACGGTGACGGTGTCAAAAAATGCGGTATGCTGGACGAATACCTGCTTAACCTTGAATTTGCACTTGATTATCTTGTAGCCTGTGATTTGGGCGATGAGATAGTTTATATGATTGGTGACGGAGATTTTGACCATAAATGGTGGGGTTCTGCTGAAGTTTATATGTATAAGTTTGAGCTTGGAGGCAACGGTACGGAACGTCCTTATTATACTTGCAAAAACAGCTCAATTCAGGGACAAATGGCAGCTGCACTTGCAGTAGGATACCTCTGCTTTAAGGACTCAAATCCAACTAAGGCTGATGAGTATCTTTCACATGCTAAGTCAATCTTCAAAACTGCTGACGCTTATCGTGATATTGGCGGAGATGCAGCTGAAAAGTCTTACTATGATATTTCAAGCTTCTGGGATGACCTTTTCTTTGCGGCAAACTGGCTTTATATAGCAACGGGAGATAAGTCATATCTTGACCTTTGCGAATCAGACTACATTGATAATCTCGGACTTGAAAATCAGTCTGATGAGCTTAAATACACTTGGGGCTACTGCTGGGATGATACACAGCAGGCCGGTACATTGCTTTATGCAATGAATACAGGTGATGAAAAGTGGAAGAAACAGGTCGGAAAGCATCTTGAATACTGGACAACAGGCTACGGCGGAAAGATTATAGATCACACACCAAGCGGACTTGCATGGCTTACCCAGTGGGGTTCACTTCGTCATGCTACAACTACTGCATTTCTTGCATATGTAGCTGTTGATGAGCTTTTTGCCGATGATGCGGCCGCTGTTAAGAAGTATACTGAATTTGCTGACTTCACAATGAATTACTGCTTTGGAGATAATCCTCTTAATATGAGCTACGTTGTAGGTATGGGCGATTCATATCCTCAGGCATGGCACCATAGAACATCAAGCGGTGTTTGGAATGATAAGTGGAGCAATATCGGTCAGACAGAGGGAGAGGACGCTAAGCCGCATGCACATACACTTTATGGTGCATTGGTCGGAGGTCCCGGCAAGAGTGATGATTATTCCGATAAAATCGGTGATTATCAGTATACAGAGGTTGCAATTGACTATAATGCAGGCTACACTGCCGCACTTTGTGCTATGGTTGAAAAGTATGGCGGAACTATTGACCCTGATTTTCCCGAGGAGGAAGAACCAAAGTGGACTGAATTTTACATGGAAGCATGTATAAATCAGGAATCAGGCAGCTACACTGAAATCAAAGCATACACAACTAACCATTCAGCATGGCCGGCAAGAGTGGTAAAAGACCTTTCTTACCGTTATTATATTGACCTCAGCGAAGTTTTTGAAGCAGGCTTTACTGTTGATGATGTACAGGTTAAGATTGGTTATGACGAGTGGGGCAACTGTACTATTTCAAAACCGATTCAGTATGACGGAAATATCTATTATATAGAGATTGCTTATGATGACGGAACATATGTAATGCCGACAGGACAGTCAGAGCATCAGGGTGAAATTCAGTTCAGAGTAGGAGTTTCAGATGCAACTCCTGTATGGGACGGCAGCAATGACTATTCAATTGACGGTCTTGTAAAGCAGAATATGCAGGTTACAGATAAAATTACAATGTATGACGGTGATACACTTATCTGGGGTACAGAGCCGGACGGCACAACTCCCGGAGATGTAAAACCTTCAAATCCGACTGAACCGTCTACAAAGGTTACAGAAACAACAGACAGCCAAGCTGATATAGAGTATGGTGATGTAAACTGTGACGGCAAAGTGGATATTTCAGATGCAGTTGCACTCAAATGCTACCTTATTAATTCAGCAAAATTTTCTATAAGTGCACAAGGCGAGATTAACGGCGATGTACAGGGAAATAAAAATGGTCTGAATGCTCAGGATGCAGTTTCAATTCAGAAATATATTCTCAAGCAGATAGATTCACTTCCGGTTAAATAATAATAATTAAAGGACGCTTTGGCGTCCTTTAATATTGTGAGAATGGAGGGTTGTGCAAAGTCAACAAAAAATACTGTTTTAAATTAGTTGATTGACTGAAATTTTAAAATCCTCTTTACAATCATTTACAAATATACTATAATATGAATAACGGGTGAAGTGTAAGTGCGTACAGTGTGGAAATTTGCTTCACCGGTTTTACACCGATTATACGGTCTTGCTATAATCGCAGTGTATGCACTGGCATTGCGTTTTATAAGATAATTTAAAATTTTTTTGGGAGGGTAACTATCATGAAGAAAATTAGCAAGGTTGCTTCTGCTGGTTTAATGGCAGCTGCAATGCTTACAACTTCAACAGTAGCATTCATTGCTCCGATGAGTGCTTCAGCTGGTCAGTGTCTTGGTGAAACTGACTTTACTAAAAAGGGTCTTCCATGGCATACATGTGAAACAAACCCTGCAAAGCAAACATTTGAGCTTAACGATGGTAAGTATATTTGTACAATTAAGAACCCAGGTGGTGCAACTCGCGGAGGCGAATCAAGATGGGATCTTCAGTTCAGACACAGAGGACTTACAATTAAGTCAGGTCATACATATACATTACACTGGGAAGTAGATGCATCTAATGCAGGTGATTTAGCAACACATATTGCTACACTTGACGGTGAATCAATTGTTGTATGGCACAACAATGCAGAACAGTTCAATCAAGGTTGGAATAATGTTAAGATTGCAAAGGGCCACAATGAATTTGATTGTACATTTACTGCTGAAAAGGATATTGAAGTAGCTGAATGGGCATTCCATTACGGCGGTGAAGGTGAGTGGCAGGATCACGACTGTTTCCCAGAAGGTACTGTCCTCAAATTTGATAATATGTCACTTATTTGTGAAACATGTCCTGATTCATATAAGGAAGGCACATGTAACTGGGATCCTTCAAATGACCTCGGTGTAATTACTCCAAAGAATGACATTCGTGTAAACCAGGTTGGTTACTATTCAAACCGTTCAAAACAGGCTTCTTTAGTTAATGCTAAGGGTGGAGAATCATTCTCTGTTCTCGATTCTTCAGGCAAGGAAGTTTATACAGGTACAGCAAGCGCTGCAATTACAGATCCAATCGAAAGCTCAGGCGAAACAGTTGCAAAGCTTGATTTCACAGAACTTACAACTCCTGGTACATATACAATTAAGTGCGGAAGTGCATCAAGTTTTGAATTTACAATTAGTGATGATATTTATGACGGACTTCTCACAAACGCTTTGAACTACTACTATCAGAACCGTTCAGGTGTTGATATTGAAGAAAAGTATATTACTTCATGCAATGAAAATCCAAAGTATAATCAGACTAAGGCTGACCTTGCTCACAAGGGTGGTCATAATCCTGATAAGGCTTATGTACAGTCAGAATGGGTTAAATCATATGCAGGTGAATTCGATGGCGATACAACTTACTCAATCGATGGCACAGGCGGTTGGTACGATGCAGGTGACCATGGTAAGTACGTTGTAAACGGTGGTATTTCAATCTGGACTCTTCAGAATATGTATGAAATGTCACTCGCTACAGATAAGGCTTCAAAGTTTGATGACGGCGGAGAAATGGTTATTCCTGAAGGTTCAAACAGCAAGCCTGATATTCTTGATGAAACAAAGGTTGAACTTGATTGGTTCTTCAAGATGATAGTTGACAGCAAGGATCCATACTGGGGCAAATATGAAGGTCTTGTATACCACAAGCTTCACGACCATAAGTGGACCGGTCTTGCTTGCCGTCCTAATGACTATGAAGAAACATGGGGCACAACAAGAATTGTAAAGCCACCGTCATATGCTGCTACACTTAACCTTGTTGCATGTGCTGCACAGGCTGCAAGACTTTGGGAAGGCATTGATGATGCTTATGCTAAGGAATGCCTTGATAACGCTGAAAAGTGCTATGCTGCTGTTAAGAAGTACTGGAAAGAATACAGTGAAGCAAGCGATAAGGATAATCCAACTTCACTTTATGCTCCTCTTGACCAGGCTATCGGTGGTGGTGCTTACGGTGATACAGAGGTTAAGGATGACCTTTACTGGGCTGCTTGTGAGCTTTATGCTACAACAGGTGATTCAAAGTACTACGATGACCTTTCAAATTACAAGGATAAATTCAAGGTTGTAACATATCTTGAAGGTGGTGAGAACAAGGGTTCATTCAGCTCATTCAACTGGGGCTGTACAGGTTCACTTGGTTCACTTTCACTTTATCTCTCTGATAAGGTATCAGATGCAGATAAGGCTAAGATTGCTGATAGTATTACAGAAGCTGCTGATACATATATTGCACAGGAAGAAAAGGAAGGCTTCGGAATTCCTTATGAAGCAACAACATTTACTGATGATATTAACATTGGACCTGGTATTAAAATCACAGGTTATGAATGGGGTTCAAACTCATTCGTAGCTAACAATGCTATCGTAATGGCTTATGCTTACAACTCAACAGGTGATGCTAAGTACATTGATGGTGTTACAACAGCTATGGACTATATCTTTGGTACAAATGCTCTTGACTTCTCATATGTAACAGGTTATGGTTCATACTACTGCCAGAGACCTCACCACAGACTCTGGTCATACGAACTTGACAAGAACTTCCCAATGGCACCTAAGGGTGTAATGTCAGGTGGTCCTGGTTCAGGTATGCAGGATCCATACATTGGCGGTCTTGGATATAAGAGAGGAACACTTGCTGCTCAGAAGTGCTACGTTGACTCAATCGAAGCTTGGTCAGTTAACGAAGTTACAATCAACTGGAATGCTCCACTTGCTTGGGTAACTTCATTCCTTGATGACTTCGGTAATGATGAAGGCGGATCACCTGTTACAAAGCCAACATCTGGCAAGACAGATCCTACATCTCCTGATGTTACGGTTTCACTTTACGGTGACGCTAACTGTGATGGTAAGGTTGATATTTCAGACGCTGTACTTATTAAGTGCTATCTCCTTAACTCATCATCATATCCAATTTCAGCTCAGGGACTTGCAAACTCAGATGTTCAGGGTAACAAGAATGGTGTTAATGCTCAGGATGCTGTAACAATTCAGAAGTACATCCTCAAGGCTATTACATCACTTCCAGTTTAATTGAATTAAATTAATGGATATAAAAACAGTGCAGATTAAATCTGCACTGTTTTGTTTTTTATTGACTTTTTTAATCGTTCGGAAACCAGAACTGCAAATGACATTTTAAGTAAATCAGGGATTATAAATGGAATTACACAGGATTTTAACGCACCAAAAACAGATATATTTTTGGTATAAGTAATTACAAACCATGCAGTACCTGCGGCGTAACAAATAATAAGTCCCAGAATCATAGCAGAGATTTTAGTCAGCAAGCTGTTACCTAAGAAATGTTCCATAATCCAGAAAACTAATCCCGAAAGAATAAATCCCAGAATATAACCGCCTGTTACACCAATCAGAACTCCTATTCCTCCTTTGAAGCCTGAAAATACAGGCAATCCAACAGCACCCAAAAGAATATAGACGCAAATTGAAGCAGTTCCCCATTTTCCACCTAAAACAAGCAATGCAGCAAAAATGGCGAAGGTTTGTAAAGTGAACGGAACAGCAGCAGGTATGGTCAGCCATGAACAAATTGCTATAATTGCTGAAAACAGTGAGCAAAGAACAAGATTTTGAGTTTTGATTTTAGTCATTTTAACATCTCCTTTGCTCATATTATAGCACATCATTTTCCAATTGTCAACTATCTATAGAAATTAGGGTGACAATCAAAAGAGTCCGATAATTGCAAAGAATATTAACATAAGTCCGCCTAACCATGAAAAATCATGTTTGCATTTGGAGATTTTTTTCCCTGTAAAACAGCCAAGTCCGACTGCGGCAGTTCCGATTATAAAAACAAATATTGAAGTTCGGATAGAATTTACATTGAGAAATCCTGCATTTATTCCTGCGGCAGCAGAATCAAGAGATAATGCAATTGCAAGTGCGGCTGCTTCATGAACTGATAAATCCTGAGATTTATCGGTATCTGCAAAGGTTTCGTCAAGGCATAGCTTTATACCGAGTCCGATACTGCTCATTTTTATGCATATATCTCCTGATTCAGACATTTTCCGTATAATTCCTCTGATTATGCTTTTAAGAATAGTAATCAGACCAATGAAGCTCAAAACAGTAAATCCTATTAATGAGCATACCTTAATTGGAATAAATATGACGAATAGCTGGGAAATCATCAAGGCAATAAACAGCATTGCCGCACCAATAAAGCTTATGGTAAAAGTAGAGTTTATTGGGATTTTTATACCTCTTGCACCGTAATTTACTGCCACTAAATATGTATCAATGCAAACGGTAAGAGTCAGCAATATTTCATTAAGCATTGTAATCACACCTTTTATTATATCCTATGCTTAAATGCAAAAAGTGTGAAACAATATTGTTGCATTTGTATATAAAAAGTGATATAATTTAAGGCAATACCGAATGAATAATGTCAAAAGACTTTGTACGGTGTTGTCTTAATAAAATAATTGCTTAAAAGCAGAATGGAGTCAGTTATGAAATATGAGATTATTGGTTCAACGGTCCCTGCTGTAGAGGTCACACTTTCAAAGGGCGAAAGCATGTTTACACAGTCAGGCGGAATGATTTGGCAGTCAAACGGCATTTCAATGTCCACAAATGCAAGGGGTGGAATTGCCAGAAGTCTTGGAAGAATGTTCACAGGTGAGTCGATTTTTATGGCTAATTATACTGCTGACGTTGAGGGAGCTAAAATTGCATTTGGTTCAACAGTTCCGGGTTCGGTAGTGCCGATTGATATTACAACAAATGATCTTATTTGTCAAAAGGGAGCTTTTCTTTGTGCAGAGCAGACTGTTGATTTAAAGGTTGCATTTACAAAGAGAGTTTCGGCAGGACTTTTCGGCGGTGAGGGATTTATTCTTCAAAGACTTTATGGAACAGGAATGGCATTCCTTGAAGTAGACGGAGATATGGTTCACCGTACACTTGCTCCCGGAGAGGTCTTAAAGGTTGATACAGGCAACGTGGTTGCATTTGAACCGAGCGTTTCTTATGAAATTGAAACAGTTAAGGGACTTGGCAATATATTTTTCGGTGGCGAGGGATTGTTCCTTACAAGACTTGTAGGCCCCGGAGATGTAATCCTACAGACACAGAATTTCAATGACTTTGCAGGCAGAGTTATTTCAAGAATGCCTAAATCGTAATAATTTGCTAGTTGGGAAAGATAATTATGAAGAAAATAACAATAGGAATAACGGCTCATGTTGATTCGGGAAAAACAACTCTTTCAGAGGCAATGCTCTATCTGACGGGAGAAACAAGAAAGCTTGGACGTGTAGACCATGGAAATTCATATCTTGATACTGATGCGATAGAACGTGACCGAGGCATAACAATTTTTGCACATCAGGCGTCATTTAATATTGACGATACTTGCATTACTCTTCTTGATACTCCGGGACATGTAGATTTTTCTGCTGAAACTGAGCGAACAATGCAGGTTATTGACTATGCTGTTCTTGTAATAAGCGGAACAGACGGCATACAAAGTCATAGTGCAACATTTTGGAAACTGCTTAGACAATATAATATTCCTGTTTTTATTTTTGTTAATAAAATGGATTTATGCGGTGCAGATAAGAAAAAGGTGCTTTCTGAGCTGCAAAAGAGATTTTCCAATGCGTGTATTGATTTTTCATCAAATGAGGAGGATATTACAGAGGGTTTGGCAATGTGCTGTGATGAACTCGCCGAAAAATACCTTAATGGTGAAAGCATATCAGATGATGAGATTTCAAATGCAATAGCTGAACGCAGGATTTTTCCATGTTTTTTTGGTTCTGCACTAAAAATGGACGGTGTGGAAGATTTTATAAAAATAATCGGAAGGTATGCAAAAGAATTTCAGCGATACAATGAGTTTGGTGCAAAGGTTTTTAAAATATCCTCTGATGCAAAAGGAAACAGGCTTACCTTTTTAAAGGTATGCGGAGGTTCATTGAAACTGCGTGATGAGCTTACTTATACAAATGCAAAGGGTGAAAAACGTACAGAAAAAATAAGTACAATACGTTTTTATTCAGGTGCAAAATATCGCTCTGCCGAGTTTGCAGAAGCAGGAGATATCTGTGCCGTAACAGGACTTTCTGAAACCTTTGCAGGTCAGGGATTGGGCTGTGAAAAGAACAGCAGGAATGCAGTTTTGTCTGCGGTAATGACTTACAAACTAAATTATCCCGATAATGTGAATGTAAATGATGTGCTTAAAAATATGCGTCAGCTTGAGGACGAAGATCCACAGCTTAATGTAATATGGAACAGTCAGAACAGGGAAATACATTTACAGCTTATGGGAACAGTTCAGCTTGAAGTTCTGAGCCGAATTATTGAAAGTCGTTTCGGATACAGTGTAAGCTTTGAAAACGGAGATGTTTCATATAAAGAAACAATAAAAAATATTTCTGAGGGAATAGGTCATTATGAACCGCTGCGGCATTATGCGGAAGTGCATTTAATTCTTGAACCACTGGAGCGTGGGAGTGGTATGCAGTTTGAATTGAGATGCAGTGAGGATTTGCTTGACAGGAACTGGCAGAGGCTTATTTTAACTCATCTTGAGGAAAAAGTGCATAAAGGAGTGCTGACAGGTTCACCAATAACGGATATAAAAATAATTGTAGCATCAGGGAAAGCTCATTTGAAGCATACTGAGGGTGGAGATTTCCGTCAGGCAACATATCGTGCTGTTCGTTATGGACTCAGGAATGCTGAAAGCATACTTCTTGAACCATATTATGACTTTGAACTGGAAGTGCCGTCTGATTGTGTCGGACGAGCGTTGACGGATATTCAAAGAATGTGCGGAAAATTCAATCCGCCTGAAGTTATTGGCGAAAATACAGTGATAAACGGAACTGCTCCTGTTTCTGAAATGAATGATTATCAGGCTGAATTATCGGGATATACCAAAGGAAAGGGCAGACTTACTTTGACTGTCAGCGGATATGATGAATGTCACAATCCGAACGAGGTAATCGAGCGTTTTTCTTATGACTGCGATAGTGATATTGAAAATACTGCTGATTCCGTTTTTTGCACGCATGGTTCAGGCTACAATGTGAACTGGACGGAAGTAAAGCGGTATATGCATCTTCCGTCATGTCTTAATCAAAATTTTGAGGACGAAATGACGGAGGACTTCACTCAATTCAAGGCAGTTGCAAATAAAAAAACAACGGCAAATGATGAAGAATTAATGGAGATTTTTGAAAGGACATACGGAAAAATTAATCGTGACCCAAGAAAAGCTTTTAAAAAAGTAAAAGGTGAGTCGGAAAGCTATAAAAACGTAAAATTGCCTGTATACGTTGCTCCTGATTATCTTTTGGTTGACGGGTACAATATAATTTTTGCATGGGACGAGCTTAACAAAATTGCAAAAGAAAGTCTTGATGCTGCAAGAGGTCAGCTTATAAATATGATGTGCAACTATCAGGGATATGCAAAATGTGAGCTTATACTTGTGTTTGACGCTTATAAGGTAAAGGGATTGCATTGTGATATTGAAAAATACTGCAATATAAATATAGTTTATACTCAGGAATCAGAAACAGCGGATACCTATATTGAAAGGTTAACTCATGAACTTTCAAAAAAACATCGTGTAAGGGTGGCGACATCGGATGGTCAGGAGCAGATAATAATTCTTGGAAATGGTGCAAGGCGAGTTTCAGCGTCTGAATTTCATCAAGAGGTAAAGGCGGCTGAGAAGTCAATCAGAGAGCATATAAATAACATGAAGAAATAAAATGGGCAGCATTAAAAGCTGCCCATTTTTTACATTACAACAGTAAAGCATACATTCTTACCGTCCTCACCTGTAATGTTTATCTTGAATTTGTGATAGTCAATAATCGACTTTGCTATTGCAAGTCCAAGACCATAACCGCCCGTACTCCTTGCTCTTGAATTATCACTGCGGTAAAATCTTTCAAATACCTTTTCACGTTCATTTACAGGAATGCTTGAACCTGTATTGAAAACAGAAAGTGCCTTTTTGTCACCAAATTTAGAAAGCGTAATTTTAATTTCACCATTCGGCCCTGAATGTTTAATTGCATTATCAATCAGAATTGCTGCCATTTGTTTAACGTGACGTTCACTTGCATTTAGCATGATTCCCTCCTGAACGTCAACCTCAAACTTTTTGTTTTCTTCAAATGCCTGACATTCAAAAGGAAGAGCAGTATTCAATATTGCCTGACTTAAATTAAATTCACTGAAAACAATATCAGCAGAATTATTTTCAAGTCTTGTAAGATTCAGCAGGTCGTTGACAAGCAGGCTCATTCTGTCAGTTTGTGACTTTATATACGTGAGCCACTTATTTTCACCGATTTCGTCAGCAAGAACATCAGCATTGGTTGAGATAATAGTAAGAGGAGTTTTAAGTTCATGGCTTGCATCTGAAACAAACTGTTTCTGCTTTTCAAAAGCTTTTTTAACAGGCTGAATACTCATTTTTGAAAGGAAAATAACAAGAATTGCAATAAGGAAAAAGCTTACACACCCAATTAAAATAGTTGTCTTATTTAATTGGTCAAGCATATCAAGCTCTGTACTTTTGTCAGTAAAAACAAGAACAGTACCGTTAGACTTGTTCATTTTGTAAAATTGCAGAGAGTCAATCATACCTGTTTTTGAACCGTCATTCAGGATTGAATTAATATAACGCTGAGCAAGGTCACTGTCAATATCAGAACCGTATAATGAATCCATAAGACGTCCTGTATTATCTGCCATAAGTACGAAATAATCAATTGTACCTGCGTCACGATGAGGGAGAGCATTTATTTCCTGCGGATTGTCATTAAATCGAATTTCAGCAGCATTATTTACAACTGAATATGAGTCAAGAATGTCATCACAGCCGTTATATTTCACCTGAGAATATGGAGAGCTTTCGGTTGGCTGTATGCTTTCAGCATCAAAGTTTTCCTGAGGTGTCTTGTCGGAATTAAAGTTATTTTCATTATCAGTTTCAGGTTCATCACTGTAGCAGTATGGGTAGTAATAATGATAAGGGTTATTCCATGGATTCCAGTCAAAATTCCATTCATTATTCCAGTCGTTGTTCCAATAAGGCTCATTTCCGGGAGGATTATTTTCAGGTTTTTCATTAAAATTAAACTCAGGATTTTCCCACCATTTTCCCGGAGAATCACGATGGTCATCACGATATGATGGTGAGTTCTGATTGTTATTATCAGATGTATCAGGCTGCGGAGTGTTATTATTGGTTGGATTTTGTACAGCAGGTGTTGTCATAGTAATTTCAGGATTATTTTCCGCAACAGCAGTTGTAATTGCTGCTTCGGTTTCATTTGGAGTATTGATTTCAGGGTTTTCAGGAGCTATGACCTGTTCATCAGGTATAACCTGTGCGGGCTGAACTTCGGTATTTTCAGGAGTTGCATCAGGTTCGGTTAATTCTGGAGCAGTTGTACTTGTTTCAGCTTCAGTGGACGGTTTTGTGTTTTCAGTTGGCCTTTCCGTAACTGTATTTTCACTTGGATTTTGTGGTAAGTCAGGTCTGGTATCAGCAGGTTCATTTTTCATTTCTTCACTGTCAGGCTTGACCTTGAAAGAAAATGTAGATGTATCCTCATCATAGCGTATGTTTGAAGCAATCTGATTAAGAACAAGCCTTGACTGACTCTGCATCATTGACTGCATAATGAGATTGATTGAACCAAGTACAGCTATAAATACCACAAGCAGAATACTCATGGTAGTGGCAACGAATTTGATTTGAAGTTTTTTAATCATGCTTATACCTCCTCCAGAGAGTAACCTATGCCTCGTGCAGTTTTAATAAAGACATTGGCACCTATTACTGAAAGCTTTTTTCTTAAAAATGATATGTAAACCTCAATGTTATTGTATTCAACATCACTTTCATATCCCCATATTTTTTCAATTATGCGTTCCTTGGGGAGTATCTGATGTGGATTTGCTATTAAAAGCTCCATTATCTGATATTCCTTCAGACTGAGCTTAACGTCGTTTCCTCTGCATATAATTGAACAGGAGTTTTTGTTCAGCTCCACATCGTTAAATTCCAGGTGATTTTCGTCAACAATTTCACCTTTTCTGCGGGTCAAAGCTCTTACTCTTGCTAAAAGCTCACCTGTTACAAATGGCTTTGTAAGGTAATCATCAGCACCGCAGTCAAGACCGTTTATTTTATCTTCAATTTCACTTCTTGCAGTAAGCAGGAGAACAGGCGTATATACCTTAGCTGCACGCATAGCTTTTAAAACGTCAATTCCGTTCATTCTGGGGAGCATTATGTCAAGCAAAATACAGTCATAGACGTCAGTGAGTGCGGAGTCAAGTCCGTCAATGCCGTCATAAACAGTATCAACAAAGTATTTATTTCTTTTTAGAATTTCAGAAAGTGCATCAGCAAGCTGACTTTCATCTTCAATAATTAAAATACGCATAACAACATCACCCTTTATCAACAAATTTGCACTATTATCTTTATTATAATTATATCACAAAAAATTGAAATAAGCTTAAAAAAATCAAATTTAAAAAATATTATTAGATAAAAATATACAAATTTTTTGTGCAAAACACCAATTCTTATGGTCTTGATAAACATTCAGTTGACTAAATATGAATAATATGTTAAAATTATTTTAAGGCAATACCGTGTTTTGTGAGTTGTTGCCGTAAGGATTAAATTATTTGTGCATTTTGATGTTCATATATTTTTGTGTTTGGAGGTATGATTTTATGATTACAACACCGCATGATATGAGGGAAAGGTTATCAAAGGAGCATATTCAGCGTATGACAATAGGTATATCAGGTGCAGTTGGAATTGCATTGATCGTACTTCTTATATCAAAAAGTCTGCTTGCATTTGTTATCTTGTTGGTTGCTTTGGCTTGTGCAGTTACCATTATATGCGGATTTATGCGTAAGTCTGAGGAAAACAGGATAGAAAAAATTGCAGGCATATATGCTGTATATGAGCAGAACGGACTATCAGAAAATTATTGTCAGACATTTGCTGAGTTTTTTGTAAATAATACAAATCAGCCTGCAAATGAATATCTGATATATCTTGCCTCACTTTACGGAAGGCTTGGAAAGTCAGATATGACGAATTTTTATCTTGAAAGAGTTGATCTTAAAAAAATCAGTGATGAGGATAAATTTTTCTATTGCCTTGAAAAATTATTCTACTACGGAAAAGCAAATGCTTGGCGTGATGCTGTAGATTTCAGAAACAAGAATATAAACTTTATTCAGACATATATGCAGAAGAAGAAAGATCCCTCACATTGCGTAACCATGTATATTGCACTTGCAATTGTGGATTGTGCGTCAGGAAAATATGCAGATGCATTCAGCTTGCTGAATTGCGGATATAAGCCCAAGGGTGCAAATGACGTTTATTTTATGAACATTCTTATTACTGCTGTTTATGTTTATTTTAAAATGGGTGATGCAGACAATTTGAATACTGCTGTAGAAAATGCATGGAAGTATCTCAGAACGTTTACGAGGTTCAGATATACATGGGAAAAGGCTGATTTTGAACGCAGAATTAATAATGCACAGATAGGAATTCTTTAGGACGGCAGGAGAAAAAATGAATATAACAAACAAAAATATAGACGGCGGCAAGACTTTCGACTGGGGCAGAACTGTTGAATTGCAAAGAATTGACACATAATCAGGAGTAAATATGGATATCATTCAAATAACCGAAAACAAAAAATTGTATATAGACCTCTTGCTTCTGGCAGACGAACAGGAAGATATGATTGATAAATATATAGATTCAGGAGATATGTTCATTTTAGATGATAACGGTGTAAAAGCTGAATGTATTGTTGTTAAGCTGAATGAAAATGAATATGAGCTTAAAAATATAGCTGTAAATCCTGAATTTCAAGGGCAAGGCTATGGAAAACAATTAATAGACTTTTTATTTGAACATTATCATGGCAAAGTAATGTATGTCGGTACAGGAGAAAGTCTGCTTACTATTCCATTTTACAAAAAGTGTGGATTTATTGAGTCGCACAGAATAAAAAATTTTTTTATTGATAATTATGATCATTCCATTTTTGAATGTGGAAAACAGCTTGTGGATATGGTGTATCTTAAAAGAGAATGGAAGCATTATGAAAAGGAAATATTTTAAGCTTTTACGAATTATAGGACTTGTTTTGATAGCGGCATCTATAATGGCAACCAAAATAATGTTAATTATACTACTTTGTACCGAACAATCAAAACATTCGATAGGAATTATTGGAGGTGCTGACAAGCCCACATTTTTGTTTCTTGTTTCACAATTTAAGTGGGTAGGAATTTTACTGACCTTTGAATTTGTTGCGTGCGTTTGCTGTATCATAATCTCATCATTTTTTAATAAAAGGAAATAATATAAAAGATAAAATTGAATATAAAGTCGATACGCAAAATTTTTGTGTTACGTTTACTAAGGTTAAGGTAGAACCGTACAATTTCTGTGCGGTATTGCCCTGAGCGAAAATAAAGTAGGAGAGTACACCGTTTTGATTTATCAGAAAAAATTTTATGGAGAAAAGTCAGATAAGGAATTTGTTTGAAAAAGTAAAATAAGAATTATGATAATCAGCAGTTAAAGCAGATGGTAAAATGGTAACAATATTTTCAAGCAGCTATTCTATTTTATTGAACATTCCCACTAAGTTTGCAAAAAAATTACATTATTATATTTTCCACTATTGACTTTTTGACGAAAACAGTATATAATATTATTTGTTGCTGATGTGGCACAGTCGGTAGCGCAACGCCTTGGTAAGGCGTAGGTCGTCGGTTCAAGTCCGATCATCAGCTCCAAAATCAAACTCGCAAATGGCTATATAACGTCATTTGCGAGTATTTTTATATCTTGTAATCAATGCAGGAAGTTTGTAGAATTTATTAAAATGTGATATAATTTTTTTAATTTTGAGTATCAAAGACTGATATAACACATTTCACAAACAAAACATCTTATGAACTTGTTGAAGAACAGTAAGCTAAAATAATGAAGCGTTTTATCAATAAAGACAAGGAATCATTAAAAAGCTATTGCAGTCGCACACAAAACATTTTGACTGAAAAATACTGAATATAAAATAGGCTTTGTTGGTTATCTTAATAATTCTGAACACCCTGATGAAATTGGTATTTATCAGGTGAAAGTATGCAATATAGCAGTAAGATTTCTCCTCATAGCTGCCATATCAAAAGCGTCAATGATACCGTCTTTAGTAAGGTCAGCCTCAAAGCCGACAGTTACCTCACGACCTGAAATATACGAATACATTAATACAGCGTCCGCAATATCTATGCTGTTGTCAGCATTTAAATCTCCGTATGCAATATTTTCGTCAAGAGGATTGAATTTAAGTCCCCATTCAATCGCATAGCTGTGAGCTTCTGTGCCGTACCAACCATTAATTGTGCAGTCACTGTCAAATGAGCATTTAGGAAGGTCGGTAAGAGGGTGAGTTTCAGGAATGTGGACTCCGCTTGTGGGAGCTTCACCTCTTTGTGCAGGCAATGATCCGATTATTTCAACTGTTGGTGGAATGGTTACTAAGTTTATCAGAGTATTCGTAAAAGCATCAGTTCCAATAGCTTTTAATGAAGCTGGTATATTTATTTTATCAAGAGATGTACATTTCATAAATGCTTCTGCATTTATATTTTCAGTGTCGTCACCGATTACAGCATCTTCAAGTGAAGCACAATCAAAAAATGCATTTTCTCCAACAGTTTTAACATTTAGCTTTATTTTGGTAAGGTCTTTGCAGCATTCAAAGGCATATGGCTGGATATTCAAATCAGGTGCATTTATACTCAAGTCCTCAAATGCACAATTTTTAAATGCATCAACTTCAATGCACTTTAATTTGTTTGGAAAATTAATTTTTTTGAGTTGTTTACAGTATCCGAAAGCATTGGAGCCTATAAGTTCAATAGTATCGGGTAAAACAATTTCAACATATACAGAGCCATAAAATGCTCGTGAGTCTATGCCGATTACAGGATACCCATTTACCTCTGACGGAATTATGCAAGGCTCAGTTATTGCTTCTGCATCTTTGTATTTATCGTTATAATCATAATAATGATTTTTATACAATATTGCTTTATTATCATAAGTTATATAATATGTATTGTCCTCATATTTAATATATTTAATAGTGTCAATAGATTTTTTGTTTATATACGCTTCGCCTGTTGTATCATGAATTATACTGCTGTGTTCAGAGAAAAACTTTTCAGTTTCTTCATTAGTCAAGCTGCTTGTTATGTTAAATTTGTCTTCATTATAATATTCGGTAACTTTTACACTGCCTTTATCATCAAGCCAGTATTCGTTATAACCATACCAGCCGTCTAAACCAATAATATCTGCAACACAATGCGTATAGCTGTATGAGATGTTTTTCATATACATTCCTTTTTTGGTGCCTGAATATCTATCACATATACCATAAGCAGCATCAAGTTGTTCAAGCGTAATGCGTTCCCCAATATTTCCGTCATGTGCAAGAATGCGTCTTGCACGTTCACACCTTATCGGCTTGTCGGAAGATTGTTCTGTATCAAAAATAAAGTGACACAAATCTTTTTCCTCGTTAGTAAGCGAGTTATAATCTGTTATACACAAATCGTATTTTATGAATTTATCCCAAAGGCTGTAATCAGGAGTTGCGGCATTTGCAGAAGTCCACGAAAACGGCAGACACGCAATAGTCATTGTACAAGCTAAAAGCATTGATTTTATTTTGTTTTTCATAATAAAGTCCCCCTTAATTATGCAATAAGATTTCTCCTCATAGCCGCCATATCAAAAGCGTCAATGATACCGTCTTTAGTGAGGTCAGCTTCAAAGCCGACAGTTACCTCGTGACCTGAAATATACGAGTACATTAATACAGCGTCCGCAATATCTATGCTGTTGTCGGAGTTTAAATCTCCATATGCAATATTTTCGTCAAGAGAAGCGAATGTAAGATTTTGTTCAATAGCATATTTATGTGCTTCAGTATTGTAATAGCCCTTAATTACACATTCTTCTTTAGCAATAAGGATTCTATTATTTGTAAGCGGATCTCCAAATTTATTATCAATGTAAAAATTAAATTTTAATAATCCGATGGTTTGCAGTTTTTGTCCGAAATTCAACTCTTTTACAGCTGTATCCATAAAAGCATTTTGTCCAATAGTTAATAAGTTGTCCGGCAGTGTTACTTTTTTTAGAGATTCCAAACCGCAGAACGCTTCCGGAAATATTTTTTCTGCACCAATTATATTTATTATTTCAAGGTTTTGACAGCTGTTTACAGCACATTCATATATATCCTTAACATTAATATCTATACGTTTCAATTTAGGACATGAAGAAATAGCATAGTTTGTTAATGTAAGCTCGGGGGAGTCAATTTTCACTTCTTCAAGATAATCCATAGAACTGATTCCACGCAGATATTTAATATTTTCAGGCACAATAAGTTTGGTTACACCTGTAAATCTGAGAGCATCGTTCATTCCTGAAACCGTATAGCCGTCCAGTTCTGTGGGAAGAGCCACAGGAGTTTCAATAGGAACAGCATCACTGTGCTTAGGAAGTGTACAGTCTGTAATAACTGCCGTGCCATTCGGAGCAACAAAATACACCCATATATCAGAAATGAACTTTTCCAAGCTGTAATCATTCGGATAGTCGCTTTTAAGCATCGTTTCATGATAAACAAATGTTTTTCCGTCAGCGGACGATATGGTATTTTTGGCAATATCCTTGTCTTTCGGCATGCTTTCATAAAATTTTATATATTCAAACTCATCAGAAAAACTACTAAGGATAATACGTTCTGTACCCTCATCATTCAGCCAATATTCAAAATAATCATCATAGAAATTTGAATAAATGATATCAGGAATAATATATTCTGTATCATTGAAACAAGAGTAATAGTTTGGTATAGGGTTGACTACAGACGCTATTGACTGTGGATTTTCAAATGAAATTCTATTATGATGTGTTTTGTTTGTAAGTTCATTTCTTGCATTAGCACAGTAAACATTTGGATAATAAGTGCGTTCTGTTACAAAGGCACGTTGGCAAAGCAGTTTTTCATCTTCTGAAAGAGCGTCATAATCATTAACGTTTAAGCTGTATTTTATATACCTGTTAAACAGATTCCAATCAATGTCACTTTTATTTTCAGAAATAAGATACTGCTGACTGATGTAATTATTTATGCCATTATCTGCAGAAACCACTGGGATTTTCATAAATGATGTGGTTGCTGCCGCAACTGATAGAAAAAATGCAATCATTTTGCTTTTCATAATAAAGTCCCCCTTAATTATGCAGTAAGATTTCTCCTCATAGCCGCCATATCGAAAGCGTCAATTATACCGTCTTTAGTGAGGTCAGCTTCAAAGCCGACAGTTACCTCATGACCTGAAATATATGAGTACATTAATACAGCGTCCGCAATATCTATGCTGTTGTCAGCATTTAAATCTCCGTATACAATATTTTCGTCAAGAGGATTGAATTTAAGTCCCCATTCAATCGCATCAGTATAACTTTACACGATCCTACTTAATTTTAGCAGATTTATTATTAAAGGTCAAAAATTTCATTTGGCGGACGTTAACACATATTTATTAATGAAATCTTTAAATGAACCCTCGCCGCCGGTAGAGATAAATGCGTAATATGTTAATATGTGAGACGCATCCAATGCAGTGATTTGACCGTCGGAATCGACATCACAGTGTTCTAATTGTTCGGCAGTAGGGGTTAAACCTTCTGTTGTTGCAAGCTTTGCATATAACGTCAATACATCAGAGGCATCTGATACATCAATCATGAAGTTTCCATCAGCATCACCAATATTTACGATATATGGTAAAGGATTAAAATTGTACAAATTCTTGAAAAAAGATATAGAAGTTATTGTATTTATATTTGGATATTCATCATCAACGAATACAAATCCATAAATTTCATTTGAAGTTTTAATCTTGTCGGAATTAATTAAAAATTGCGTACCGCTATGTTTTCCTAAACCGCTGATTAAAATGGTAAAATCCGAATTTGCTGAGAATTTACTGATAACATTCATTATGTCATTGCTGTTTTTTAAGCCGTATATAATAAAATAGTCACAAAATGAATTGTCTTTTTTGCAGTTAAGTTCAGCAGAAATTTTTACATCTTGTCCGAAAAGTTCTTTAGTATCCTTTCCTTCTGTCAGAAGACTTATGAATTCATCCTTAGTGGAATATGAGCATTCCTGTATATTTGCAGGAGTATAAGCCGATATATTTTCTACAAGTTCGGAAGATTCAGCAAGTTTTAATTGTTCATTTGTGAGTGGGCAGATAATTGTTGGAGAATACATACTGCAAAAAACATTTTCGCTGCTTATTCCAATTTCTTCCAGAACTTTGGCTGACATTTCTGAGTATGCAGCTTTAAGCATTTCAAGCTTTTGGTTATTATAATATTCTGTGCTAAGCCTTTCGACTTCTTGTTCGGTTAAGTCCTGCTTATAAAGCTCAGCGAGGTATTCAGCACGCTTTTTTTCTGATTCAGCATCAATATTAGTTGTGTCAATATCTTTATAAGAAATCAGGTATGTTTCGGATGAAAGCGTTACTTTCATAGAATTATTTTTATTAACATAGTTTCCAGAATTATCAGGAATCAGAGTATTATCAATTTCTTTCCACTCACCATTGTCTGAATAATGTAAAGGAGCCTTGTTAACAAAAGCAGTAATTGTACCATCACCATTATCAAAATGCTTTTCATATTCAGAACGCTTTGAAATAATTTCAATCGGCTCTTTTCCTAATGCATAACTTCCTGAATTTGTATTAAATATTAATGACACACCAATAACTGTACATATTAATATAGTTAAAGTTTTTTTAACTTTCATGATATAATCCTCCTTCGTTTTGTATGTATAGTAAACTTTCAAAATTAAAACCAATTCTTCATTTTTTCATCACCCTATCATGTTGTAATTTATTATTTTTTTATAATTTGATTTTAACATTACTAAAACAAAAAATCAATACATAATATCTAAGTAATGTTAAATTTATGTTACATTTGTACAATTGCACAACAATAACGTTTTATTATAGTACACTATGCTAATACATATTTAGATTATATTGCTTGTTTTTATAAATACTAATGAGAAACCGTGTACATAATTGGTCTGCACAAAAATAAATCTTCCTATCAACGTTCACTTACTTATGAGAGAGATTGTACTCAATCTGGTTGATAAAAAAGAACAGCGATATTTCTGCCGCTGTTCTTTTCATATTACATGATTGTTTGATTCGTTATAAATATAAAATCATGTTATTTTTATTAAATGTCCATCTACATTATACTCTTATGTTCAAGTTTTGTCTGTTCTAACACCTCTCAGCCATCACCGCAACGGATATAAGAAAGCCCCGGAAAACTTTGATTTTCCAGGGCTTTTGAGCCTTTTGGGCTGTAAAATTGCGAGTAATCAGCGCTTGCTGAACTGCGGAGCACGACGAGCTGCTTTGAGACCGTA
>DJPR01000012.1:39961-41051 GCA_002438605.1 Ruminococcus sp. UBA6407
TACTTCTTTCTTTCCTTCATTCTTGGGTCACGAGTGAGGAAACCTTCCTTTTTAAGAACCGGACGAAGTTCAGCATCATATTCAAGAAGAGCTCTTGAAAGACCGTGTCTGATAGCACCGGCCTGACCGGTAACACCGCCGCCGCAGACAGTGCAAACGATATCAAATTTTTCGAGATTATCAGTGAGAGCTAAAGGCTGACGAACGATGAGCTTGAGAGTTTCAAGACCGAAATAATCATCAATACCTCTGCCGTTAATTGTAATGTTGCCATTACCCGGATAAATTCTTACTCTAGCTACGGAGTGCTTTCTTCTGCCTGTTCCGTAAAAGTATTTTACCTTTGATTCGTACATTTAGATAGCCTCCTTATTATAATTCATAAGCAACAGGCTTCTGAGCCTCATGCTTGTGTTCTGTACCCTTGTAAGTTCTGAGACGCTTCATCTGATCTCTGCCCTGTGAGGTGTTAGGGATCATACCGTTAACAGCGATTGTCATAGCCTTATCAGCTTCATTAGCCATGAGTTCCTTATAGCTCTTAGCCTTAAGACCACCGATCCAGCCTGTGTGCCAGTAGAAGTTCTTTTGTTCGAGCTTCTTGCCTGTGAGAACAGCCTTATCGCAGTTAATTATAATAACGTGGTCACCGCAATCAACGTGAGGAGCGTAAGTTGGCTTATGTTTACCTCTGAGAATATGAGCAGCCTTAGCAGCTACACGACCGAGAGATTTACCCTCAGCGTCTAATATATACCATGAACGGCTTACTTCTTTTGCCTTTGGCATAGTAGTTGACATAATTGTAATCCTCCATTATAATATTTTCGCCGAAGTGGAGCAGACTGTTTATTACACAATCTTAAATATCCTTTAAAGCATCATTTGCTTAAAAAACTCCAACTATCCGACAACGCAAGATTAATTATACATGCTGTGAAAAAAAAAGTCAAGAGCAAAAAACACATTTTTTTAATCTATATCCCCTCACCGCTTTATTTCTCTTTGATTTTCTCGTTTTCTCTCATTTTCTCGTGTTTCATTTTATGTTTTTTAGGCAGCACCGCACAAAGATGGCATGTCAGAAACG
>DJPR01000012.1:41141-115186 GCA_002438605.1 Ruminococcus sp. UBA6407
ACGGAAAATTTGCAAGTTTATGATGTGCTTTGTGCGGTGTTGCCTTTACTGTTTAGTGGAGTGAATATATTTTTCTGTAATTGGCATAATAAGTATATACTATTCAGAGAAATACTGCACAAATCACATAGAAAAACAAATTTTTCGGAGGTAGAATAATGAATGAGATGTTTTGTTTTCAATGTCAGCAAACAGCACACAATACAGGCTGTGAAGGAAAGGTAGGGGTATGCGGTAAAAAGGCGGACACTTCAAATTATCAGGACGAAATTGTCGGAGCATTAATAGCTCTTGCAAATGCTGAACAGTCGGGACGCAAAACCGAAAATACAGACAGACTCGTTTTAAAAGGACTTTTCACGACAATTACAAACGTAAATTTCAATAATGAAACAATAAAAAAGATAAAAACAGAAATTGAAAAAGAAAAAGGACATATAAGTTCCGAACGCTTTGAAGATTATGACATGAATAATGTGTGGGACGCCCATGAAGATATACGCTCATTAAAATCTCTCATTTTATTTGGTATAAAGGGTATGGCAGCGTATGCTTACCACGCACTTGTATTAGGTAAAACAGATGATGAGGTAAATGACTTTTTCTATAAGGCACTAAGAGCAATCGACAGTGAAGATAATCCTGATAAGCTGTTGGAGCTTGTACTTGAAACCGGAAAGGTAAATCTGAAATGCATGGATATGCTCGACAGTGCAAATACAGGAGCTTATGGTAATCCTGTTCCTACGGAAGTACCTCTTACAATTGAAAAAGGTCCTTTTATAGTTGTAAGCGGACATGATTTGCATGATATGAAGCTTCTTCTTGAACAGACTGAGGGTAAGGGAATAAATATTTATACTCACAGTGAAATGCTGCCTGCACATGGTTATCCTGAATTAAAAAAGTATCCGCATCTTAAAGGCAACTTTGGTACAGGCTGGCAAAATCAGCAGTCGGAATTTCATAATATACCTGCCCCGATTTTATTTACCACAAACTGCATTATGCCTGTTCGTCAGAGCTATTGCGACAGGGTGTTTACAACATCAATAGTTTCATATCCTGAGCTGGTTCATATAGGTGACGATAAGGATTTTACACCTGTAATAAAAAAAGCGATTGAATGCGGCGGCTATGATGAGGACAGATTTATGACAGGCATGAACGGAGGACATACTGTAACTACAGGCTTTGCACATAATGCCGTATTGGAACATGCTGAAAAAATTATTGAGCTTGTAAAAAGCGGAAAAATCAAGCACTTTTTCCTTATAGGCGGATGTGACGGTGCTTCACCAAGCAGAAGCTATTATACCGATTTTGCTAAGCTTACTCCTCCTGATACGATTATCCTTACACTTGCCTGCGGAAAATACAGATTAAATGACCTTGATTTAGGTGATATTGACGGTATTCCGAGAATTTTAGACTGTGGTCAGTGCAATGATGCTTACAGTGCAATAAAAATAGCTTTGGCACTTGCAGAGGCATTTAACTGTACTGTTAATGATTTGCCGCTGACGCTTGTCCTTTCATGGTATGAACAAAAGGCAGTTTGCATTCTGCTGACTCTTTTATATCTTGGAATAAAAAACATGTATCTTGGACCAACCATTCCTGCATTTGTATCTAAGGGAGTTCTTAATACACTTGTTGAAAAATATAATCTCACTCCGGTAGATACTCCTGAAAACGACCTCAATAAAGTATTAAACAGATAAAGTTAAAGGCAGCATCATTAAGATTGTGATGCTGCCTTGTTATATTTATCTTTCTTTGTTCATGCTTTTAAAATATACTTTTTTATTATTTTCATAATGATAATATCCGTTTCCGTCATGGTAAATTCCTATTTGTTTATCTGCATAAATGAAATGGGCTCTGTTTTCATCATCATCATATCTAAGATTATCATTTTCATCAACAAAAACATTCATGTTATCCCAATAGAGAAGTTCAGGCTGCTGATTATAGAGCTTTTCTACTCTTTCTTTATATTCAGGGGACAGATATAATATCTGATTGTTTACAACTATAATTCCGCCAATTTCATCATTATCATAATAAACTGATGCATTATTAAGAAGATCAATAAATTCCTTTTTGTTAACAATTTCGTTAACAATGCTGTCCCTGCTGTATTCAGCAACGGATTTTGGCGAATTATCGCATAGAGAAATATATTTTGAAAGTATAGTATAGCTGCTTTGAGCATATGAATTATAATAATCATCATAACAATACTTATCATAATTTCCTTTAACAATCTGAACAACATCTTTAAAGATAGCAACAGTATTGTTGTCACCAAGACTTGTTACTTCAAAATCATCAATTGATATATTACAGTATTCTTCAAGGAAGTTCAGTGTGTTGATAAAGCTTTCTCTTATAGGATATTCTAAATCTATAGTTCCTATGATTTTATCAGTGTAAAATGAGTCTGCTGACATATTTTCAATGTCATTTTTATAAGCCTTTATAAGTTTTGAAAATTCATCAACAGTTAATTTCGTGGTCGATATTTTTTGGTTAATTTTGTTGTAAATCTCTATATTTCTTGCATTTTTATCGTTTTCAACACGGAATGCAAATGAATACGATAATTTATGATAACAGTATTCAGCGTAATCTCTGCCTGTCATCATGCTTGCGTAAAGCTGTTCCATTTGTTCATCAGAAACATTATATTCTCTTGTAAGTATAGAACCATTTTTCAAATAATAGGTTATTGAGATATCATTTCTGTTATATGTTGCCAAAGCACCATTCTTTATTCTTTGATCGAGTTCACTTTCAGGGATTTCTTTATGAGATGTATTTTTATCTTCATATTTTTCCTTAATTACTTTTTCATGAAGACTTACTACGTCATGAATTGTATGCTTGTTTCTAATAGGTAAATTATATGTGGAAGTATTGTCAAAGTCAATGATGACATTATCAACAGCACTTTCAAGCGGAACATATTTGTTTACTCCAAATCCGTTTGTTGCATGACACAGCAGTAAAACCGCATAGATACATGTTATTGTTCCTGCAAATTTTAGGATTGAAAGCCAGAATTTTTTGAAGCCTCTGTTAGAAATTATCTCCATAATAAAGAACACAATGCCGCTGCACATAACAGCAGGGAAGAATGAAGCATCTATCGGAGTAGAATCTGTCTGAGCGGTATAGTCACTTGAACCTGTGCTTACTTTGAATATGCTTATAATGCAGAACGTAACAAAAAACAGTATAGCATAATAAATGAACTTATATACATATGGCTTTGAAACTTGTTCAGCTTTTCTTTTTTTATAGAGGAAATAAGATAATAAAACTATTAAAACCGTAAAGATTAATGTTGGAATAAGCCAATGAACATAAAGATTTGTATTTACATTACCATACATATTTACATTATCAAAAAAATAGATGATAAAGGCAGCGTTTCCTATAGGACTTGATATAAATATCTGATTTAAAAACAGTGAATTTGAAGATAAGCCGAATGAATCGTTTGAAATAATAGTATAAGAAAGCAGATATATTGAAGCAGGAATCATTGCATTTATCAGAAGCGTGCTTAATATTGTTTCAAACAAACTGCCGCAGCAGCTGAGAATGAGAACGGTCAGAGAATAATACAATATCATACCTATAATTACTATAGAGCCGATATATATGGTGTATTTTACAACCTCCATTAGTTCGTGTTTGCCTGTAAGCAGTATTACAGTACCGATAAGTCCGCCAATAATTGCAGGAACAATGTAAATAGTCAAGCCTGCCAAATATTCGGATAAAAATCTTTGCCTTGTTGTAAGCGGCAGGGATAAATTCATATCGACTGTTGACTTTTTATACAGATAATTAAAAATTGATATCGCTATAATTGCTCCTGATAAAATTGCGATTGCAAGTGCAATGCATGATGCAATTGCATAGCTTTCATCAGTGTTGTCCGGATGTTCGCTGTAATAGCGGATAGTAAATGCAATAACCGGATAACCTATAAGGTGGAGAACAGAAACAATGAAAAGAAACTTCTTGTTTTCAAGGATTGTATTTTTAAAGTGTGTTTTAAAAAAGCTCTTTTTAAGAGTTGATGTCGCTGCTGTCATATCCGAGCACCTCCAATTCATAAATAAATATTTCTTCAAGAGTAAGCGGTACAATATCAAAAACAACAGGTCTTTTAGGAGCAAATGCTGCTTTTAATGTATCCTCATCACCTTTTACAATAATGTTATAAACACTTAAATTCTTTTCAAAATGGAGAATTTCAAGTCCGATTTTTTCAAGCTCAGCCTTTGTGATATCCTTTGGAGAACCGTCAGGTTCAGGAGGAAATACAATTTGAATTTTATGTATATCACTTTTAATATTATCAAGCTCTCTTGAAAATACAACTTTGCCGTCATGGATAAGAGCGACCGTATCACAGATTTCATTTATTTCCTTGAGATTATGTGATGAAATAACAGTAGTAAGATTACGGTCAATCATAGCATCTACAAGCATATGCTTTACTATAATTCTCATGGTAGGGTCAAGACCGTCAAATGCTTCATCAAGGAAAAGATAGTCCGTACAGCAGGCAAGACCGATTATAACAATTGCCTGACGCTTCATTCCTTTTGAAAAGGTATTGATTTTCTTGTCCAAAGGCAGCTTTACTTTAGTTCTCAGAGATTCAAAAATTTTCTCTGAAAATTTAGGATAATAGCTCTTGTAATAATTTTTAAGTGATTTGAGTGTAAATGAACCGAACTGTACAGTTTCATCGTTTATAAAAAATACACGCTGTTTAATCTCAACATTATCATAAACAGGTTTGCCGTCTATTAAGACATTCCCTTCTTCCTGCTTATATATTCCTGAAAGCAGTCTTAGTATTGTGGATTTTCCTGCACCGTTTGAACCAAGAAGTCCGAATGCAGTTCCTTTTTTTATTGTGAGATTAACATCATTAAGTGCCGTAAAGCTGTCAAACAGCTTTGTTGTATGCTTTAATTCAATCATTTTGCAGCCCCCTTATCAGTTATTTCTGTTATTCGTTTTTTCAGATCATCTGCCGTAATGCCGTTTTTCAGAGCTTCCTCCACAACATTATCAAAGTCAGAGAGAACAAAGGACTTTAGAAACTTTATATCAGGTTTGGCAATAAAGCTGCCCCTTCCTGCAAGTGAATAGATTATACCGTTTCGTTCAAGCTCCTGATATGCCTTTGAAACAGTATTGGGATTAACCCCCGTATCCTTAGCAAAGCTCCTTACGCTTGGAATCTGGTCATTTTCCTTTAACGACCCTTTGATAACAAGTACAATTATTTTTCTGTAAATCTGCTCATAAATAGGTGTACGGCTCATCAAATCAATTGTAAACATAACAACCCTCCTTTATCGTAATAACTGTATCAGTTCAACTAATACAGTTATGATACCATATTTTTCAGCAGATGTCAATATCAGATAGAAATTTTTTTGATATGCTTTGTGCGGTGTTACCTTTGTACCGTAAATGAGCCGAAAGATGAAAATTTAGTGTAATTATTGATTTTTTCAGTTTACTGTGATATAATGTATCATACACATTCAGGGCTTTGCCCCAAAAAGATTCCTAAAAAAACTCGGGGGTAGGGCAGCTTGCCTGCTTTACACCGGGTTTTATCTGTTTTATAATATGGAGGAATAAAAATGAATAGAAAAAAAGCGTATGCTTTTGTGATGTCAGCAGTTCTTACTGCATCAGTTTGTCCTGTTAATATAAATGTATTTGCAGATGATGAACTTATCGTATCTGGTGATTATGCGTATACTTTAAATGATGATGATACAGTTTGCCTTGAAGAATACAGAGGCAGTGAAACAGCCGTTACTGTTCCTGAAACTCTTGACGGACATAATGTAACTTCATTGGGAAAGGATACATATAACAATACGGGAGTAACTTCTGTTTCAATCGGAGATAATATTGTTGAAATAGGAGAAAACACCTTTACTGACTGCTATGCTTTGACTGAATTTAAAGTAAGTGAGGGAAATAAGCAGTTCAAATCTCTTGACGGAGTTCTTTATAATCAGGACATAACAGTGCTTGTAAACTATCCTACAGCAAAGGACGATACTGAATTTGTCATTCCGTCAACAGTAGAAACAATAGGAACTTCTGCAATTTATGAAACAAAGCTGAAAAAGATAACATTTCCTGAAAGTCTTGTAACTATAGAACGTCATGGTGTATCATACAATGCTGCTCTTAATGATGTTGATTTAAGTAAAACCAACCTTGTAAACATTGAGGACTTTGCTTTTTCTTACTGTACTTCACTTGATAATCCGATTTTCCCTGAAAGCCTTACATATATAGGCGGAGGCTCATTTGCAGGCTGTTCCGGTCTTGCAGAGCTTAATCTCCCTGAAAATCTTACTGATATAGGTCAGAACGCTTTTGCCGCAACAGCTCTTAAAAGTGTTACGATTCCTGCATCTGTTACAGAAATAGGTTACTGTGCATTTGGATATGACGAAAATCTTGAGGCAATACCTGATTTTAAAATTTATGGTACTGCCGGTTCTGCTGCACAGGTTTACTGTACTGAAAGTGACGAGGATTATGAATACTCCAATAATTTCACCTTTATAGAGGGTGAGGGCAACGATAAAACATATGACGGCCTTGAATCCTCTGATTACGGATATTTTAAATATGCAATTGTAGACGGAGAGGCATACATTACTTACTGTGATTTTGCTGTTGATGTTCCTGAAATACCGTCAGAGATTGAGGGCTGTCCGGTGACAAAAATTTACGGCGGTGCATTTTATCAGGGGTACTGTTCAAAAATAGTAATTCCTGATTCAGTAAAGATGATTGATATTATGGCTTTTTCAGGCTGTGAGGACTTAAAGGAAATCGTTCTGCCTGAGGGACTTGAAGAAATTAAAGCCGAAGCTTTTTCAGGCTGTACTTCACTTGAACGCATTATCATTCCTGCATCATGCAAAATTATAGGCGATAATGCATTTGCAAATTGTACATCTCTTGTGTCAATAGAAGTTGCTGACGGAAATACAGCCTACAGTTCTGACGGAGGTATTCTGTTTGACGCTGAAAAGGAAACATTAGTAAAATACCCTCTTGGAATCAAGTCAAAATCATATAAAGTTCCCGACAGTGTAAAAACAATTTCGGAATTTGCTTTTCTTGATGCTTCTGACCTTACCTCAATTGACCTTAATAATGTAACCGAGATTAAAGAAGATGCGTTCAGCTATTGTACAGGGCTTAAAAGCATTACAATTCCTGATGGTGTAACTGCACTTGTTACAAAGTCTGACGGAACATTTGCAGGCTGTACATCACTGGAAACGGTAAAGCTCGGCAAAAACATGAAGTCAATAGGAGAAAAGACTTTTGACGGATGTACTTCATTGAAGAAAATCAATTTTCCTAAAAAGCTTGAGGTTATATCAGACTATGCTTTTTATGACTGCTCATCTCTTAAAAAGGTAAGACTTGGTGATAATATTACTGAAATAGGTGCTTCGGCTCTTGGATTTATTTATGATTCCGAACAGGAAACAGCTGTTGCTGTTGAAGGATTTAAAATTTATGCAAACAAAAATACAAAGGGAGCTGAATATGCAGAAAATTGCGGACTTGAATGTGTTACAAATACATACGGCATTTTCGGAGTGAATGTAAATAAAGGCTTTGCAATTACCGTTGCGTCAGCTTTAGCAGCAGGTGTTATTGCGTTAATTGCTGTATTTACAACGAAAAAAATAAAGAAAAACAGTGCGGAAAAGCAGATTGAAGAAGCTAAAAAGCAAGCAGCTTTGGCAGTGCAGAAACGTGCTGAAGAAACTGAAAACAGCGAAAGTAAAATTGACTAGGCAGGAGGAAAACGTAATATGAAGTTAAAAAGGCTTATATCAGCTGCTGCGGCAGCAGTTTTGTCAATATCATCAATGTCTGCCGCATCTGTTTTTGCAGAGGAAAGCTCCGGAGATACAATTTCTGACGGCGTTCTGACTTACGAATATGTGGACGGCGGAATTTCGGTAAAAAGCTGTGAACCGACTGTAACCTCTGTAAAAATCAATGAAATTGTAAATGGATATTCAGTTATTTCAATTGATAAATCAGCATTTAAGGAATGTACAAAACTTGAATCTGTATCCATTCCAAAAACGGTTAAAACTATCGGCGACTATGCTTTTATGAGCTGTACAGGACTTATGAAGGTTGAAATAGATCCTGAAGCCGAAATCGAGTCTATCCCTACAGGAGCATTTTATAATTGCCAATATCTCATGGATATTACACTGCCTGAGTCGCTGACATATATAGGCTACAGTGCTTTTGACTCATGTTCATCACTTACAGAAATTGATATTCCTGACAGTGTGGACTCTATTGACGCATTTGCGTTTAAGGACTGCTACTGCCTTAAATCACTTGAGCTGCCTGATTCATTAAATGCATTGGGGAGCGGTGCATTTATGAACTGTTACAGTGTAAAGGAAATAACCTTAGATGAAAAAAATGAAGCTTATACAGTAGAAGATAATATTCTTTATACAGCAGATAAAACAACACTCTATACTGCGGCAGCAGGAGGAGTATCAAAAAATGTTGTTATTCCTGATACAGTTGCATCAATCAGCGAATATGCCTTTTCAGGCTGTTTAAATATGGAAACGGTAACAATTTCAAAGGCTGTTACAGTAATTCCTGAGGGTGCGTTTAATTATTGCAGCGGACTTACAGATATAGTAATTCCTGAGGGTGTAACTGAAATAGGAAATTATGCTTTCAGCAATTGTGAAAACTTAAAAACAGTCAGCCTTGCTTCTACATTAAAGAAAATTAATCCCGGTGCTTTTTGGAAGGACAGTTCAATTGAGAGCGTTACATTTCCTGAGGGTATTACAGAAATCGGAAGCGGAGCATTTCTTGATTGTTCTGCACTTGAAAATGTAAGTGTTCCTAAAAGCGTTGAAAAAATAGGCGAGTATGCTTTAGGATTCAACTCTAAATCAGACGGCTCCGGTGCTGATAAGAATGGAAATTTTAAAATGAGCGTATATTCTGATTCAGCCGCTGAAAAGTATGCAAAGTCAAACGGACTTGAATATGATGCCATTGATTTCAGTCTTAAAAAAGCTGCATTTATTATTATTTGTTCAGGATTAGTTATTCTGGCTGTTGTAATTGCAGTTGTTGTAATGAGAAAAGGCAAAAAAGCTCCGATTCAGGAAAAAGAGTCTGAAAAAACAGAAGAAAGCATTGAATTTGAAGATGGATACGAGAGTATTCTCGATGAGGAAGCTGCTGATAATGATACAGATAAGGGATAATCTGATACAGTAATTATGTGGGGTGAATTATATGAAGTCAAATGAAAAAGTGCATGTTTATAAACGCTTTTCAACAGTTGACAGTCTTATAATTGTTATATATGCAGCATTATTTATACTTGGCGGTGCTTTTTTCCTTGTATATACTATGGGGGTATCATTTCCAATGGCATTTGGGGGCTGGTTTGTATATTTGTTGGGAGTGCTTTTGTTTTACCAAAAAACGTATTTTAATTTCAGATATAATAAGTTCCTGTGGCTGTCAAGAATAGTAGGTTTGACATTGATGATATCAGCTTATTTATCACCGGTTATATGCTTGAATTTTGAAAATAATAAGTTGATGTATCCTGCAAAAAGATTTATATATGCTAATGGTGTAAAATCATCGGTTGATAAAATGCTCCCGAAGTTTTTGTATGAAAATGTTTCTGATTATTATTTCAGAACAGAGGGTTGTATTCCTGCTCAGGATTACAGACCATATTGCTATTTGTTTATTCATACTGATGAAAAAGCACTTAAAGAATATGAATCCGTTATTTCACTAAATTCTTCGTATACATATACACAGAACGAAAACAGGACAGATGAATTATATCAAAAATATGCAGAAGAATATCCCGAAGAAGAAAAATGGAGATTGAACTGTCCTAAAAAACTTCCAATGCATGTATATGAACGTCTTTATAAGGTTGCAAATATAACTGATAACCTTGATAATGCAATAATTTATACAGGTGATGACGCTTCTATGTGGAATTCATATTCAGGGGCAATGCTCAATTATGAAACAGGGCTGCTTGCGATATGGATATGAATATTACTGTAAATTCAGTACCGCACAAATATTGTGCGGTACTTTTTGTTTGCCTGAAGTATAAATCTTGACATTTTTCTTATCATGCGTTATAATACAACCAGTTAAAAAATGAAACGGGAGAGAAAAATGAAACAAAAACAAATATATAAATCATTGCTGATTGCTTTTACAGTTTTGACTTCCGCACTAATCACAGGCTGTGGAACAAATACTGTAAAAAAAGTGAAAAACGGAACTGAATCAACATCTTTTAATTCTGAGGTGCAGACAGAAGCTGTTTCTGCGGAGGAGCAGGCTGTTCCTGTGGCTGAGGACAAGCGGATTCATGTTTCTGCTGCCGGGGATAATCTTATACATTATTCGGTTTATAAAAATGCCGAAGCGTATGCAGTAAACGGTGAAAATTATAATTTTGCTCCGCTTTATGAAAATGTCCGAAGTATTATAGAGGGTGCAGATGTGGCAATCCTTAATCAGGAAACGGTAATTTCACAGAGCAACGCCGTAACAGGAGCTTGCGGCGGTGTTTTAACCTTCAATTCACCTCCGGAGGTCGCTGACGCTGTTATTGACCTTGGATTTGATGTTTTTACAATGGCGAATAATCACGTTCTGGATATGGGGGCATCTGGACTTGAAGAATCAATAAACTTCTGGAATGAAAAAGCAAAGACGAATGATATTACTGTTCTTGGAGCATATCTCAATCAGGCGGACGCCGATGCAATCAGGGTTCGTGATGTAAATGGCGTAAAAGTAGCCTTTCTTGCTTATGCGGAACATCTTAACGGTTTCTCAATTCCGCAGGATTCATCTCTTAGAGTCATTATGAATTCAGAGGAGGACGTTATTGAACGCCAGATAAAAGAGGCACAGGAGCTTGCAGATGCAGTAATTGTTTCTGCTCACTGGGGCGTTGAGGATACAAATATAGTTTCTCAGGATAGAAAAGACCTTGCAAAGAAAATGGTTGACTGGGGAGCAGATGTAATACTGGGCTGTCATACTCATACTGCCGAAACAATGGAATGGATTACAAGAGATGACGGCACACAGGGATTTGTTTTCTATTCTATGGGTAACTTTATTTGTGCACAGACTGATAATTTCAATCTTGTCGGAGAAATAGCTGATTTTGATATAGTAATAGACGGTGCAACAAATGATGCAAGAATAGAAAATGTGGGTGCTATCCCTACTATTGTTCATTATGATGACGGTAATTTTTCAAATATGAGAATTTATCCTTACAATATGTATACTCCTGAGCTTGCAGCAAGTCATGGAATCCCTTATGCAGTTCCAAGAGGAAATTATCCTGATTTTAGCTGGGATATTATTAATAATATCATTAATGAAAGTATTCCTTTGGAATTTCAAAAGCTTGGTTAATATAGAACCTGTTTTCTTATAAGGCAATGCCCTGCAAAGTCTTTTGACGTGCTTTGTACGGTGTTGCCCAAGCTTTATGCAGTGTTGCCTTAAAAATTGTCTGTTTTACGGAAGTGATAATATGAATTTAATGCATTTGAAGTATGCTGTAGAAATAGCAAGAACCAAGTCGATAAGCAAAGCGGCAGAGGTCTTGTATATGGGGCAGCCTAATCTGAGCCGAGCCATCAAAGAGCTTGAAGAAAGTCTGGGTATTGTTATATTTAACAGAAATTCCAAAGGGATAACGATTACACCTGAGGGTGAGGAGTTTTTGTCATATGCCAAAAAGGTTGTGGATCAGGTTAATGAAATAGAAGATATTTATCGCAGGGAAGGACGAAGAAAGCAGAAGCTTTCTGTGTGTGTTCCAAGAGCAAGCTATATATCCTTTGCACTTTCAAGGTTTGCTGAATATATTGACATAAATGATCCCGCAGAAATATATTATAAAGAAACAAATTCAATGACGGCGATAAACAGCCTGCTCAACAGCAACTGTGGACTTGCCATAATACGTTATCAGTCAACATTTGATAAATACTTCAATAACTTGTTCAGCGAAAAAAATCTGGAAGCGGAAACCATAACAGAGTTTACTTATGTTCTTCTTGTTTCAAAAAAGAGCAAATTGGCTGTAAAAGAAGATATAGAGCTTTCAGATTTATCAGATTATATAGAAATTACTCATTCTGATCCGTATGTTCCGTCTCTGCCGCTTAATGACGTAATGAAGGCAGAGCTTTCTGAATATGTGAATAAAAGAATTTTTATATTTGAAAGGGCAAGTCAGTTTGTACTTCTGGAAAATGTACCGCAAACTTTTATGTGGGTTTCACCTATACCGCAGCCACTGCTTTATAAGCATAATCTTGTTCAGAAAAGCTGCGGTGCAAACAACAAAAAATATCGTGACGTTTTAGTCAGGAAAAAAGGCTGTAAGCTTACGCAGTTGGAAAGGCAGTTTATAGACGAGGTTCATCGTGCCAGAAGTATGTATTTATAATGCTTACGATTATAATGCAGTATCATACACTTTTTATGGTACTGCATTGTGATTTTTTTTGAGACAAAACAACGGTATATAGCTGAAAACTAAATGAAAATAAATTTTTTTCAAAAAAATTTCAAAAAACGCTTGACAAATGACTTTTGTTTTGATATAATAATAAAGCAGTCAGGGAACAGGAACAATAAAGACTGTAAATAATAAGTTGCGAGTGTGCTGGAATAGGCAGACAGGCACGTTTGAGGGGCGTGTGTCGCAGGACGTATGGGTTCAAGTCCCATCACTCGCACCATTTAAATCGTCTGTAAAGACGATTTTTTTATGCGTTTTTTTAAAGCAACACCACACAAAGAACGTCAAAAGGATTTGCACGGTGTTTTCCTAATAATTTTTCTACAACCTGTACTAATGAAACCGCATCATGCATTTTCTTTTAGTGCAGGCTTTTATTTTCGGAGATGAGAGTTTTATGGAGCTTAAAACAAATAATGATGAGCTTATACATCATGTTATGTCATCAGTCGGAGGCTTTTTGGGTGCTTATGCACTTTTGAACAGACATGAAAATTTTGGTTCTTCCGCAACGTCAAATATGATTATAATTATTTCTGATATATTGGGACATTCGTTTAAGGAAAGCTTTATAAGAATAATTGCATTGTTAATATATGTATTTTCCATTGTTCTTTTTGTAACTATAAAAAATAAAACATCTGTTAATGTTCGCAAGCTGAGTATATTTCTGGATGGCTGTTGTTTGATTGCCCTTGCATTTCTGCCTGCTGACATGGATTATATCATGTCGCTTTATCCGATTTTCTTTGTTACGGCTTTTCAGTGGAGCTCATTTATAAATGCAGGACGCTTTTCAAGCTCGACTATTTTTTCAACAAATAATTTAAGAATGGCTGTTTCGGGATTTACAAGTTACTGCATAAACAAGGACGAAAGTCAGCTTGAACAGGCAAAGTTTTTTGGATTAACCCTTTTGTATTATCATATAGGGGTAATCTACTCATATATTTCATATAAATTGTTTGGAATACAGAGTTCGTTTATGGGATTTTTACCGCTGTTTGCTGCATTTTTCATAATGGCTTTTCAGGAGTATTCAGTTAAAAAGGAAAGCAATGCAGCTGTTGAAAATTCAACAATCTGAATTATAGGCACTGTACTAAAGTATTGTATTATCTTTAGTACAGTGTCTTTTTGTTTATTGAGTGTAATATTACAAAAATCATTGACAAGTCATTTAAATTTTAATATAATATTATCAAGGAAGTTAGGTGAATTACTATTGAAAAGGAGAGTTGTTATGAAGTTTAAAAAAGCAGTATCTGTAATTCTTGCAGCAGTATTTGTTTTAAGTGCAGGCATTACGGAAAACACAAATCAGAAATCTGCATTGGCTGCTGAAAGCAAAAGCAGAGTATCGGTTCATGATCCGTCTGTTTTCAAAGATGAACAAACAGGAACGTATTATGTGTTCGGTTCTCATATTGAAGCGGCAAAGTCAGCAGACCTGCAAAATTGGACCAGCTTTGCAAATGGCTATGCTAAAAACAACAATGTGCTTTTTGGTGACCTTTCACAAAATTTAAAGGGTGCATTTGATTGGGCAGGAGAGGACTTGGAGGATTGCGTTGGAGGCTATGCCGTTTGGGCTCCTGACGTAATATATAATCCCGATTACATTAACAAAGACGGTTCAAGGGGTGCATATCTGATGTATTTTTGTACTTCGTCAACATATATGCGTTCTGTAATTGCATTTGCAGCTTCAAAAAGTGCGGAAGGGCCGTATGAATTTGTAGACACATTGATTTACTCCGGATTTACTGAGAATGACAGCTATGCAACGAGTACGACAAAAAACGTAAACAGAAAATATACGTCTACAAATATTGATGAATTGATTGATGCAGGAGAAGTTACATATAATTCAGATTGGTTTTCAAGTTCAAATTACAATAATTATCTATACCCGAATGCAATAGACCCAACAATTTATTATGATACTGACGGAAAAATGTATATGTGCTATGGTTCGTGGTCAGGAGGAATATTTACTCTTGAGATGAATCCTGAAACAGGCAGATGTATACACCCTGAAACAGGAAAAACCGCTGATGGAAGAATGGTAGACAGTTATTTCGGCACTAAAATTTCAGGCGGATATTATAAATCAGGAGAAGGTCCGTTTATTGAGTATAATGCAGATACAGGATATTACTACCTATGGACGACATATGGCGGACTTTTCTCGGACGGTGGATATAACATGAGAGTATTCCGTTCAGATAATCCTTTAGGCCCATTTTATGATGCAGCAGGCAAGCCTGCTGTTTTGGAGGCATCTACGAGTCTTGACAGTGTTGGACTTAAAGTAATGGGCAACCATAAGTTCAGTTCACTTTCCACTGCATATATGGCGTGCGGTCATAATTCTGTTTTAAAAGATGATGACGGTCAATGGTACTTGTTTAATCATGTAAGGTTTAATGACGGCACAGAATATCATGAAGTCAGGGTTCACTCTATGTACTTTAACAGTGAGGGCTGGCCTGTTGTTGCACCTTATGAATACAGCGGCGATAAGATGTCTGAAACAGGCTATAATACAAATGATATTACAGGAGAATATGAATTTATAAATCATGGTAATGATACAAGCTCTGCAATTCATGAGTATTCGATTATAACATTGAATGACGACGGTACTGTAAGCGGTTCTGCATCAGGAACATGGAGTCAGGCAGACGATAGTTCAGCGGCTGAAATTACCATAAGCGGACAGAAGTATTACGGCTATTTTATGGGAATCCATGATGAAAGCGGTACTGATAAAAAGGTAATGGCTTTTTCGGCAGTCGGCAGTAATAATCAGACTGTATGGGGTGTAAAAAATACAGCAGCAGGCAGTGATATAGAGCGTGAAAAAGTGATTGATTATACAAATAAAAACAGCAGTATTGTTTACAATGCAGAAAGTGCTGAAGCTTCAAGCAGTGAAGTCTATATAGGAGATACGGAACTGCTAAACGGGGTTCCATATTATGTTGCCAATAAAAACAGTGGAATGGTTCTTGAGCTTGCTGACGGAAAAACAAGTAATGGTACAAATATTCATCAGTGGTCAAAACTTGGCGGAAAACAACAGGAATGGAAGTTTGTTGCCTTAGATAACGGATATTGTAAAATAGTTTCTATGGCTGATGAAAGAAAATGCATAACAGTTTCTGAAAATTCTGCTGAAAATGGAGTGAATATTGAACTTTCAGATTATGTCGGAAGTGATGCACAGCAATGGAAATTTATAAAAAACGGCAGTTTTTATGGTATTGTATCAAAATGTTCAGCAGATACAGCAGGAATGGACATTTATGACTGGTCTGTTGAAAATGGCGGCAATCTTAATCAGTGGAATTATTGGGGCGGAGATTGTCAGCTATGGTCGGTAACACCGGTATATCCTGCGGTAAATGATGGTATTTACACCTTAAAAAATATTAACAGTGGAAAATGGATTTCCGCTGAAAGCAGCGGTAATGTAGTTCAGAGCAGCAAGCCTGAAGGCTGGAGCATAAAATCAATAGACGATAATTACTATGTAATTCTAAATGAGCATGGCAAGTCATTAACGGTTGAAAGCGGTAATGGAGATAATGGCAAAAACATCTATATTTCTGAATATACAGGGGCAGAATCACAGAAGTTTAATATAATCTGCAACAAGGACGGTTCATATTCTGTAATGACAGCAGTTTCAGATAATAAGTCCTCTTTGGACGTATATGAAGTAAGCAAGGAAGATGGTGCAAATATCTGCCAATGGGAGTTTTGGGCAGGAGAAGGACAAAAGTTTATTATTGAACCTGTAAATACTGAAAAAGCAGTTTCAGGTGATGTAAATGCAGACGGAGCATTTGATATATCCGATGCTGTGACACTGCAAAAATATATTCTCGGAAAGGGAAGTCTAGTTAATTTTTCAAATGGCGATATGAATAATGATAATATTATTGATATTTTTGATGTTACGGCAATGAAAAAACTGCTGAAATAAAAGAAAAAGGGGCAGATAAAAAATCTGCCCCATAATATTTTTAAGGAAATACCGCAAAAAGCATGTACAGTGTTGTGCCTTAATGTAATTTTTCAACGGTATATCCCATATCTTCGAGAATGTCATCTACACCTTGGTCACCTGCAAAATGGAGAGAACCAACCATGTAAAAAAGATTATCATTATTTTCTATAAACTCAGAAGCTCGCTGAGCCATAACCTGATTTCTGTTATGCAATATAATGTTTTCATATTGTACATAATCGTCCTCAAGCTCTTTTGGAAGTTCACCCATTTCATCAGCGTCAATTTCCTGAAGCTTATCTACATCACCCTTTGCCCAACAATTGTACATATCAGCAACACTCTGGGTATATTCTTCAATTTCATCAATATTGTCAACCATATCTGAAATTACATAATCAGCAAGGTCATCACTGTATGCATTGAGAGCATCAGTTTGAGCAGAAAGCTCCTCAATACTTACAACTTCCTTGCCGTCTTTGTTTGCAAGGCCGATAAAATATGAATCTATACCGGTGAGATTAAGATTTTCCATTCTCTGAAACATTATCATATTAAGCTGCTGAATCCAATAACCTGTAGTATATTTATCAAGCTGTTCATTGTAAACTCCAAGGTCATCAAAGTAATTTTTAGCTTTTTCATATGTTTCTGATGAGAGGTGGTCTTTGACTGTAGTGCCGTCTTTGTAAAGAAGTGCATTTTGATACAATGCAAGAGAAGTCAGGCTGGAGGAGAGTTTATTTATATCATATTCAACTGCTACTCCATCGGCATTTTCGTAAGCGTCCATGATGTAATCAGGCAAAGAAAAGGCATTATCTGAAGCAACGTGAATTGTTCCCATCATATACATGACATTTCCGCTGTCATCATCTGTTACTTTCCAGAGTGCAGGTTCAGGAGCATCAGGAGTAAAATAATCGTTAATATCTGCGGTTTTGCCGAAAGGATTGTCTGGACTTTCATTTTTGCTGTCAGTGCTTTCTTCAGCATCGGTTTGTTCTTCAGTTGTTTGTTCAGCTGACTCTTCTGTTGTTTCTGTGGCGGATTGTGAAGCTTCATTTGATGAATTTTCACTGCTTTTATTTGAATTTTTATTGCAGGAAACTGCTGAAACACAAATTAAAGCTGTCAGAATTATTGTAAGTATTCTTGATTTGTTCATTATTACAAATTCCTTTCGTTAATTAGGGCAATACTGCACAAAATCGGTATTGCTTTAAATATTATATCATACTATTACATAGTTTATCATATTGTCATTATTTTGTCAATGAAGTTATTATGGTTATGTTGAAAAATTCATGAAATCTATTGAATAAACGTCGGAAATGTGGTATAATTACAAAATGTAGTATAATGTAGTATTTTAAAAAAGTATAAGATAAAGATTATACTTTATTAAATTGAGTTTCCTGAAAGCATGGTGAATGTATTGAACAGTAATGAAAATCAGATAAACAGAATAAAAGAGCTTTTAGCTGAAAAGGGCAATATGAAAGCATATATTCACAGCTTTGGCTGTCAGCTCAACGTTTCTGACGGTGAAAAAATCAAAGGACTGCTGAAAAAAATCGGTTATACATTTACAGAGGATACAAGTGAAGCAGACCTTATTATTCTGAATACCTGTGCTGTTCGTGAAAATGCTGAGGACAGAGTTCTCGGAATAGTCGGCAGTATGAAACATCTTAAAGAATTGAAGCCTGACCTTATAATAGGCATAAGCGGATGCATGACTGCACAGGAACATGTGGTTGAACGCATAAAAAAGTCATATCCGCAGGTTGATTTTGTGCTTGGAACATCTGCAATACATTCACTTCCCACACTTTTGCTTGACTGTCTGAACGGTGCAAGATTTTCTGCTGATATAGCTGAATATGCAGACTTTTCAGAAAGTCAGGAACAGGTAAGGGAAAGCAGCTACAAGGCTTCTGTTCCGATAATGTTCGGCTGCAATAATTTTTGTACCTACTGTATAGTTCCGTATGTCAGAGGGCGTGAAAGAAGCCGTAAAGCAGAGGAAATAATAAAAGAGGTCAAAGGACTTGCGGCTGACGGATATAAGGAAATCATGCTGCTTGGGCAGAATGTAAATTCCTATGGCAATGACCTTAAAGAAAGTCTGACTTTCCCTCAGCTTTTAAGAGAGCTTGACAAAATCGAGGGAGATTTTGTCATACGCTTTATGTCGTCACATCCTAAAGATGCTACTAAGGAACTGCTTGATGCAATTATTGAGTGTAAAAAGGTTGCAAAGCATCTTCATCTTCCTGTACAAAGCGGAAGCAACGAAATACTCGCTGCTATGAACAGAAGATATACTACAGAAAAATATCTTGAAATAGTTGACTATCTTAGAAATTATGATGCTGATTTTTCAATTACGACCGACCTTATAGTCGGCTTTCCGAATGAAACTGCCGATGATTTTGAAAAAACTCTTGATCTTATAAAAAGAGTGAGATATGATAATATTTATTCATTTATCTATTCAAAAAGAACAGGTACAAAGGCGGCTGAAATTGAGGACAAAATCAGTGATGACGAAAAAAGTCAGCGTATGAGAAGGCTGCTTGAGGTTCAGCGTGAAATAACAACAGAAAGCTATAAACGTTTTAAAGGTAAGACTCTCAGAGTTCTTGCTGACGGTGAAAGCCGCAAGAAAAAAGGCTTTTTGACGGGCAAGAGCAATGAGTTTATTATAGTTGAGTTTGAGGGTGATGCTTCACTCATAGGTCAGTTTGTTGATGTAAAAATAACTGATGCAATGAATTGGGCTGTTGCCGGAGAACTCGTTAAAAAAGGAGAATAAAATGGATATTATTGAAATGACCAGAGAGCTTGGAAAGGCTATTCAGCAGGACGAAAGATATGTTGCATATACACTTGCAAAAACTGCCAATGATAATGATGCAGAGCTTCAGACGCTTATCAATGACTTTGATAAGAAAAGAACATCTCTTAATGAGGAGCTTAGCAAGGAAGATAAAAATACAGATATGATAAAGGCTCTTGACGAGGATATTAAAGACGTTTACAGCAGAATTATGTCAAATCAAAACATGATGATTTTCAACGGAGCAAAAAATGCTCTTGAACAGCTTATTTCCGAGGTTAATCAGATCGTAACAATGTGTGCAAACGGAGAAGACCCTGATACTTGTCAGGTTAGCCATGGATGCAGCGGAAGCTGTTCAACCTGCGGCGGCTGTCACTGATAAAATCAAAGCAGCATTGTATTAAAGCAACGGACAGCCTGTTTATCGGCTGTCCGTATAATATGAAAGGAGCTAAACACAAATGGAGATAGACAGAAGTAAAATATCCCCTATGATGCGTCAGTATCTTGATGTTAAGGATAAATATGAGGGCTGTATTCTTTTTTTCAGATTAGGAGATTTTTATGAGATGTTCTTTGATGACGCACTGACTGTTTCAAAAGCCTTGGAGCTTACTTTAACAGGACGTGACTGCGGTCTTGAAGAACGTGCTCCAATGTGCGGCGTTCCGTTTCACAGTGCTGATATTTACATAAAAAAACTCATAGACCTCGGCTATAAGGTTGCAGTATGCGAACAGCTTACCGACCCTGCTGAAACAAAGGGAATAGTTGTCCGTGACGTTATAAGAGTTGTAACCCCCGGAACTCTTATAGACAGCAGTATGCTTGATGACGGAAAAAACAATTTCATTTGTTCTGTTTATTTTCATGGTGAGGACTGCGGACTTGCTTTTGCCGATATTTCAACAGGCGATGCTGTGCTTTCCAGAATTGAGGGCAAAAAGCCTGAGGATGCAGTAATAAATGAGCTTTCACGCTATCAGCCTGCTGAAATTATATTCAATGATGAGCTTCTTACCTTAAAGTCTGTAACAGACTTTATAAAAACACGTCTTGAATGTTCTGTTACATTGCAAGACGAGGAGCATTTTTCGCCTGAGAAGAACAGAGACATGCTTTCTGCTGTTTTTAATGCTGATTCTGTTGAAGCTTTGGGGATAAGTCATGACGGTGCTGACTGTTCAGCAGCCTGCGGACTTTTTGATTATATTAATGATACTCAGAAAACCTCAATTTCACGTTTTACCTCAATAGCGATACAAAGCGGAAATGCCTTTATGGGACTCGACCTTAATGCAAGGCGAAATCTTGAGCTTACCGAAACATTGAGAAATAAAGAGAAAAAGGGTTCACTTTTATGGGTTCTTGACTCTACAAGGACATCAATGGGAAAAAGACTTCTTAAATCTTATATCGAACAGCCGCTTCTGAGTCCTGCAAGGATAATAGAGCGTCTTGATGCTGTTGAGGTTCTTTGCAGAAACAGCGTTATACTTATGGAAACAGCGGATATTCTTGACAGAGTTTATGACCTTGAACGTCTTATGACAAGGGTTATGTATAAGACGGCAACTCCAAGGGATTTGAAGTCACTTTCATCAACCTCACTGCAATTGCCGATGCTTAAAGAACAGCTTGCAAAGCTGGAAAAGTCAAAGCTTCTTACAAAGTACAATAATGATATTTCCACGTTAAAGGAAATTTCAGGACTTGTGGAGAATGCAATTGTAGATGAGCCTCCTGTTTCAGTTAAGGACGGAGGAGTTATCAAGGACGGCTTTAATGAAAGCCTTGATAATTTACGTCACATAATGACTCATGGCAAGGAGATAATTGAAGAAATTGCTCAGCGTGAGCGTGAAGAAACAGGAATTAAAGGCTTAAAGGTTGGATTTAACAGAGTTTTCGGATATTATATTGAAGTAACACGTTCATATTATGACCTTATCCCTGACAGATATATAAGAAAGCAGACATTGGCAAACTGCGAGCGTTTTATTACAGAAGAACTGAAAAATGCCGAAAACAGTATTCTGAGTGCCAAGGATAAGGCACTTTCACTTGAAGCTGATATATTCGGTGAGGTGAGAGATTTTCTTGCAACAAAGCTTGAAAGTGTGCAGAAAACAGCCTCAGCAGTTGCGGCAGTTGACGTTTTGTGTTCATTTGCATCTGTTGCTGTTAAAAATCAATATGTTAAGCCTGATATAGCAATGGACGGTGTAATTGATATAAGAGCAGGACGTCACCCTGTAGTTGAACTTATGCTTAATGATGAGATGTTTGTACCTAATGATACATATATTGATACAAAAAATAACAGAATGTCAATTATTACAGGGCCGAATATGTCAGGTAAGTCAACGTATATGCGTCAGGTTGCAATTATAACTCTTATGGCACAGATAGGTTCATTTGTACCTGCAAATTCCGCAAAAATATCAGTTGTCGATAAGATTTTCACAAGAGTCGGAGCGTCTGACGACTTAACAGCAGGACAAAGTACATTTATGGTTGAAATGAGTGAAGTTTCAGATATTCTGAAAAATGCAACGCCGAACAGTCTTGTAATACTTGACGAGGTCGGCAGAGGAACTTCCACATTTGACGGTGTAAGTATAGCAAGAGCTGTTGCTGAACATATATGCACATCAAAAAAGCTTGGCTGTAAAACCTTGTTCGCAACGCATTATCATGAGCTTATTGAACTGGAAAAGAGCATGGCAGGCGTAAAAAATTACAGTATTGCTGTAAAGAAGCATGGTGATTCAATACGCTTTTTGCGAAAGATAGTAAGCGGCGGAGTTGATGAAAGCTACGGAATTGATGTTGCAAAACTTGCAGGACTGCCCTCAAAGGTTGTTTCAAGAGCAAGGGAGCTTTTAGCTGAAATGGAGGCAAAAAATGCGTCTGTATCGGTTAAGGCAGATGATTTGGAGTCAGGACAGATAAGTTTTGATTCAGTAAACAGAGAGTCTGCACTTGATATGCTTGAAAGAACCAATATTGATGAATTGACAGACAGTGAATGCAGAGAACTGCTTAATGATATGATGAGGATTATAAAATAAATAGGGGTAAATTCAATGATGAAATTTAATGCTGAAATGATGAATGACGTTTTTAGTTCATTTGGTGTTGATTATAACTATCCTGTATATATGAGTTTTTTTGACAACAGCAGTTTTTTCAGCAACGGAAGGAATCTGAAATTCGGTTATCTTGCGGTAAATTCATCATCAGATGCTATGTATCTGGCAGAATATTCTGCACTTAGAGCAATAGCGGGAAGTGATGCACTTCTGCATGAAATGCCGTTTGGACTTATTAAAAAGATAAAAGTTAAAAAGATGCTGATTTTGCCCTCATACAAGATAAATATAGAGGGCAGAATGTCGGACAGCAAGAAATACAGATATAAAATGGTAATAAACAAAAAAGTAGGAGGCGGACATTTTCCCGAACAGGAAGAAAATTCATTGAGTTTAATAAATATACTTAGCAGTCTTAGCTGATATTTTTTCTGAAAGGAGAGAGTGCGGTTTTGTCAAAAATCAATGTTCTGAGCAAGGAAATATCCGAGCTTATTGCGGCAGGCGAAGTGATAGAACGTCCTGCTTCCGTAATAAAGGAGCTTGTTGAAAATTCAATAGATGCAGGTGCAAAACATATTACTGTTGAAATAAAGCATGGCGGTACAGTTTATATGCGAATAACAGATGACGGCTGCGGAATAGCACCTGATGAAGTACCGACAGCTTTTTTGCGTCATGCGACAAGTAAAATCATAAATAAAGACGATTTGGATAATATATGCACTCTTGGATTCAGAGGAGAAGCTCTTGCTTCAGTTGCGGCAGTATCAAGAGTAGAGGTAATGACAAAACGTGTACAGGACGAATACGGCACATGCTACTGTATAGAAGGCAGTGTAGAGAAGTCAAACGAGCAGACAGGGTGTCCGAATGGGACAACAATTATTATTCGGGATTTGTTTTTTAATGTTCCTGTACGTCAGAAATTCATGAAAAAGGATATAACGGAAGCCAATGCAGTAAGTCAGATCATGCAGAAGATAACTCTTTCCCACCCTGAGATTTCATTTAAGCTAATCAGGGATAACAGACTGGAGTTTAATTCAGGTGGTGACGGCGAGCTTTATTCAGCTATTTATGCAGTTTTCGGACGTGAATTTGCCAATGACCTTATTGAAGTGAATTATGAATATAATGGAGTGGGTTTAAAGGGATATGTTATAAAGCCTTTGTATGCAAAGTCAAACAGAACCTTTCAAAACTTCTTTGTAAACGGACGTTATGTTAAGTCAAGATTATGCTCTGCGGCATTGGAAAATGCGTTTGAAAACATGATAATGACAGGAAAGTTTCCTGCGTGTGTTCTTATGCTTGACCTGCCGCCCGTAGGAGTTGACGTAAATGTTCACCCTGCAAAAGCGGAGGTTCGTTTTTCAGACGAGAAGAAAATTTCAGATGTTATTTTCTTCGGAGTAAAAAATGCTCTTATGAACAATGGACTTATTTATGAGTTCCAAATGAAAAAGCCTGTTGACTGGACTGCTTCGTCCGAGCCTGAACCGCAGGACGATTTTGTTCAGCAGGAGCTTATTTTTACATCTGTTGACAATATTGAAGAAAAGGAAATAGAGGTTGAACAGCAGGAAAGACAAGCTGATACTGATAATTCTGAAACCAAACAGCCTGCGGATTTAAGTTTAAATAGTAGTAACGATTTTTTTCCAAATGAACAGGTCAATGAGAGTGTTCAGACAAAAAATACAGAAATTGAGAAAAAAAGTCCGATAGTGGAAAATGAAGCTTTAAAGGACTTTAAATATCTTACTGATACATCTTTTGTAAAAGCGGCTGAACCTGTTTGTGAGCCTGTAAAAAGGTCTGAACCTGAGGTTAAACCGAAAATCAGAGTCATAGGTGAGGCTTTTAAAAATTATATTATGGCAGAGGTTGATGACAGCATAGTTATGATAGACAAGCATGCGGCACATGAAAGAATAATTTTTGAAAGGCTGAAAGGGAATCATTGCAGGCAGTACCGTCAGATGCTTATGGGCAATAACAGAATTTTGCTTTCATCTGCTGAAATTGACGCATTGCAGTCAAATACGGAAAGACTTGAAGAAATGGGATTTTCCTTTGATTTTTCTGAAAGTCCTTATGTTATTACAACTGCAATACCAAGCTTTTTCAGCCAGCTTAATTTGGACGAGGTAATTCCTGAAATAGCTGAAAATCTTGCGTTATGCAAACAAAATCCTCAGACGCATAATATGGACGATATACTGCATACACTGGCTTGCAAATCAGCTATAAAGGCAAATGATGATAATGACATTAAGGAACTGCAATCGCTGGCTGAACAGGTGTATTATAATGAACAAATACGTCATTGCCCTCATGGACGTCCCGTTATGTTTGTGCTTACCAAAGGAAATATTGAAAGACAGTTTAAGAGAACGTAAATATAAAATTGTTTTAAATTCAGGAGGTGGTTTCCACTGTCTGCAAATGAAAATAAACCTTTTGTAGTGGCGGTTGTCGGGCCTACAGCGTCAGGAAAAACGGCAATGGGAGTCAAGCTTGCAAAAGAGTTTGACGGAGAGGTTATTTCTGCTGATTCAATGCAGATTTATAAAGGAATGGACATATCAACTGCAAAACCGTCCGCTGAGGAAATGCAGGGAATACCGCATCACCTGATCGACTTCCTTGAACGTGATGTGTCGTTCAGCGTTGCCGATTATGTAAATCTTGCAAAGGAAAAAATTGCTGATATAACAGAAAGAGGCAAGCTTCCTGTTATAGTCGGTGGTACGGGACTTTATATATCCTCACTTCTTGACAACATTAAATTTTCCGAAAGCAAAGGAAATGATGATTACCGCAGGGAGCTTTCTGAATTTGCCGCATTAAACGGAAGTGAGGCATTACACAGCAGACTTGCTGAGGTTGACCCCGAAGCTGCATCTGAAATTCATCCGAATAATACGGTAAGAGTTATAAGAGCGTTGGAGGTTTGCCATGAAACAGGACGAAAGTTCAGTCAGGTTAAGCAAGAGGGCAGAATGACGGAGAAAAACTACGATTCCTTGATTATTGGATTGACATACAGTGACCGTCAGGTTCTGTATGAGCGAATCAATAAACGTGTTGACCTCATGCTTGAAATGGGACTTGTAGATGAGGCAAGGGCGATCTGGCAGGAAAGCGGACTTAAAACTGCGGCAAATGCAATTGGCTGCAAGGAGCTTATACCATACTTTGAAAACAGAGAGTCACTTGAAGCATGTATCGACAAAATAAAGCAGGAAACCCGACGTTACGCCAAGCGTCAGCTTACATGGTTTAGAAAAAATGAGCAAATTCAATGGCTTATGTTAGATGAAATTGATGAAACAGAAAAAAAATTAGAAAAATGTAAAAAAGTTATAGCCAACCATAAAAAAATGTGATATAATATATAATGTGTTTTTATATAATGACATATATCCTGTCAGGATAAATTTTTGGAATGAAAGAAAAATCAGAAAAGCAGTAAACTGCTTGCAAAAGAATGGAGAAAAAAATGAATAAGACTATGAATTTACAGGACGTTTTCCTTAATCAGTGCAGAAAAGATAAAATTGCAGTGACAATTTTCCTTACAAACGGCTTTCAGTTTAAGGGAGTTGTAAAGGGCTTTGACAGCTATGTTGTTATCCTTGACTGCGAGGGCAAACAGCAGCTTGTTTATAAGCATGCTATTTCAACTATTGTACCTGCAAGAGCAATTTCAATTCTTGACGCATCTGAAAAAATAGACTAAGCCGGTGGTTTAATGAATCAATCACAATCAAAGTTCTTAAAGCTGCTTGCTGCTGCCTTGGGAGAGAAATTTCTTTTTGTTTGCAGGATTTTCCATAAGATTCTTAAAAAGTTTGTTATAATTGCTTTGATTTTTGTAGTTTTTTTCAGTGTCTGGACTTATTTCGGCAATAACGTAGAGGACGATTATACTACTGAAAGTGCATTGCTGAGCAATGCAACTGCTTCAACCAAATTCAAGGGCGTATTTATTCGTGATGAAGAGGTTATAAAGTATGACGGTCAGGGTGCGGTAAGCTACAGAGTGGCTGACGGCGGACGTTTGGGAGAAGGCTCGGCTATAGCGGAAATTTATTCTTCCGATTCCCAGATACTTGTTAATCAGGAAATAGCAGCTTTGAAAAAAGAATTGAGCATTCTTCAAAGAATACAGAATCCCGGAACTACAGAATCCGCACAGCCTGCAAGCATTGCATCACTGATTGAAGAAAGCTACAGAAATTCAACATATAAGCGTGAGCTTGGAAATTATGAGGCTTTTGAAGAAGAAAAAGAGAATCTTCTTATAAATTTGAGTACATATCAGATTATAACTGATTCAAGCATTGATTTTTCAGCAAGAATTGAAGAAATAAATTCACAGATATCAAGACTCAGTTCGTCTGTTACTTTGCCTGCAAATACAATTAAATCTGAACATTCAGCGTATTTTGCAAGCTATAGTGACGGATATGAGGACATGCTCAGTAAAGAAAGTATTGACGGACTTACTGTTGAAATGCTTGAGGGTATTACCGATTCAAGAGATGATTCAGGAACGGTTATAGGAAAGCTGATTTACGGTTATGATTGGTATGTTGCGGGAGTTATTGACAATTCAAAAAAGCAGTATGAAATAGGTGATGATGTACTTTTGCAGTTTGAATCAAATTCAGGTAAGTTCAATGCAGAGGTAATAGATTTGAAAGAATCAGATGATCCGTCAAAAACTATTTTAATTGTGTCATGTGAGGAATTGAATTATGACCTTGTTCAGCACCGCTGTGAAAATGTTGAAATAATAAACGGTGAATATACAGGACTTAAAGTATCAAGAGATGCAATACGTTTTCGTGATTTCACAGAAACCGTTACTGATGAAAACGGTGTTGAAACTGAAGTTACAACGAGCTGTAAATGCGTTCGTGTAATTCAGGGCGAGCAGGTTGTTTTCAAAAGACTTGATGTGATTTTTGAGGGCAATAATTACGTTTTGTCCGCTGAAAAAAATGATGACAACGATTATCTTTCACTTTATGATGAGATTATAGTTGAGGGAGTTGATTAAAAATGGAGAGTAAATTTGATTTAATTGACGAAAATTTGAAACGAATTAACTTTAATCTGAAAGAAGCAATGGCAAGATACAGAAAGGCTGATGAAAAAGTTAGACTTATGGCTGTAACCAAAACTGTTGCTCCCGAAATGATAAATTATGCAATTTCAAAGGGAATAGACCTTCTCGGTGAAAACAGAGTTCAGGAATATCAGGAAAAGAAAGACCAATACGATAAAAGTGCAGAGGTTCATTTTATCGGTCATCTTCAGACAAATAAGGTGAAGTATATAATAGATTCTGTTAATATGATTCAGTCTGTTGACAGTCTGAAACTTGCAAGGGAAATAAACAGGCTTGCCGAACAGAAAAACAAAGTAATGAATGTGCTTTGTGAGGTCAATATCGGCGGAGAGGGCAGCAAAAGCGGCGTAAAGCCTGAAATGACCGAGGAACTGCTTTACAGTATGGCAGAGCTTGAAAACATCAGGGTTTGTGGACTTATGACAATTCCGCCGCCTTGCAGCAATGAAAAATTTTTATGTGAAATGCAGCAGTTATATATTGACATTTCCAATAAAAAAATACATAATATAAATATGGATATTTTGTCGATGGGTATGACCTCCGATTATGTATCAGCGGTTAAATACGGTTCAACGCTTGTACGAATCGGAACAGGACTTTTCGGCAGTCGAACATATACTCAGCCTCAATAAAAACCGCATTTGACGGCTGAATAAAATAAAATTGAAATGCGGAGAATGGAGAACAAAATGAAAATTTTTGAAAACATTAAAGAATTTTTCTTTTCAGCAGATGATGATTACAACGATCAGAATGATGCGCCTATCCGTCACGACAGACAAAATGAAATTGACGATATTCCGGTAGGCGACAGAAGAAATAAGGTTGTTAATATTCAGACAACAGCACAGCTTCAGGTTGTACTTGTTAAACCTGAGGTTTTCACAGATGCAAAGCAGATTGCGGATCATCTTATTTCCAAGAAAACTGTTGTTCTTAACCTTGAAACAGCTTCTCCTGAAAACAAGAGAAGGATTATCGACTTCCTCGTAGGTGTAGCTTATGCTAACGGCGGTAGCCTTAAGCCTGTTGCTAACCTTACTTATATTATTACTCCTTACAATGTCGGATTTATCGGTGAAGACCTTGTAGGTGAGCTTGAAAACAACGGCGTTATAATTTAAATGAAAAATGAGAGCAGCATTGGTGAGGATAAGCTTCTGACTGCAAGAACAGAGGATTTGTTTTCAGCGTGTGATAAGAATTTTATTCCGTCATGTTCATTTTTTCTTGATGAAAGACAATGCTTTGTTGCTGAAAGTGTGTGCAAAAAGCATTGTGAATTGAATTATGGCTTTTGGGGCGGACATGAAAATGCAGTCCGAAAGGTTTTGTGCGTTTACAACGATTATTTTATTGATTCATGGAAAAGTGAAACAGGGGTAAAATGTCTTACATTTAAATATCGCACTGAGGACAAGCTGACGCACAGGGATTTTCTTGGTTCGCTTATGGCTTTGCGTTTAAAACGTGAAACAATAGGCGATATTATAATTGGTGACGGTATAACTCAGATTTTTGTTACTGAAATTGCCTCAGTTCATATTATGAATGAACTTTGCAAGGTAGGAAAGGTCGGAGTAAGCATTTATGATGACATTCCGTTTGAACTTGATGTAATTCAGGAATATGAGGATATTTCAGGTACGGTTTCATCTTTAAGGCTGGACAGCGTTTTGAGTCTGAGTATACATCAGAGCAGAGAGAAGTCGGCAAGGCTTATTCAGGCGTTGGGCGTTCAGCTCAATTATGTACAGGTAAATTCGGTTTCAAAGGAATTGAAATGCGGTGATGTTTTTTCCGTTAAAGGATATGGAAAATTTATTCTCAGCGATGTAACAGGTTTTTCAAAAAAAGGACGCATACACATAACAGTTCGTAAATATAAATAAGAGGTGAGTTTACAATGATTACTGCAAAGGATATCAGAAATAAAAGATTTGAAAAGGCAGCATTCGGTTATAAGCAGGAGGAAATAGACGAATTTCTTGCTCAGCTTGAAAGCGAAATAGCAGAAATGGAAGCTGAAATGGCTGACAGCAACAATAAGATACAGATTCTTGCTGATAAGGTTCGTGAATATATGAAGGACGAGGACGCTCTCAAGGACGCTCTCCTCGGTGCACAGAAGCAGGGACATAAAGTAATTGCCGAAGCAAATGAAAAGGCAGAGGCTATTATTGCTGAAGCTCAGACTAAGGCAGATGCCCTCATTGATGAGGCTACAAAGCAGCACGATGCGGCAATGGAAAAGAACAGACTTGAAATAGAACACGAAAAGGAAGCTCTTATTGCTGCACAAAAGCAGGTTTCAGACTTTAAAAAGAGCTTGTTTGATATGTACAAGAGCCACCTTGAGCTTATTTCTTCCATGCCTGAATCATTTGATGATGAAGATGAACAGCAGACTGCTGAAAGCATTATTGCTAAGAATGATGCAGAGGAAATTGCTGAAAAGGTTGCGGCAGGAGCAGACTCACAGCTTTCAGCAAAAACCATAAAAAATGCTTATGAATCACGTTTCGGTGACCTTAAATTCGGTCAGAACGGACAGAACCCGGAAGAATAATTCTGTAATACAAGGATAAAAAATGTCGAAAGGAGGATTTTTCATAGCTTCCGTATGAAAAATCAAATCGAAAATGGCACAGGACTATAATTCAACACTTAATTTACCGGCTACTGATTTTCCAATGCGAGGAAATCTGCCGAAAAGAGAGCCTGAAATCCTGAAAAAATGGGAGGACAGCAGGCTTTACTACAAAATGATTGAGAAGAATCAGGGCAAGCCTTCTTATATACTCCATGACGGCCCACCTTATGCAAATGGTGAAATTCATCTTGGAACAGCACTTAATAAAACTCTCAAGGATTTTATAGTAAAGTATAAAAATATGAGTGGATTCTGTGCTCCTTATGTTCCCGGCTGGGATACTCACGGACTTCCGATCGAGCTTAAGGCGATGAAATCCATCGGCGTTGAAAATGGAGCAATTCCGCCTGTTGAGCTTAGAAAGCACTGTCGTGACTTTGCTATGACTCATGTAAAAAATCAGATGAAGCAGTTTAAGCGTCTTGGAACTCTTGGCGATTATGATGACCCGTATCTGACTTTAAAGCATGAATATGAGGCTCGTCAGGTTGAAGTTTTCGGTAAAATGGCTAAGGACGGTTATATGTATAAGGGCTTAAAGCCTGTTTACTGGTGCCCTGACTGTAATACTGCCCTTGCTGAAGCTGAAATTGAATATTCAAATGACCCATGTCATTCAATTTATGTAAAGTTCAATGTAACTGATGATAAAGGTCTGTTTACTGCTATGGGACTTGACCTTTCAAAAGTATTCTTCGTAATCTGGACAACAACAACATGGACAATTCCGGGCAACCTTGCAATTTGCCTTGGCCCTGATTATGACTATACTCTTGTACAGGTTGGCAATGAATATTATGTAATGGCGAATGAGCTTGTCAAGACCACAATGGAATCAGCAGGTATTTCAGAATATAAAACAATAGGTCTTTTCAGAGGTTCAGAGCTTGAACATATAAAGACAAAGCACCCTCTTTATGACAGACTTTCTCCTGTAATTGTGGGTGACCATGTTACTCTTGAAAGCGGTACAGGCTGTGTTCATACAGCTCCCGGCTACGGTGTTGAGGACTTTGAGGTATGCAAAAATTATGATGATATCGGTATCCTTGTTTGCGTTGACGCAAAGGGCAGACAGACTGCTGAAGCAGGCGAGTTTGAGGGAATGGATACTGATACTGCAAATAAAGCAATAGCAAAGAAGCTTGAAGAAGTTGGAGCTTTACTTGCTATTCAGAAAATCGTCCACCAGTATCCTCACTGCTGGAGATGCAACAGTCCTATTATTTATCGTGCAACTGAGCAGTGGTTCTGTTCAGTAAATGGTTTTAAGGACGAGGCTGTTAAGGCAATTGAAAGCGTTAAGTGGATTCCTGCATGGGGTGAGGACAGAATCAAGGGCATGGTTCGTGACAGAAGTGACTGGTGTATTTCACGTCAGAGAACATGGGGCGTTCCTATTCCTATTGTTTATTGCAAGGACTGCGGCAAGCCTATTGTAACAGATGAAACAATTAAGGCAATTTCAGATATGTTCAAGGCTGAGGGTGCAGATGCATGGTGGATTAAAGAACCTGCTGAGTTTATTCCTTCAACAGTAAAATGTGAATGCGGATGCGGCGAATTTACAAAGGAATATGACATCATGGACGTTTGGTTTGACAGCGGCGTTTCTCATACAGCAGTAATGGAACAGCATAAGGGACTTTCATGGCCTGCTGACCTTTATCTTGAAGGTGCAGACCAATACAGAGGCTGGTTCCAGTCATCACTTCTCACATCAGTTGTATATAAGGGTTCTGCTCCATATAAGGCTGTCTGCACTCACGGCTGGGTTGTAGACGGTGAGGGCAAAACAATGCATAAGTCACTTGGAAACGGTATTGCTCCAAATGAAATTACAGATGTTTACGGTGCTGATATTCTCAGACTTTGGGTTGCATCCTCTGATTACCACTCTGATATAAGAATTTCACAGCCTATTCTTAAACAGCTTTCTGAAGCATACAAGAAAATCAGAAATACAGCAAGATTTATTCTTGGAAACCTCGGAAACGGAAAAGGCTTTAATCCTGATACTGACTGCGTTTCAGATGACAAGCTTACAGAGCTTGATAAGTGGGCATTAATGCGTCTTGATTCTCTCATTGATAAGGTTAATGAGGGCTACAATGCATTTGATTTCCACATTGCGTTCCATGCAATCCATAATTTCTGCGTTACAGATATGTCAAACTTCTATCTTGATATTATCAAGGACAGACTTTACTGCGAAAAGGAAGATTCTGAGGTAAGACGTGCGGCTCAGACTGCAATGTATCGAATTCTTAGTGCGGTTGCAAGACTTGCTGCTCCGATTATCTCATTTACAGCAGAGGAAATCTGGACATATATGCCTCATACATCAACAGATGATAAGGAGAGTATTTTCCTTAACCAGATGCCTGAAAAGTCAGGAATTGAATTTTCAGATGAATTTGTTTCAAAGTGGGAGTTTATTTACTCAACAAGAGAAACTGTAAATAAGGTTCTTGAAGAAAAGCGAAATGAAAAGCTTATCGGTAAGTCACTTGAGGCTAATATTATTATTCACTGCGGTGAATCACTTTATGAAAAGTACAATGCTCTTACAGAGGAGCTGAAAGATATACTTATCGTTTCAGGTGTTTCTGCATCTAAGGACGGAAATGATGAAGCTCCTGAAATTGAGGTTATAAAGGCTGAGGGCGAGAAATGTGAACGCTGCTGGTCATATTCAAATACTGTAGGTTCAGACAGTGAGCATCCGACCCTCTGTGCAAGATGTGCAGCCGTTGTTAAATAAATACAGTCAGCCTGCTGCGGTAAAATCAGCAGGCTGTGCTTGTTGAAAGGAAGAAACAGTGTTAGCAGTAATAATTATTCTTGGAATATTGCTTATCGGGATTGACCAGCTTGTAAAATACTGGGCAGTTACTTCTCTGGCTGAAAAGGGCTCGATTGATTTTCTTCATATCGGAGATTTTGATATTATGCATCTGACCTATGTTGAAAACGACGGTGCGATTTTTGGGAGTATGTCAGGGCAGAGGTGGTTTTTAATAGGGATTCCTTTATTAATTATTGCAGCCGGCATAGTAATTCTTGCAAAAATGCACAAACGTTCAAAACTTTTGAATACATCAATCTTCCTCTTTATAACAGGCGGTATAGGCAATCTGATAGACAGAATATATCATGGTTATGTAGTTGATATGTTTGATATACAGCTTTTCAAATTTGCGGTATTCAACGTAGCTGATATATACGTTACATTTGCAATGATTCTGCTCGTTATATATGGAATTTTTATAGATCCTAAAATTGAAAAGAGCAAAAAACTTTCAGAAAATGCAGGTTCAGATAATGAGTGATTTGATTTCAACAGAGGTAACAGAAGAAAGTGCAGGACAGCGGCTTGACAGATTTTTAGCTCAGGAAATTGATAATCTTACACGTTCAGCCGTTCAGGGAATTATTGAAAAGGGAATGGTAAAGTGTTCAGGCAAAATCCTGCAAAAAAACTATAAGCTGAGAAAAGGCGATATTATAGAAACGGAAATTCCTGAACCTGAAGTTCTCGATGTTAAAGCCGAGAACATTCCTCTTGACATAATTTATGAGGATAGTGATTTGCTGGTTGTGAATAAGCCGAAAGGAATGGTTGTTCATCCTGCACATGGAAATTACAATGGAACACTTGTTAATGCATTGCTTTATCACTGCAAGGACAGTCTTTCCGGGATAAATGGAGTAATCCGTCCGGGAATTGTCCACAGGATTGATAAAAACACAAGCGGACTTCTTATAGTAGCAAAAAATGACAATGCACATATTAAGCTTTCGGAACAAATAAAGGTTCACAGCTTTACAAGAGAGTATGAGGCTGTTGCTGTTTGTTCATTTAAGGAAACAGAGGGAACAATTGATGCTCCGATTGGCAGACATCACACAGACCGAAAAAAAATGTGCGTTACGCAGCAAAATTCAAAGAATGCGGTTACTCATTACAGTGTTATAAAGCAGTACGGCGGTTTTGCTCATTTAAAACTAAAACTTGAAACGGGAAGAACTCATCAGATAAGAGTACATCTCTCATACATCGGGCATCCTGTTCTTGGCGATGATGTGTACGGAAAAGCATATAAAGGGCTTGACGGACAATGTCTGCATGCAAGAAAAATCGGATTTATTCATCCTTCAACAAATGAATACATGGAGTTTGAAAGTCCGCTGCCTGATTATTTTGAAAGTATTTTAAGAAAAATAGGTAAAATGTAGTATGTTTGAAGATATTTCAAAAGTAGTTCTGGTTACTGATATGGACGGAACTCTCCTTAACAGCAAAAAGGAGGTTACACCAAAAGACCGCAAGGCGATTGAGTATTTTATGAGTCTTGGCGGCAGATTTACGGTTGCTACGGGTAGAACAATTCAGTCATTTTCTCATTATTATGACTTGCTTGATTTAAGATTTCCTGTTATAATGTTTAATGGGTCTGTAATATATGATAAATCAAAGGAGAAAGTGGTTTATACTGAATGCCTGCCAAAGCATGCGAGAAAAATTGCAATTGAAATTTTCAATGAAATGCCACATATCGGAGGCGAGGTTCTCAAAACGTATGATACCTATGTATTCAGCAATACTGAATATGAGAAAAAACATACTGAAATATGCAAGGTAACGCCAATATATAAAAGCCTGGAGGATATTCCGGACGGAGATTGGCAAAAGGTGTTGTTTGCAATGTCACCTGATGAAATAAGTGATATAATAAACCTTGTCAACGGAAAAAGCTACGATGGCGTTCGTTTTGTTAAATCTGCGGATATTTTCTTTGAAATGATAAAATCAGGTATTACAAAAGGCTCTGCACTTAAAATTTACAGACAGCTTGACGGAATGGAGGACTGCACATTTGTAGCGGCAGGTGATTATAATAATGACATTGAAATGCTGAAGGAAGCTGATTTGGGTGCAGCTCCGTTAAATGCTCAGCCTGAGGTAAAAGCCGCAGCTGATCTTGTTTTGCAGCATACTTGTGACAACGGTGCAATTGCAGAGCTTATTGAAGTTATTTTAGAAAAGTGTGGAATTTAAACTAAGATAATACTGCAAATTATGCGGAATATTATCTTATATATGGAGGTTATTTATGGACGCAACAATCAAAAACCAGCTTGAAAAAACTGCATGTAAAGTAAGAATGGGCATTATTGAAGGAACTTACAATGCAAAATCAGGTCATCCGGGCGGTTCACTTTCAATTGCTGATCTGCTTACTTATCTTTATTTTGCAAAGCTCAACATTGATCCCAAAAATCCTGATATGAATGACAGGGACAGATTTGTCCTTTCAAAAGGTCATACAGCTCCTGCTCTTTATTCAGTATTGGCTCAGAGAGGCTTTTTCCCTGAGGAAGAATTAAAGAACCTGCGTCATATCGGAGCACTTTTACAGGGACACCCATGTATACATATTCCTGGAGTGGATATGTCAAGCGGCTCACTCGGACAGGGTATTTCAGCAGCCTGCGGTATGGCTTTATCAGGTAAAATATCGAGCAAGGATTATAAGGTTTATACTGTTCTCGGTGACGGAGAAATTGAAGAAGGTCAGGTTTGGGAAGCAGCTATGTTTGCAGCTCATTACGGCCTTGATAATCTTGTTGCAATAGTTGATAATAACGGACTTCAGATTGACGGCCCGATTACAGAGGTATGTTCACCTGAACCGATTACAGATAAGTTTGCAGCATTCGGCTGGCACGTTATTACAATGGATGCTCATGATTTTGATGATATTGAAAGAGCTTTTGATGAAGCTGAAAAGATCAGCGGAAAGCCTGTTGCAATTATACAAAAGAGTGTTAAGGGCAAAGGCGTTTCATTTATGGAAAATCAGGTTTCATGGCATGGTACAGCACCTAATAAGGAACAATATGATATTGCAATGGCAGAGCTTAATCAGCGTTTAAAGGAATTGGAGGACTAATTAATATGGCAGATATAATCAAAAAAGCTACCAGAGAAAGTTATGGCGAGGCTCTTAAGGAGCTTGCAGAAGAATTTGATAATTTAGTCGTTCTTGACGCTGACCTTGCGGCAGCTACTAAAACAGGCATTTTTAAGAAAGCATATCCAGACAGATTTTTTGACTGCGGTATTGCAGAAGCAAATATGATGGGAGTAGCCGCAGGTCTTGCAACAACAGGAAAAATTCCTTTTGCAAGTACATTTGCAATGTTTGCAGCAGGCAGAGCATATGAAATTGTAAGAAATTCTATCGGATATCCGCATCTTAATGTGAAAATTGGTGCAACTCATGCAGGAATTTCAGTAGGCGAGGATGGTGCAACTCATCAGTGCAACGAGGACATTGCGTTAATGAGAACTATTCCTGGAATGACAATTATAAATCCTGCTGATGATGTAGAGGCAAAGCAGGCTGTTAAAGCAGCAGCTAAGCTTGACGGCCCTGTATATCTTCGTTTCGGACGTCTTGCGGCTCCTGTTTTCAATGATGAGAAAACATATAAATTTGAGCTTGGCAAGGGTATAACATTAAAAGACGGCAGTGATATTACAATCATAGCAACAGGATTAATGGTTTCAGAAGCACTTGAAGCTGCAAAACAGCTTGAGTCTGACGGAATATCTGCAAGAGTAGTAAACATTCATACTATTAAGCCGATTGATAAAGAGCTTATTTGCAAATGTGCAAAGGAAACAGGTGTACTTGTAACAGTTGAGGAGCATAGTATAATCGGCGGACTTGGTTCTGCTGTTGCTGATGCAGTAACAGAATGCTGTCCTGTACCTGTTGTTAAAATCGGTGTAAATGATGAATTCGGATATTCAGGTCCTGCTGTAGAATTATTAAAGAAATTCGGACTTTGTGCTGAAAATATAATTTCAAAAACTAAAGAGGCAGTAAAGCTAAAGAAGTAATTTTATTAATAGTAATCCAACAAAATATTGCAACACAAGCTTACAGTTCAAATCATACATTATTGCGTTATCCTTCTCACTATACGCCGGTATGTATCGTGTTATTTGTTCGATTGCTATAGTTGAAAAATATAGGGAGTTCCTTTTGAAAGGGACTCCCTTATAATTATGCTTCGATTTCTATAAAACCTGTTCCTGAATTTATTTCACCTGATGCAATGCATTTTACATTAATATAATCGTCACTATTACAAATTATCATAGGAGTTGTAAGTTTAAATCCTGCACTTCTTATTCCGTCAGCGTCAAAGCTGATTAGCAAATCACCCTTCTTGACAGCCTGACCATTTTTTACATGAGGAGTAAAATATCTTCCTTTGAGTTCAACTGTATCAATTCCAATATGAAGTAAAATTTCACAGCCTTCATCAGAAAGTATATTTACTGCGTGATTTGTGTCAAATATCATTGCAATTGTTCCGTCACAAGGAGAAAAAAGCTTATTGCTGTTTGGTTCAATGGCTGCACCTTTGCCTAAGACTTCTGTTGAGAATGCTTCATCTTCAACTTCTGATAGCGGAATTACTGTTCCGCTTAAATGAGCTGAAAGTGATATTATTTTATGCTCAGATTTTGCTTTTTCAGATTTATTATCCTTGGAACTATCCTTTGAAATGTCTGATATTAAATTTTCTGCATTGTCTGAAAGAGGAGAGTCCATAAAGTCCTCAAGATTTGACTTGACAACGGAAACCTGTGGACCATAAATTATCTGAACTCCATTTCCTTTTTTTATCACTCCTGATGCACCGCTTGATTTAAGCAGACTTTCATTAATAATCGACGGGTCGGAAACAGTAATTCTCAATCTTGTAGCACAGCAGTCAATATCAGCGATATTGTTTTTACCGCCTAAACCGTTTATGATTAAAGCACTTGTCCTGTCAACGCTGTCATTTTTATCAGCATTTTTGCGGTTCTCCATATCTTTTCTTGTGTAAAGCTTAGTTTCTTCATTTTCAGCTTCACGTCCGGGAGTTTTCAGATTAAGCTTTTTTATCATAAAGTAAAATACAAAATAATAAATGACTGCATAAATTATTCCCACTACAACTATCCATATCCAATTGGTTTTTGCATTGCCTTGTAAAATTCCGAACAATGTGAGGTCAATAATACCGCCTGAGAAAGTCATTCCGACTCCTACACCCAGAATATGCATGAGCATATAGGAAAGTCCTGCGAGAACACAATGAACAGCATACATAATTGGAGCTACGAACAAAAAGGTAAATTCAAGGGGTTCTGTTATACCGGTGAGCATTGATGTTAATGCTGCTGATAAAAGAAGTCCGCCTACGACTTTCTTTTTTTCGGGCTTGGCTGTTCGATACATTGCAAGTGCGGCAGCAGGAAGTCCGAAAATCATGAACGGGAACTTTCCACTCATAAATCTTGTTGCTGAAACTGAAAACTGCTCCGTAGAACGTGATGCGAGTTCTGCGAAGAAAATATTTTGTGCACCCTGAACTGTTACACCGTCAATTATCATTGAACCGCCAAGTTCTGTCTGCCAGAACGGCATATAGAATACATGATGAAGTCCGAATGGAATTAATGCACGTTCAATTATGCCGTATATCCATGTGCCTGCATAGCCTGAATTCAATACAAGTGAGCCGAGATGTGATATGCCGCTTTGAACAATCGGCCATATATAGAACATCAAAATTCCGACTGCAAGATAAACAAGACTGCAAACAATAGGTACAAAACGAGTTCCGCCAAAAAAAGAAATAACCTGTGGGAGCTGAATTTTATAATACCTGTTGTGGAGTGCTGCAACACCGAGTCCGACAATGATGCCGCCAAAAACACCCATTTGAAGCGTCAGTATTCCAAGAGAATAAGTTGTTGAATTGGCAGCCATTGCGTCCACGCCGCCATTTGCGTTAATTAAAGCACTTATTGCTGTATTCATAATAAGATATGCAATTGCACCGGACAATGCGGCAACTTCTTTTTCCTTTTTTGCCATGCCTATTGCTACACCCATAGCAAAAAGCAGTGCGAGGTTATCAAAAACAGCACTTCCTGTTTTACTCATTATGTCAAGTATGGTATATAAAAGTCCACCCTCTTTAATAATGTTTGTCAGGTTATATGTTTCAATAGTTGTAGGATTGGTGAATGAGCTTCCTATGCCCAGAAGCAGTCCTGCAACAGGCAAAAGAGCGATAGGAAGCATAAATGAACGTCCTACACGCTGTAACACACCGAATATTTTATCTTTCATAAAATGCAAAATCTCCTTAAAGCTGTAATGTAAATATTATTAGCCTTTTTTGCATTTTAATACATAAAAAGAGGCGGAATAAAACCGCCTCTTAATAATTATATAATTGATTACTTAACTTCAACAGTCCAGTTGAACTTGTCTTCAATCTTGCCCCACTGGATACCTGTCATTGTATCGTAAAGCTTCTGAGAAATGTCACCAATTTTATTATCATTGATAATCATTACCTTATCGCCCCATTTAAGATGTCCGACAGGAGAAATAACAGCAGCTGTACCTGTTCCGAATACTTCCTGAAGCTTGCCTGAATCATAAGCATCAGCTACTTCCTGAATAGTAATACGTCTTTCAGAAACATTCAGACCCCAGCTCTTGCAAATTTCAATAGCAGATTTTCTTGTGATACCCGGAAGAATAGAACCCTGAAGCATCGGAGTAACAACCTCACCATCAATAACGAAAAAGATATTCATAGCTCCGACTTCTTCAATATACTTCTGTTCAACACCGTCAAGCCAGAGAACCTGTGAGTAATTCTGCTTGTGAGCCTCGTCCTGACCGATAAGAGAAGCAGCGTAGTTACCGCCTGTCTTAGCAAATCCCATACCGCCTCTTACTGCACGAACATACTTGCTTTCAACGTAGATGTTTACAGGGTTAAGACCACTCTCGTAGTAAGCACCTGATGGTGAAAGGATAATCATGAAGAGATACTGTGAGCCCGGCTTAACACCAAGGAAAGGATCGACAGCAATAATGAATGGACGTATGTAAAGTGATTCGCCATCCTTTGAAGGAACCCAGTCTTTTTCAATTTTGAGAAGCTCCATAAGGCACTGCATGCCGAGTTCTTCTGGAAGTTCAGGTATAACGAGTCTTTCGTTGGATTTGTTAAGTCTTTTGAAGTTTTCAGTAGGACGGAAAAGCTGAATTTTGCCTTCAGCAGTACGATAAGCCTTCATGCCTTCAAAAACTTCCTGTCCGTAGTGGAAACACATAGCAGCAGGTGAAAGAGAGATATCTCCATAAGGACGAATCTCCGGATCATGCCAGCCCTGACCCTCGTCATAAGGCATAATGAGCATATAATCGGTAAAAATGTGACCGAAACCGAGCTTGTCACCCGGTTGTGGCTTAGCCTTTAATTCGGCTGCTTTTGTGAATTTGATTTCCATGTCTATCAACCTCTTTAAATAAAAATTATTCACTTACAGTAATATAGTTTTTTCTGAATTTTTTTTCACAGAAAATGCAGACCGCACAGGTAGAAGCGGCAATAATTGATACAATTGAAATTAATTTTATAATCTGACTCGCTTTCATACAGCAGCCTCCTTATTCAATCAAAAAAGATTCTATATTTAATATTATACCACATTCAGTCATTGTTTTCCATAAGAATTAAAAAAATTCTTAATTAAAAATGCAATTAAAACAGCGGTAATGTTTGGCAAATATGCACAATAATGTAATATCAGCAGTCATATTTTCTTATTCTGAGCTTCACGCCTATGTTTTTGCAAAGCTGTTCAGCAGCATTGATTTCAGATTGAGGGATAACGTCAACGACAGTCATCATAACATGTGCACTTGTTTTGCTGCACTGAACTGCAAAGGTCTGCATTGCCTCAAAAGCATTTTCATATTTCGGGAGGGTAACCTTCATATATTCTTCCTTTGTACCTGCATTAAGGCTTACAGATACTGTATCAAATACTTCGCCTATTTCATTTGCGGTAGGCTTTTCGTTTATCAGGTCAGAGAGTCCGTTTGTATTTAATCTGAGTGGTGGACAGTTTTCTTTTTCTTTCATGTATTTTGCAGTTTCAATAAGCTCATTTAGTCTGCATGTCGGCTCACCATATCCGCAAAAAATAATTTCAGAATAGTCAGCAAGACTGCATTTTTCAACAGCTGATTTTATTTCTTCAATTGACGGGTCATGTTCCAGCCAGAGAGAGTCTGAACCGTATGCACCGTCACCATTGTTTCTTATGCAAAAAGTACATGAACATGGACATTTGTTTGTAATGTTCATATAAAGCTTACTGCCTATCTGATAAGTAATTGTCATTTTCTTTTCCATTAAACTCACCTTATTTAAAAAATTCTGGGAACACGTTTTGAGATTCCGCATACTACCTCATAACCGATTGTTCCGTAAAGTGACGCAAGCTCATCGGCGGTTATTTCATCATTTCCGTCACGACCTATAAGTGTGACAATATCACCGGCTTCTGCCTCTGCATCACTGACGTCGATCATAAGCTGGTCCATGCAGATTCTGCCGACAATTCTGCATCGTTTGCCATGAACAAGAATTTCTCCCTTTGAGGACAAAAGTCTTGAATAACCGTCAGCATATCCGATTGTTACTGTTGCAATACGCATATCCTTGTCAGCAGTAAAGGTTCTTCCATAGCTTATTGTATCTCCTGCTTTTACAGTCTTTACATGAGATATAACTGCTTTAAGAGCCATAACAGGTTCAAATTCATCAGGTATCGGTATAGGGTAATTCGGACATAATCCATACATTATGATTCCGGCTCTTGCAAGTGTGCTTTTACTGCTGTCACGATAACATGAAGCCGCACTGTTTGCAAAATGAACGTGTCTTAATTTAAGACCCATTTCAATAAGATATTTATTCACATCAAGGATGAAATTTTCCTGTTTGTCAGTAAAATCAATACTTTCCTCATCATTGCAGTCTGCAACTGCAAAATGAGTGTATATACCGTCAATATCGAGCTTGTCGAGCTTTGAAAGCCTGATTATTTCGTTTGCACATTCTTTAGGGGAATCATATTTAAGACCGATTCTTCCCATGCCTGTATCAATTTTTACATGACACTTTATTTTTTTTGCAGTATGCTTTACAAGCTCCTCGGCATATTCTGATGATACAATCCCCTGAATAATATTATTGTCAGCGAGAGCCTGACCATATTCAGGCGGTGTGTATCCGAGTATAAGAATTTCAGCATCAGGACAGCTTTCTCTTACAGCAAGAGCTTCGTCCAGATTTGAAACAGCAAAGTATCTTACACCGCTTTCCCAAAGGCAGTGACACACGTTATGTTCTCCATGACCGTAAGCGTCAGCTTTAACGACTGCCATTATTTCAGTATTGTCTGAAATAATACGGCGGATTTGATTGATGTTGTTTTTAAGTGCAGGCAGTGAGATTTCTGCCCATGCTCTTTTTAAGTATGGTTTCATAAAAGCCATTCCTTTCATTAACGGCATTATAATATTATAATGTTGACTTACAAGTAAAAATTCAGTTACAGTCTGAAATTTCTCCTTGAAATATATAATATAATATGATATAATTTAGTGGTGTATTAAGAAAACATCTTCTGAAAAATCATATAAGGAGACAGAATTATGATTAAATCTCTGACTTCCGGCAGAGAATTTATTTTTCCCGAGCAATTCAGCGTTGATAAATCAACCGCATTATGCTTTACGGGACATCGTGAAAAAAATATCCCTCCATATAATGAGCTTTATAAATATAAAAATTTAACACTTGAAGCATTAAAGCTTTTAATGTCACGTTATATTGATATTGCAATAGAATGTGGATATACGTCATTTATAAGCGGCTTTGCAGAGGGCTTTGACCTCTGGGCTGCACATCATGTAATCAAAAGGAAAAATGACGGAGCAGGAATTTCTCTTATCGGTGCTGTACCGTATCTTCACCATGCAGACCGTTTCAGCAGCAAAAGCCTTGCTTTGCTGAAGGAGGCAGAACTGCATGCTGACGAACTGGTGCTTATTTGCCCGAATCCTGATGCTGTATACAGCTTTTCACCGATATCATCAAATCAGTCAAAGACGCTTTATCGTGACAGAAATTACTTTATGGCAGACCATTCGTCAGCGGTAATTGCTTTTATAAATGAAAATCTGAAATGGTCAGGGACTCTCCAGACCTTGAATTACTCGAAAAAAAACAATCTTAAAATATGCCGCTTCGGACTTAAAGAGGTTTATTCGCTGATTGAACAGGGTAATTTTAATCTTTCGGAAATTTCAAAGCTTGCTGATTTGATAAGTTCAAGGTAAAGCTCTTAGTCTATTATATCACACTTGAATTTTTTTGCAAGTGTTCTTTAAAAGCAGCACTTCAAAAAGAATGTGTGGTGTTATCTTAAAGTACTGATTTTCAACAAACTGTTGAATGAATAGTTTAAACACACTGCATGATGTTGAAAAGTTGAAAAAGGTGTTAAATGCTATTCAAAAGCCGTTTATTTTTAAACGGATATATATTGAAAACTCTTCATATTACTTAAATTTATTCTTTTTACAGCAAAATATGTGCTTATTTTTATACTAAGCGTTTATTAAGCTTGAAAATTTACAAAATATTGCTTTACCAATTAAATCTTGAAGAATTTATTCAAAGTACTGACAGTTAAAACCGCAGGCATGCCGGCGTATGACAATGTTGCATTAAGAGTTAGTTGTGGGAGCAATAATAAACGGATTTCTTGTTAAAGGAGATTATGTTATGGCGAACAGAAAAAAAGGAAGTATAGCGATCCCGTTTTTAGTTACATTTCTTATAGCTTTACTGATTGTAGGCGGAGGGGCTTTGTATATTTATAAATCTCTGGACATAAATAAAGAATCGGAGCTTGACGAGCTTTATGCAACGGAATACGGTACAGCAACATATGAGGACAGTCATACGATTCTTTTTGTTTTAAATGTACCAGAGCAAAAATGTTCATCAACATTTCTGCTGATGCGTTCTGTTCCAAAGGAAAAAAAGCTGCTGCTCACAGGCATTCCGTCCAATACTATAACCATTTTCAATGAAAAGCAGGCAAGTCTTAAAGAGGTTTACGAAAATTCAGGCATAAATTCAGCACTTGATTTTGTACAGCAGGTTTCAGGTGTTGAAGTTGAAAAATATATGATTTTTAATAATGATTCCTTTTTGAAGCTAAGTGATATTATGGGCGGTGTTTCTTATGGAGTCACTGTTGATATTGCAGGCTTTCAGGACACCGATAAAGAACAATACCTTAACGGCAAACAGACAATCTCACTTCTTACATATCCAATGTTCAGCGGCGGAGAAGTTGAAAGAGCCTCAATGTGTGCATCTGTAATATCAGCAATGATAAATCAGGCTGACGGGCCTAATCTTGCAAAAGGTCTTGAAAGAAACTTTAATACTCTTATTAATATGGTTGAAAGCAATATATCATCAGGTGACTTTAAGGAAAGACAGTATGCAGTTAAGTTTATGCTTAATTACGGAAACTCGATTTCACATTTTTCAATGATAGAGGGTACTTCCTCAGAGGAATATTTTGTTGTAGACAAGTTTTTCAGCAACTCAATATTAGACGAATATTTTGCTGACAAAACTGATGAGAAAGAAAAGAAGTAAGGGCAGCACCCCAAAATGTGTTGAAAGGCAGTTTTGAAATGGAAAATATATTTGATACTCATTCTCATTATACCGATTCGGCTTTTGATGAGGACAGAAATGCGGTTTTGCAAAGTATTCATAATAATGGCGTTAAATATATAATGCTTGCCGCCTCATCGGTTCGGAATTCGGTTCAGAATGATGTTATATCACGAAAATATGACTTTATTTATGCGTCGGCAGGAGTTCATCCCGAGGATATTGACAATATTTCTTCGGATTATCTTGAGAAAATAGAAAAAATTATCATTTCCAATGATAAAATGAAGGCTGTCGGCGAAATAGGACTTGATTATCATTACGAAAATTATAATCGTGAGAAACAGATTAAAATTTTCAGAGAGCAGATTGAACTTGCTTTGAAGCTTGATATTCCTGTAATCGTGCATAATCGTGACGCAACAGAGGATACATTGAATATTCTTAGAGAATATCAGCCAAAAGGGGTTGTGCATTGTTTCAGCGGTTCGGCAGAAACTGCAAAGGAAATAATAAGACTTGGAATGTATATTGGTTTTACGGGAGTTATTACCTTTAAAAATGCAAGAAAGGCTCTTGAAGCACTTGCTGCCGTTCCGTTGGACAGGCTTGTGCTTGAAACGGACTGTCCGTATATGGCACCCGTTCCATTCAGAGGAAAACGCTGTGACAGCTCAATGATACCATATATGGCAGAAAAAACTGCTGAAATAAAAGGCAGTTCAGCTCAGGAAATTCTTGATATTACCTGTAGGAACGGCTTGAAACTTTTTGAAATAGAGAAATAAGAGACAATACCGTACAAAAATTTGGCAGTGTTGTCTGTGTAAAGAACAATGTGAGGAAAATATGTTTTATTGCTGCGGAATAACAGAAAAGGGAGTAATGCCTCATAATGAGGACGCTCTAATGATAGGAAAAAATGTAATTACAAACGGTGCTGTTGAATATCATCTTGATTCTCCGTTTATTGCGGCTGTTTCAGACGGAGTATCAGGTGAGGCTTCAGGAGAAATTGCTTCAAATATGTGTCTTGAGCTTTTAAGCAATGTAAAATACAATAAAAAGGTCAAGCTTAAAAGCCGAATTATGGATATTCATGAACAGCTTGCAAGATACAGCAGTGAGCATTCGGAAAATGCGAATATGCAGGCAACATTATGCGGAGTTGCAATCAATGAGAATAATCGGATACATATTGTAAATGTAGGGGATTCACGTCTTTATCGCTACAGGGGCGGACGCATAAAGCAAATTTCACGTGACCAGTCACTTGTCCAGCTTCTTTATGAGGAGGGGACTATCACTCACGAGGAAAAGAAAACCCATGTCCACAGAAATATTATTTTCCCTGTGCTTGGGAATCTTTCGTCAAGACCTGAAATACATGTAGAGCTTTTGCAGAGCAGTATGCAGTATGGTGATATACTCTTGCTTTGTACTGACGGACTTTCAGATTATATTTCGCATCTTGATATGGAGGAAATTCTGGAAATGCCGAAAAGTCTGCCTCAGAGATTAAAGCTGCTTACAGAAAAGGCTCTTGAAAAAGGCGGCTCGGATAATATTTCGATTATTGCCATTGTTTATTATGATGAAAAAAGGAAATAGATGCTTGACAATCTTTTCATAAAGCAATATAATAAGAATAATGTAAAAAAGTGAAATGAGGTACATTTATGCTAAAAAACAGCGAAAAAAGTATGGATAAAATCGTTGACCTTTGTAAATCAAAGGGATTTGTTTATGCAGGTTCTGAAATTTACGGCGGTCTTGCAAATACATGGGATTACGGTCCTCTCGGCGTTGAGCTGAAGGATAACATAAAAAGAGCCTGGAGAAGAAAGTTTATTCAGGAAAACAGATATAATGTAGGTCTTGACAGTGCTATCCTTATGAATCCTCAGACATGGGTTGCATCAGGTCATATCGGCGGATTTTCAGATCCTCTTATGGACTGTAAGGAATGTAAAACACGCCATAGAGCTGATAATCTTATTGAGGACTTTGATGGCACAAATGTTGCAGGCTGGACAAACGAACAGATGACAGAATACATCAAGGAAAAGAATATATGCTGTCCGAACTGCGGAAAGTCAAACTTTACTGATATACGTCAGTTTAACCTTATGTTTAAAACATTTCAGGGTGTTACTGAAGATACAAAGTCAGAGCTTTATCTGCGTCCTGAAACTGCACAGGGCATCTTTGTAAACTTTGCAAATATACAGCGTACAAGCAGAAAAAAAGTGCCTTTCGGCGTTGCACAGATTGGTAAGTCATTCAGAAACGAAATAACTCCGGGCAATTTTATTTTCCGTGTTCGTGAATTTGAGCAGATGGAACTTGAATTTTTCTGCAAACCCGGTACAGACCTTGAGTGGTTTGATTATTGGAGAAGCTTCTGCAAAAACTGGCTTTTGAGTTTGGGCATCAATGAAGAAAACCTCAGACTTCGTGATCATTCACCGGAGGAACTTTGTTTCTACTCAAAGGCTACTACAGACTTCGAGTATATGTTCCCATTCGGCTGGGGAGAACTTTGGGGAATTGCCGACAGAACAGATTATGACCTTAACCAGCATATAAAGACAAGCGGCAAGTCACTTGAATACTTTGATCCTGAAACAAACGAAAAATATGTACCTTATGTAATCGAGCCGTCACTTGGCGTTGAGCGTTTATTCCTTTCAATAGTTACAGAGGCTTATGATGAGGAAGAGCTGGTTTCTGTTGATAAAAACGGCAATGAGAAAAAGGAAATCAGAACAGTTATGCGTTTTCATCCTGCTCTTGCACCTTTCAAGGCAGCTGTTCTTCCACTTGTAAAAAAACTGACACCAAAGGCTATGGAAGTTTACGAAATGCTTTCAAAGAAGTTTAATGTCGATTTTGATGAAACAGGTACAATCGGCAAGAGGTACAGACGTCAGGACGAAATCGGTACTCCTTTCTGTATTACATATGACTTTGACACTCTTGAAAAGGATAATTGTGTTACAATTCGTGACAGAGATACAATGGAGCAGGAGAGAGTAAGCATAGATAATCTTGTGGCATATCTTGAAGAAAAAATTGACTTCTAAAATTAATGGGCGGATTTTTCCGCCCATTTTTTATATTTGCCATTCTTCACAAAGTTTATTGATTTTATCAGCCAGTTTACGCATATCTGCATTTGCTCTGCCGTCACTTTCCTTTATCAATCTGTAAAGCTTGTCAGAAGCATTAAGCAGCTCGTTGAAAGCAGGATTGCAGTTTGCATTTTTCTTTCTTTCAGGCAGCAGCTTTGGTTTAGCGTCATATGTTATTTCATTTGAAATCATATCAAATTCAGCACCGCTGAATGGTGCATAAGTATCCAAACCAAGCTCATCATGAAGTCTTTCCGCAAGTGCATCGGCAGCATCAGAATCACCGTGATTAATAAACACTTTTTTCGGTGAATGAACAGCCTTAATCCATTTCAGAAGTCCGTTCAGATCAGCGTGACCGCTGATTCCGGGCAGCTGTTTTATTTCAGCGGCAACATAAACGGTTTCACCAAAAAGCTTAACCTTTTTTGCACCTTCAATAAGACTGCGGCCTAAAGTATTTACAGCCTGATAGCCTACAAACAGAATTGTGTTTTCAGGTTTCCAGAGATTGTGCTTTAAATGGTGTTTGATACGTCCGGCTTCACACATACCGCTTGCTGAAATAATAACCTTCGGACGATTGTCGTTGTTGATTTCTCTTGAATCATCACTTGTTACAGAGGTTATAAGTCCTTTAAATCCGATTGGATTAATACCTTTTCTCACATATTCAAGAGCCTCGTCATCAAAACAGCTTTCACGATTATTTATAAATATGTTGGTTGCTTCAATTGCAAGCGGACTGTCAACGTATACAGGGAAATCATCATGTCCGTTTATGAGTGAATCCTCTTTGATTTTCCTGATAAAGTACAGCATTTCCTGAGTTCTGCCGACTGCAAATGACGGTATGATTACACTTCCGCCTCTGTCAAAGGTCGTTTGCAGAATTTTAGTAAGTGATGTAACATAATCGGCAGGCTTATCATGGATACGAGTACCATAGGTTGACTCCATAACCACATAATCAGCTTCATTTATATACTGAGGGTCACGAATAAGCGGCTGATTTGTATTTCCTATATCGCCTGAGAAAACAATTTTTCTTGTTTCACCGTTTTCTGTAAGTGTAATTTCAATACTTGATGAACCAAGAAGATGACCTGCATCTATAAATTTAATTGTAATGCCGTCAAAAAGATTGACTACTTCATTATATTTGTGAGGTACAAAACAGCTTACCGCACCGATAGCGTCATCCATAGTGTAAAGCGGAACAAATTTCTTTTCGCCTTTACGTTCACCCTTACGATTTCGCCATTCAGCTTCAAACTCCTGAATATGAGCACTGTCACGAAGCATTACTTCACAAAGATTTGCGGTAGCCGTAGTTGAATGAATTTGACCTGTAAATCCTCCTGCATATAATAATGGCAGCAATCCTGAATGGTCAATATGAGCATGAGTCAGCAAAACGAAGTCTATATCTGCCGGTGCAACAGGGATAGGAACGTTTTCATAAACGTCCTCGCCTTGTTCCATGCCGAAGTCAACGAGGAATTTTTTTCCGCAGGCTTCAACAAAAGTGCAGCTTCCTGTGACTTCGTGTGTAGCTCCGATAAAAGTAAGTTTCATAAGCAGCCTCCTTGAAATGCAATAGATGATTATTAATGATTAATTATTATTATGTACATAGCTGTATTATCTTAATTTAAAATTATTATATCATATTTTCACAAATTTGTCTATACTGTTTTCAAAAAAATAGTAGGAATTTTCATAATTATATGTATTGACATGGATTTCATGTAATTGTATAATTAGGGCAAAGCCGTATATTTCAGGAGGGTTTTTAAAATGGAAAACAGAATAAATAAAGCAAAGGAAATACATAATAAGGGCGGAAATTGCTGTCAGGCAGTTGTCTGTGCTTTTGCTGATCTGCTCAATAAGGACGAAGAAACACTTTACTCTGCTGCGGAGGGATTTGGTCTTGGCATGGGCAATATGAATTGTACCTGCGGTGCGGTTTCCGGAATGGTAATGCTTGCCGGACTTAAAAACAGCAGCGGCAGCACAGATGCAGGAAGCACCAAAAGAGAAACATACAAAATTGCTGCTGAGATGACTGACGAGTTTAAAAAAGAGGTCGGAACAGTTATATGCAGTGAAATAAAAGGGGTAAACAGCGGCAAATGTCTGAAAAGCTGCTCCGATTGCATAGCTGAATGTGTTAAAATTGCCGAAAAAAAGATTTTTGGCTGAATTTCGGCTTTTTTTCAAAGAAAGCTATTGACAAATTGAAATTGGTAAGATATAATATTATGGTGTGCTAATGTAATGATATTAGTGCAACTATACAGAAAAGGAGGAAAAATATGCCTACATTTAATCAGCTGGTTCGTAAGGGTAGAAAGGTTCAGGAGGACAAGTCTACAGCTCCTGCTCTCCAGAAGGGCTATAACGCTAAGAAGAAGAAGCAGATCGATTTAAGCTCACCTCAGAAAAGAGGAGTTTGTACTGCTGTAAGAACTGCTACTCCTAAGAAGCCAAACTCAGCTATGAGAAAGATTGCCAGAGTTAAGCTTACAAACGGTTATGAAGTTACTTCATATATTCCGGGTATCGGTCATAACCTTCAGGAACACAGCGTTGTACTTATCAGAGGCGGAAGAGTTAAGGACCTCCCTGGTGTGCGTTACCACATCATCAGAGGTACACTTGATGCTCAGGGCGTTGCCAACAGACTTCAGGCTCGTTCAAAGTACGGTGCTAAGAGACCTAAGGCTGGTAAGTAATTAAAACTTGCTGCTAAAACATTTTAAACAATAGGATAACTACTACCACAAGATAAATGTGGAGATTTATATATAAGTAAATCCTCTGCATTGGTCTTGACGTGCTGATCGGTGAAGCTTAGTCGCAAAATCGACAGTAATCGATCGGTACGAGTACCTATGAATTCATGAATCTATGTGAAGGAGGGAAGCGAAATGCCAAGAAGAGGTAATATCGCAAAGCGTGATGTATTGCAGGATCCTGTTTACAATTCAAAGCTTGTAACAAGACTTATCAACAATATAATGCTTGATGGTAAAAAGGGTGTTGCTCAGAAAATTGTTTACGGTGCATTCGACATCGTTGCAGAAAAGACAGGCAAGGAAGCTCTTGAGGTTTTCGAACAGGCAATGGAAAATATTATGCCTGTACTTGAGGTAAAGGCTCGCCGTTTAGGTGGTGCTACTTACCAGGTTCCAATGGAGGTTAGACCTGAAAGACGTCAGACACTCGGTCTTAGATGGATCACTAAATACTCCAGAGAAAGAAACGAAAAAACAATGAAGGAAAGACTTGCCGGTGAAATTCTTGACGCTCTTAACGGTACAGGCGGTGCTTGCAAGAAGCGTGATGATACTCACAAGATGGCAGAAGCAAACAAGGCGTTTGCTCACTACCGCTGGTAGTCAGAGTCTTGGACTTCTGCTTGAATAAGGAGGATTATTATGTCAAGAGACTGTTCACTTGAACAAACAAGAAATATCGGCATAATGGCCCACATTGACGCAGGTAAAACAACTACTACTGAGCGTATCCTTTTCTATACAGGTGTAAACCATAAGATCGGTGAAACTCATGAGGGTTCTGCAACAATGGACTGGATGGAGCAGGAACAGGAAAGAGGTATTACAATTACTTCTGCTGCTACTACTGCATACTGGGCTGGTCACAGACTTAACATTATCGATACACCGGGACACGTTGACTTCACTGTTGAGGTTGAACGTTCACTCAGAGTTCTCGATGGTTCTGTAACTGTTTTCTGCGCTAAGGGCGGTGTTGAACCACAGTCTGAAACTGTATGGCGTCAGGCTGATAATTATAAAGTACCTAGAATGGCTTATGTAAATAAGATGGATATTATGGGTGCTAACTTCTATCGTGTTGTTGAAATGATGCACGACAGACTTAAATGTAATGCTGTTCCGATTCAGCTCCCAATCGGTGCTGAGGACGATTTCAAGGGTATTGTTGACCTCGTTGAAATGAAGGCTTACGTTTACTATGATGATCTTGGAAAGGACATCAGAGTAGAAGAAATTCCTGCTGATATGGCTGAAAAGGTTGAAGAATACCGTCAGGCACTTCTTGAACACGTTGCTGAGCAGGATGATGAACTTATGGAAAAGTATTTCGCAGGTGAAGAACTCACTATCGACGAAATCAAGAAGTGTATCCGTAAGTCAACAATTGCAAATAAAATGGTACCTGTTACTTGCGGTACTTCATATAAGAATAAGGGCGTTCAGAAGCTTCTTGATGCTATTATCGACTATATGCCTTCACCATTGGATATTCCGCCTATCAAGGGCGTAAATCCTGATACAAATGAAGAAGTTGAAAGACCGGCATCAGATGATGAGCCGTTTGCAGCTCTTGCATTTAAGATTGCTACAGACCCATTCGTAGGTAAGCTTTGTTTCTTCAGAGTTTATTCAGGTTCTGTAAATCAGGGCGACTCAGTTCTTAATGCTACTAAGGATACAAGAGAAAGATTTGGACGTATCGTTCAGATGCACTCAAATCAGAGAAAAGAAATCACAACTGTTTATGCAGGTGATATTGCTGCTGCTGTTGGTCTTAAGAACACAACAACAGGTGATACACTTTGTGATGAAAAACACCCTGTAATTCTTGAATCCATGGAATTCCCGGAACCTGTTATCCAGCTTGCTATTGAGCCAAAGACTAAGGCTGGTCAGGAAAAGATGGGTATTGCTCTTGGCAAGCTTGCTGAAGAAGACCCGACTTTCAAGACTTGGACAGATGAAGAAACAGGTCAGACAATTATCGCAGGTATGGGCGAGCTCCACCTTGATATCATTGTTGACAGACTTCTTCGTGAGTTTAAGGTAGAAGCAAACGTTGGTGCTCCACAGGTTGCATATAAGGAAACAATCAAGGGTGAAGCTGACATCGACTACAAGTACAAGAAACAGTCAGGTGGTTCAGGTCAGTACGGTCACGTTAAGATTCGTGTTTCACCTAATGAATCAGGTAAGGGCTACGAGTTCAAGAACTCTGTTGTCGGCGGTTCAATTCCTAAGGAATATATTCCTGCTGTTGATGCCGGTATTCAGGGTGCTACAAAGGCCGGTATTCTTGCAGGCTACGAAGTTGTAGACGTTAAGGTTGAGCTTTATGACGGATCATATCATGAAGTTGACTCTTCTGAAATGGCATTTAAGATTGCAGGTTCTATTGCATTCAAGGAAGCTATGAAGCAGGCTCAGCCAATCCTTATGGAACCAATCATGAAGGTTTCTGTAATTGTTCCTGATGATTATACCGGTACTGTTATCGGTGACCTCAGTTCACGCCGTGGACAGATTCAGGGTCAGGAAACAAGAACAGGTGCTGTTCAGATTGATGCTCTTGTTCCGCTTTCAGAAATGTTCGGATATACAAGCGATCTTCGTTCAAATACTCAGGGTCGTGGTCAGTATACAATGGAACCGCACAGCTATCTTGAAGTTCCAAAGAATATCGCTGAAAAGATCATGAGCTCAAGAAATAAGAAAAATGACTAATTTCATAAATTTGATGTTTTGAGGATAATTTTTTCCTCAAAACACTTGAATTTATTCAGTGTATCTGTTATAATTAACTTATTCAGATTTATAATCTAATTTAAGGAGGAAATTTCCAATGGCAAAGGCTAAATTTGAAAGAACTAAACCACATGTAAACATTGGTACTATCGGACACGTTGACCATGGTAAGACAACTCTTACTGCTGCTATCACAAAGACTCTCGCTTTAAAGGGTCAGGCTCAGTATGAAGCTTATGATATGATTGATAAGGCTCCGGAAGAGAGAGAGCGTGGTATCACAATTAATACAGCACACGTTGAGTATGAAACAGATAAGCGTCACTACGCTCACGTTGACTGCCCAGGACATGCTGACTACGTTAAGAACATGATCACAGGTGCTGCTCAGATGGATGGTGCTATCCTCGTTGTTGCTGCTTCTGATGGTCCTATGGCTCAGACAAGAGAGCATATCCTTCTTGCTCGTCAGGTTGGCGTTCCAGCTATCGTTGTATTCATGAACAAGGCTGACCAGGTTGATGATCCTGAGCTTCTCGAACTCGTTGAAATGGATATCAGAGATCTTCTCTCATCATATGACTTCCCTGGCGATGATACACCAATCATCATCGGTTCTGCTCTTGCAGCTCTCGAAGCTCCAGACGATATCACAAACGAAGCTTACAAGCCAATCCTTGATCTTATGGATGCTGTTGACAGCTTCATTCCAAGCCCAGAGCGTGATGAAAACAAGCCATTCCTTATGCCTATCGAAGATACTATGACAATTTCAGGTCGTGGTACTGTTGTTACAGGTAGAGTTGAAAGAGGAAAGCTCAACGTTAACGAAACAGTTGAAATCGTTGGTCTTTCTGATGAAAAGCAGTCAACAGTTGTTACAGGTATCGAAATGTTCCGTAAGACTCTTGATTTTGCTGAAGCTGGTGACAACATCGGTGCTCTTCTCCGTGGTATCACAAGAGATCAGGTTGAAAGAGGACAGGTTCTTTGTAAGCCGGGTTCAATCCACCCTTACAGAAAGTTCAAGGGTCAGGTTTACGTTCTTAAGAAGGAAGAAGGCGGACGTCATACTCCTTTCTTTAACAACTACAGACCACAGTTCTATTTCAGAACTACAGACGTTACAGGTATCGTTACACTTCCTGCTGATGTTCAGATGTGTACACCTGGTGATAACGTAACAATGGATGTTGAGCTTATCACTCCAATCGCTATTGAAGAAGGACTTCGTTTTGCTATCCGTGAAGGCGGCAGAACAGTTGGTTCAGGCGTTGTTACAGCTATTAACGAATAATTTATATTTTATTCATATAAAAAGGCATTCCAAGCAAGGAATGCCTTTTATTTTTTAGTACATTATAATGTTTAAACTATAGCATTTTGTTGTATTGCTATAAATCAGGCAGCATCACAAGTAATGTAATGCTGCCTGAAAAATTATCCGAAACAAATAATTAAAAGCCAACTGAAACCAAAGTAAACACATAAGCTTAAAATTGCTGTAATGATAATATTTGCTGTACTGGTGCCGCCGGCTGAATTAAGGGCAAGATTAATCGGCATTTTTCCATGCTGATTTTTAATCCTTTTTATAGATTTTATAGTAAATTTATAATAAAGCCAGTTACCAAAGAAACACATTAGAAATTTAAACAAATAACCCAAAGCGGTACATATATAATCTGCATTTTCAATGGTTTGCTGATATGGTTCAAAAAAACTAATCATACGTTGATATATTTCTTGAATTTCTGCTCCGCTAAATAAGGAACTGTTAAAAAGACCTTCAGCAGAAGCTGTGTCAAAGTTTTCTATTATGGCAATTATTGACCCCGGAACTTTTAGGATTATGGAGATAATCATGGTAAGTATAGCCATAAACCACATTTTACGGTTTGCAAAATAAAACTGAGGGAAAAAGAAACAGGTTATATTTAAAGAAATTTTGCTGCCTACTTCCTTCATTTTCTTAAATAATGGCAAATAATAAAGAGTATTTGTATTTACAAATTCTGCAACTTCTTCAAGACGTGTACCGTCAAATTCTTCATCAGGATTAAACCCAAAATATTTTTGAGTAGAGTCGAATTCTGAAAAAAATTCTTTGAGGTCTGCGTCACTGTTGACGGAATTACTTTTTTTCAGTTCCTTGCCGCAGTTTATGCAGTTTGTTGAATTTTTATCATTTTTAGCAAGACAGTTTTTGCATATAATTTTGTTTTCGGATTCACGAATTAAATCAGCAGGTGTTTTTTCAGTTTCGATTTGAATTGAACGCTGCCAGCTTTCCCCCTTTTCATGAAGTTCATTATTGATGCAAGCTCCGTTCTGCTTGTAACAATCTCTATGATATGGCGTTCCGCATTCAGGGCAAACAACTACATCGTCGCCTTGCTGAAATTCCTTATTGCAGCAGATACATTTTTCACCAATATAATTCATTTTTTCCTCCATAAATGCTTTATACATCATAATAACAGGTTTTGAATGCTTCAAGTATGATATTATCAAAAAATTATGTATGCTTTGTGAAAAACTAATGAAAGTAAGAGAAATGTAATATCACTATAATATTATATCATTTTATTATATATAAAATCAAGAGAATATAAAAATAATTTCACATAACACTGATGATACTTTTTAATGGTACTCTTTTTAATTTTTGTTTGTTATAATAATAAAATATATTGATTATAAGGAAAACTCTTGAAATTATTTGCACAAAATGTTATAATATTGTAAATGGAAGAACTCCTATCATTAATTTTAGGTAAAACAAATAATTATGCAAATGAAAAAGTCTTTTGACGTGCTTTGTGCGGTGTTGCCGTAAATGTTTTTTGTAATATTGTATGAAACTGTTAGGCAGGTTTTATACAGTGTTTCGTTAAGGAGGCTTATATGAATTCAAAAAAAATAAAAAGAATAATGGGCAGCTTATTGGCAGCTGCTTTGACACTTTCTGCTTTCAGCTATAATACCCCTGTAAATTCATTTGTTGATGCAGCTGATTCTGTTATAAAAGTGGAATTTGAAAATGGCAAAACAAATGGCGGCAAGATTTATAATGAAACATGGAAAGGCAATACGGCTGAGGACGGCAGCGGTGAGGACTTTGACCTCACAAATGCTTCAGGAGGTGCATTTTCTTATCTTGACCAAAAGGGTACAACTGTAAGTGTTGATGTTACGGTAGAGGAGGCAGGTCTTTATGAGTTGTCAATCTGCTATTGTGAGCCTTATGACGCAAATAAAAAGGTTCAGTATCTTAATATCAACGGGGTTAATCAGGGCGAAGTCTGCTTTATGCACAACCTTACCTTTGAGGAAACATCAGGCGGCATAGTAATGCTTGATGCAGGTGTAAATACTATTGAGCTTGAGGCTTACTGGGGTTACACAATGTTTGATTATCTTACAATCAAACCTGCAAATGAAAATATAAAAAATCTTAATCCTACACGTCAGCTGTCAAATCCTAAGGCATCTGAAAGTACAAAACGTTTGTATAATTATCTTTGTGATATTTACGGCAATCATATACTTTCAGGACAGCAGGAATACTGTGGTTCTCATAATTATAACCTTTATGCAGACCCCGATAACTATATTAAGGATAATGAAGCTGAATTTGATTACCTTATGGAAACTACGGGAAAAATGTGTGCAGTCAGAGGGATAGATTTTCTTAATTATCATTCAAATCCGTCTTGGGACGATTATGCTGCTGAACGTACTGTTCAGTGGGTGAATGAATATAAGGGAATTGCGGCTGTTTGCTGGCATTGGAGCGTTCCGTCTGAGGAAGGAAGCGATGAACGCAATTTTTATGTAAAATCAGCAAGTGCAAATTATACTACATTCAGCATTTCAAAGGCTCTGGAGGAGGGAACATGGGAACATGAGGTTCTCATGGCAGATATTGAGGAAATCGCAAAGCAGCTAAAAAAACTTAAAGATGCTGATGCTCCTATTCTCTGGCGTCCGCTGCATGAAGCTGAGGGTGCTTGGTTCTGGTGGGGTGCAGAGGGTCCTGAACCCTGCAAAAAGCTTTACCGTTTGCTTTATGACCAATTGACCAATGTTTATGGAATTGATAATCTTATTTGGGTATGGACAGGATATACATATCCTACATCATCAGAATGGTATCCGGGTGATGATGTTGTTGATATAGTAGGCTACGATAAGTATAATGCTAAGGACGGTTTGCCAAATCTGAGTTCAATTTCATCAACCTTCTATAGCCTTGTTCAGAGTACGGAAGGTCAGAAAATGGTTGCGATGTCGGAAAATGATTCAATTCCGTCACTTGAAAATCTTTTGAAGGATAAGGCTGGCTGGCTTTATTTCTGTCCATGGTATATGAATTATCTTACAAGTGAACAGAATAATCCTGTTGAAAACCTCGTCGAGATATATAACAGTGAATATTGTATTACTCTTGATGAACTTCCGGACTTAAAATCTTATCCTATATCAGAGGAACAACCAACAACTTCAACATCTTCTGAAAGCAAGACCGTACAGGGAGATACAAACTGTGACGGAAATGTTGACATTTCAGATGCAGTTCTTATAAAAAGTTACCTTATAAATTCCAAGAAGTATAAAATATCATCACAAGGCATTATTAATGGTGATGTTCATGGAAATGGTAACGGTTTAAATGCTCAGGACGCTGTTGCTATTCAGCGTTATATATTAGGTATCATTGATAAATTCTAAGGGAGGATAACAATGAAAAAAACAATTTTTAAGCGTGTCACATCTGCTTTAATAGGTGCAGTAGTGGCATCAGGTTCAATGATGATTCCGTCATCAATCCCTGCAAGCTTTGCAGCTTCAGAGCTGGAAAAATCGCTTGCAAATGACTCAGGACTGGATATCGACTTTGCAAGAGCACTCCAGTACTCGATTTATTTTTATGACGCAAATATGTGCGGAACGGGAGTTTCCGAAAACAACCGTTATGCATGGAGAGGTGACTGTCATACATATGATGCTCAGGTACCTTTGAAGCCAATGGAAGATAATGTAGGTACAAATCTTTCACAGTCATTTATTGACAAATATGCTTCTGTTCTTGATCCTGACGGTGACGGTTATGTCGATGTAGCAGGCGGATTTCATGATGCAGGTGACCATGTTAAGTTTGGTATGCCTGAAAACTATGCTGCATCAACAGTAGGTTGGGGCTACTATGAATTTCGTGACGCTTATGTGAAAACAGGTCAGGACGATCACGTTGAAACAATTTTGAGATATTTTAATGACTATCTTATGAAGTGTACATTCCTTGATGACAACGGAGAAGTTGTTGCACATTGCTATCAGGTTGGTGACGGTGATATTGACCATGCTTACTGGAATTCTCCTGAGGTTGACAAAATGGCAAGACCTGCGTTTTTCCTTACAGGGGATAAGCCGCAGACAGATTATGTAGCTTCAGCTGCTGCTTCACTTGCTATCAACTACCTTAACTTTAAGGATACTGATGAGGAATATGCTGAAAAATCACTTAAATATGCAACTGCACTTTTTGATTTTGCAATGTCTCATGAGAAAGAGTTAAGTGATAACGGAGATGGCCCAAAGGCATATTACAATTCATCAAAGTGGGAAGACGATTACTGCTGGGCTGCTGCATGGCTTTATAAGATAACAGGCGACCATAAGTATCTTGAAGAAATTTTCCCGAATTACGACTATTATGCAGCTCCTTGCTATGTATACTGCTGGAATGATATGTGGGGCGGCGTACAGTGTATCTTAGGTGAAATATCCATGGATAAGCCTGCAAAGGAAGGCGAACACGTTTATCCTGATTTCATTGAGGAATTTAAGGTTGCAGCAGGAAAGAGTCCTTATGAGGAAATGAACTGCTGGGCTTCAGTTGCTAAGGCAGTAGATACATATATGACAGGCGGTGTTGGTACAATAACTCCTGCAGGTTACTTCTGGCTCAATACATGGGGTTCTGCACGTTATAACACTGCTGCACAGCTTATAGCTCTCGTATATGATAAGTATAATAATAATGGTCCGGGAAAATACAGTGAATGGGCTAAAGGACAAATGGAATACCTCATGGGTAAAAATCCTATGGAGCGTTCATATATTGTAGGATATAATGAAAATTCCGTTAAGTATCCTCACCACAGAGCAGCTTCAGGACTTACAAAGTGTGAAGATCCGGATCCGCACAGATATGTTCTTTACGGTGCATTAGCAGGCGGACCTGATGCTGATGATAAGCATAATGATATTACTTCCGACTGGATTTATAACGAGGTTACTATTGACTATAATGCTGCATTTGTTGGTGCATCAGCAGGTCTTTATGAATTTTTCGGAACAGATGATATGAAGCCTACGACAGACTTCCCTCCTACACCTGAATCAATAGGTGAAGAAGGCGGCGGAAATGATTATTGGGTAAATGCATGCGGCATTGATGACCTTAACGCTGACGGTGCAGGTGTTACAAAGGTTTCATTTATGGTTATGACAAATTCAACAAAGACAGCAGATAAGACTTCCGTTCGTTATTACTTCAATTCAAAGGAAATATCAAATGTAGACAATGTTAAGGCTTCCGAGCTTTATGACCAGTCAGCTACTGAAGCAGGTGATATGGGTGCAGACGGTATAATCAGCGGACCATATAAATACGATAAGCTTGCTGATACATACTATGTTGAAATAGCATGGGACGGCTATAATATTGCAAATTCAGGCAAAAAATATCAGTTTACAGTTGGTCTTTACTATGGAGATAAGTGGGATCCGTCAAATGACTGGAGTTATGACGGTTTAAAGATGTTTGAAGAAGACGATGCATTCTTTGGTACAGGCAATGAGGTAAGAACAGATAATATCTGTGTTTACAATGACGGAGTACTTGTTGGCGGTATTGAACCTGACGGAACAAAGCCTGTTCAGCCTGAAAAGCCAACTACTGAGCCTACAACTGAACCTACAACAAAGCCAACACAGTCTGATATTGTATATGGAGATGCAAACTGTGACGGCAAAGTTGATATTTCAGATGCAGTTTTAGTTAAGTGTTACCTTATTAACAGCAAGAAATACTCTTTAACAGAGAGCGGATTAGCAAATGCTGATGTACAGGGAACAGGAAATGGCGTAAATGCACAGGATGCAGTTGTAATTCAAAAGAGAGTTCTCGGACTTATTAAAACTCTTCCGGTATAATAAAAATCGTATAAATTAAAAAAGGTCACCTTTTGCCGATGCAGAAGGTGACCTTTTCTTATTTCTGGTTTGTAATATCATAAATAATATCAGCAGCAATTTTGCTGACAGGAGCGTCATTAATAAAAGGCATGAGTATTTTTCGTCCCTGATTTTTAATATCAAAGCAAATTCTTGCATAAAGCACCGCTTCTTTATATGTTTTGATAATAAAATCCCTGAAAAAACTTATGTAATGCTCCAGAGCAATGAGTGACTCCTGAGTATAATATCTGTTCAGATTGATTTTTTCGTGGGAGTATTTGTTCGGAAAAATCTGACTGTTTGAAATAAATGCAAGCCTTGCCTCAGGAACAATGAGATGTTTTGGAGAGCTTTCCGATTCAACGGCTTTTGAAATAATTGTGTCATATCCAAGCTTATTTGCACATAAAGAGCCGATTGACACGAATAATTTTGATGCAGCAAGGTAATCGTCATTGAGGTTTATGATATTATAATCATCAGGAAATTCTGTGAGTTTATATCCTGAACAGCTGATTCCTGAAATGCTTTTACAGCTTTTTGAGCCTTTTTTAGATAGCTTAGGGAGCATACTGCTGATTTTCCTTACAGTATATCCCTCTAATCTGCTTTTATGTAAGGCTTCTCTGCTTAATCTTAGATATTCCTTCAGAAGAATGTCGGCAACCTTTATAAGCTCCTCAGAACGTTGATGATAGGAATTGCTTTGATTCATAGTATAACCGATAATTTCTTTGATAGGGTGAGGAGTGTCAGTTAAAATCTGACTTATATCATAATATTTGCAGTTCATTTTAGTATCGGGTTCACAATTATCAGAAGTTATGAAAGACTTGTATTCCGGAATATAAAGTCCGCATGGAAGATTTTTTTCGTAAGGGGAATAGTAAAGAGAATAATCGGAATCTTTAAGAATTTCTGCAATTATCTGAATACACTGTCCTTTTTCCTCAAAATCGGCTCCTTTAAGGTAGTACAAATGAATACCGTTGGATTCATCGAGAAAATCGCTATAGCAATTTACGTCTGCAAAGAAACAAAGCTGTTTAGACATAGCCAACCTCCTGAGTACAATAATAAGGCAGCACAATACACAAGAAATTTTATGCGTTTATGCCTTAAATTTTTACTATTGTATGCAAAGTCAGCTTGACTTGTTACTTCTTTTTAAAAGCTTTGTAAATAATTGCTGTTATATCGTCCTGACATTTTGTAAAAGTATTGAGCTGATTGAAAAGCTCATTAGCTCTTGACAGACACATTGACGGAGTTTTGTCCTTAAAATAATTTATATTGCCTATATAATCGGACAGATAGCGAACCGCAAGTTCACCCGTAACATACAGTATTCCAAAATAAAGTGAAACAACTTCTTCCTCAGTGAGCAGACCATTAAGTCCGTCAGCAAAACCTTCTGTAATTTGTTTAATGGTATTGAGGCTGAAATCTGACGAAGTTACTGAACGTACCATATCACCGTAATCAATTGCAGCATAGCCGTTCATAACGGTATCAAGGTCAATAATACATACAGGATTTCCTGCAATGATGTTATCTGATTTTGCATCATTGTGTACTATACGTTTAGTAAGATAGCAGTCAAAAACAGAATTAAGTGTATTTTCCAAGGCAGACATTCTGATTAAAATGCTTTTATCAATTTTTTTCAGCTTTGATTCCTTGTCAAGAATTGTCAGTTTTTTAAAATATGCAGAAAAGTTATGAAAATCAGGAAGTGAAACTGCATATTCGGTTTTTTTATTTTTTCCGTCCTCAATAATCTTTATAAAACTTCCGTAAGTCTTTCCTGTATGATATGGACTGCATTTACATTCAATTGACGGTATAAAGCGGTAAATTCTGAAAATGTCATCATTTTCCTTATAATAATTATGTCCGTCCGGGGTGTGGAAATAAAATGGAACAGTCACATTTGAAAGATGATTTTTTTTGAAAATCTGTTCAGTCAGTTCAATATTGTGCATTACAGCTTTATAGTCCTTAAAAACACTGCGGTTAATGGACTGAATAATAACACTGCTGTTACTTAATTCTGCAATGTATGTTAAGTTTATATGTCCTTTTTCTATTTTTCTGAAAGAAATCGGATTTTCAACAATACCGAATTTATTCAGAAGCTTTTGGAAATCCATATTTCACCTCATATAAAAACTGCACTCAGCAGAGTGCAGAAAAATTTTTTATGGTTTTGTTATATTAAGTCAGCATTTCACAATCTTTGTGCAGCAGCTGCCTTAATTTTTAATGCTGTGCATTGGGGCAGGAATACGTCCGCCTCTGTTAATAAACTGAGCAGGAGATTTTTCGTTGATTTTCATAACAGGAGCACTTCCGAAAAGTCCGCCAAATTCAAGCATTTCGCCTTCCTTTTTGCCGATGGCAGGGATAAGACGTACAGCAGTGGTCTTATTGTTTACCATACCAATAGCGGCTTCATCAGCGATAATGGCTGAAATAGTTTCAGGCGTAATATCTCCCGGAACAGCAATCATATCAAGTCCTACGGAGCATACGGCAGTCATTGCTTCAAGCTTTTCGAGTTTAAGTGTACCGTTTACAGTAGCATCAATCATTCCTGCGTCTTCAGAAACAGGGATAAATGCACCTGAAAGTCCTCCGACGTGTGATGATGCCATTACGCCGCCTTTTTTTACTGCATCGTTGAGAAGTGCAAGAGCAGCAGTTGTACCATGAGTACCGCAGCATTCAAGTCCGATAGCTTCAAGAATATGAGCAACGCTGTCGCCTACAGCAGGAGTAGGAGCAAGTGAAAGGTCAACGATACCAAATGGAACTCCAAGCATTTTAGATGCTCTTGAACCAACAAGCTGTCCCATTCTTGTAATTTTGAATGCAGTCTTTTTGATTATATCTGCAATTTCGTCAATTGAAGCGTCAGGATATTTAACGAGTGCGGAACGTACAACGCCCGGACCTGAAACGCCTACGTTTATAACGCAGTCAGGCTCACCAACACCATGAAATGCACCTGCCATGAAAGGATTATCCTCCGGAGCATTGCAGAAAACAACGAGCTTTGAAGGGCCTACACACTGTCTGTCGGCAGTTTTAATTGCAGATTCCTTGATGATTTCGCCCATTATTTTAACAGCGTCCATGTTGATTCCTGATTTGCTTGAACCGACATTGACCGATGAGCAAATGCTTGTTGTTACTGAAAGGGCTTCAGGAATTGACTTTATAAGTTCAAGGTCACCCGCACTGAATCCCTTTTGAACCAATGCAGAATATCCGCCGATAAAGTTTACTCCGCAGGTATCAGCAGCTTTTTGGAGAGTTAAAGCAAATTTAACCGGATCTCCGCCTTTGCATGCGGCAGCGAGCATTGCAATCGGTGTAACGGCAATTCTTTTATTGATAATCGGGATACCGTATTCCTTTTCGATCTGTTCGCCTGTAGCAACAAGGTTTTTAGCTTTTGAGGTTATTTTTTCGTAAACCTTTTCACATGCCTTGTCTATATCAGGGTCAATGCAGTCCAAGAGGGATATACCCATAGTAATTGTTCTGATGTCAAGACATTCGTCCTGAATCATTCTTATAGTTTCGAGAATATCATATACATTCAACATAAAAGTAAAGTCCTTTCTGCTTAGATACTGTGCATTGAGTTAAAAATGTCCTCATGCATTGTATGGATAGAAAGACCCAGTTCATTGCCGAGAGCTGTCATTTTATCCACTATTTCAGAGAAGTCCTTATTAATTGATGAAATATCAACGAGCATAATCATAGCGAACATATCCTGAAGAACACTTTGAGTTACTTCGATAACATTTGCGTTATATTCAGCACAAATACCGCTTACCTTATGTAAAATACCAACATTATCTTTACCGATTACAGTTATAACTGCTTTCATAGCTAATACCTCCAGAGCTTTTTATATCATTATATCACAATCGCCAATAAAAATAAAGCAATAAATAAAAAAAAGTCACTTATAATATAAATTCGGAAATTAACATCAAATATTTTTGCAAAAAGTATAGAAAGATTAATGTAATTGTGATATAATAACATTACAGCATTACTGCTAAATTCAGACTGTTGAAAAAATTACATAATGCAAGGGAACGCCCTCTCTTGCAGGGCGTTCCCTCTTTAAAATCAGTCTTTATGACTGATTTTAAATTCACCCTTTGCGGAGCGTTTAAAGGCTTTATGTGGGGCTTTGCCCCACACCCTACCAAAGGCTCCGCCTCTGGACTTCGCCAAAGGGTTAGCAAACCCTTTGGAAACCCATTATTAACTCAATTATGACTTGCTAACAGACTGATATTGTCGAATTATTGCTGTAATAAATGACTAAGGCGGTGTATAAATGAATTTGATTGATTGCCATTGCCATACATCCAATTCGCCCGACGGCGAGGGAGATGTGAAACAGCTCTGCAAGCGAGCCTGTGAGCTTAATCTTTCTGCTCTCGGTATAACCGAGCATTGTGAAGCAAACAGACTTTTTTCAAAAGAACATTATGGCAGTGAACCCAGAAATGAGTTTGAAATTTACAATAATATTGAAATATTTGAAAAATCCATGAAAGATAATACAGATGCCGCCGTTGAATTTTCAGACAAATTAAATGTGCTATGCGGAATAGAGCTTGGTCAGCCGTATGCGGACTTCAGTGGTTCTGAATCGCTTATTTCAGATAAGCGTCTTGATTTTGTCATTGCGTCTGCACATGAACTTGTTGATGCAGAGGACTTTGCTTTTCTTGAATATACACAGAAAAATGTAAATGATTACCTTGAAAGGTATTTTAAAACAGTTTATGAAATGTGTAAATGGGGAAAATTTGATATTCTTGGACACCTTACATATCCGCTGAGATATATTGAGGGAATTTCAAAAATAAAAGTAAACACAGACTTATATAAAGAAATAATTGCAGAGAGCTTTAAGCTTCTTATTGCGAAAGGCAAGGGAATCGAAATAAATACATCAGGACTGCGTCAGCCCTATGGATTAACATTTCCCACATCGGAATATATCATGCTTTACAGAAGTCTTGGAGGAGAAATTATTTCTCTGGGTTCAGATGCTCATTGCAGTTCGGATTTGGGGAAGGGCATAGCGGAAGGTGCGGAAATTGCTGTTGAAGCCGGATTTAAGCACATATGCTTTTTCAGAAAAAGAAAACCTGTATTTATAAAAATTAGTAAGGAGTAATTTTATGAGAAAAGATATAATTAAGCTTTTAGAGCATAATGCCAGACTTTCTGACGAAAGAATAGCGGAAATTATCGGAACAGATGCCGAAACTGTAAAAAATGAAATAAAAGAGCTTGAGGACAGCGGAGTAATAAAAGGTTACAGCGTTATTTTAAATGATGAGCTTTATGACCAGTCCTCAGTGACGGCTACAATTGAGCTTAAAGTAACTCCCCAGCGTGACTGCGGATTTGATGATATTGCAAAAACTATTATGATGTATGACGAGGTGGAGAGTGTTTCATTGATGTCAGGTTCATATGACCTTGCTATACAGGTTAAGGGAAATAATCTTAAAGATGTTGCACTTTTTGTATCAGAGAGATTGTCAACAATTGACGGTGTTCTTTCTACTGCAACTCATTTTCTGCTTAAAAGATACAAGGAAAAAGGCATTTTCATTGAACAGGAAGATGTAGATGAAAGGGGATTTGTTTGTCCGTGATAGATTATGATAAAGCACTTTCAAAAAAAATCAAGGTAATAAAACCGTCAGGAATAAGAAAATTTTTTGATATTGCCGCTACAATGGAGGGTGTTATCAGTCTTGGCGTTGGCGAGCCTGATTTCCCTACACCTTGGGTAGTAAAAAAAGCTGCAATACAGACCTTGGAGAAAAAAAGAATAATATACAGTGCAAATAAGGGAATGGAACAGCTCAGAACCGAGATTTCAAATTATACAAAGAAAAAGCATGGCGTGGAATATAGTCCTTCTGATGAAATAATTGTTACAGTCGGCGGTTCTGAGGCAATTGATATTTCTCTCAGGGGGATAATAGACCCCGGTGACGAGGTATTAATAGTAGAACCCTGCTTTGTGTGCTATGCACCTCTTGTAGAGCTTGCAGGCGGAATTCCGGTAACTGTTCCAACAAAAATTGAAAATAATTTCAAGCTGACAGTTCAGGATTTGGAGGGAAAAATAACCGATAAAACAAAAATGCTGATTTTGCCTTTCCCGAATAATCCGACAGGTGCAATTATGACTAAAAGTGACCTTGAACCTATTGCCGAGCTTTTAAGGGATACAAATATCCTGATATTGTCAGACGAGATATATTCTGAGCTTACATACGGCAGAAAGCATTTTTCAATTATTGAGCTTGATGGTATGAAGGAGCGTACTATTTATGTAAACGGTTTTTCAAAGGCATTTGCTATGACAGGCTGGAGACTTGGATATGTCATGGCTCCGAAACCGATTATTGACCAGCTTGTAAAAATACATCAGTATGCAATAATGTGCAGTCCTACAGTAAGTCAGTATGCTGCTGTTGAGGCACTTACCTCATGCGGCACTGAGGTTCAGAAAATGGTTGACGAATATAATATAAGACGCCGCTATCTTGTAAGTGAATTTAACAGGCTTGGACTTGAATGCTTTAATCCTGAGGGTGCATTTTATGTGTTCCCATGCATTAAAAGTACAGGACTTACAAGTGAAGAATTTTGCGAACGCCTTTTATATGAGGAAAATGTAGCTGTAGTTCCCGGTCATGCATTTGGTGAAAGCGGTGAGGGCTTTGTCAGAGTTTCATATGCTTATTCACTTAATCACCTAATGGACGCAGTCAGACGCATTGAACATTTTGTTGAAAAACTAAAGGGAGAGCATAAAAATGAGGCTTAAAGCTGCGGCAAAAGTAAATCTTTCACTTGACGTTACAGGTAAACTTGAAAATGGCTATCACCTTATAGAAAGTTTTTTTCAGACAGTCGGACTTTACGATGTGATTGACATTGAACTAAATGACAGCAGAGAAATCAGTCTGACCTGTTCTGATAAAACAATCCCATGCAATGAAAGCAATATTGCATATAAGGCGGCTTTGATTTTTCGTGAAAAATCAGGGATTGACTTCGGCTGTAAAATTCATATTGAGAAAAACATTCCGTCACAGGCAGGAATGGGCGGTGGAAGCACGGACGGGGCGGCTGTGCTTTATGCCCTCAACAAGCTTTTGAATACGGACTACTCATTTAATGAACTTGTAAAAATGGGAACAAGGCTTGGAGCAGATGTACCGTTTTTTCTTATGGGAGGAACAGCATTTGCTGAGGGAATAGGCGAAAAGCTGACGAAAGCTCCCGATTATTCAGGCAGAATACTTGTTATCGGAAAAGGAAGTCAGGGGATATCAACTGTTGAGGCTTACAGAAAAATTGACAGTCTTATAAATCCTGTGCATCCGCAGACGGATAAACTTGCAGAATCACTTAAAAACGGAGGCAGTGACGCTTACCGTTATTTTGGAAATCTGTTTGAGCTTGCCGCAGAACTTGAAGATGTTGAAAAAATAAAGTCTTATATGCTTGGAAACGGTGCGTTAAATGCATTGATGACAGGAAGCGGTTCGGCAGTATTCGGAGTTTTTGATAATATTTCGGACGCTGAAAAGTGCTGTTCAAACTTAAAGAAAAAAGGCTTTTTCTCATCAGTCTGTAGGACTGTTGAAAAATCATTTGAAGAAATCATGTGATATTGCAGGAAACACCGTACAGAGTCCTTTGACGTGCTTTGTGCGGTATTGCCTAAAAATAATATTGCTTGAATTTTAGGACTGTGTATAATAATAAAAAGCAGAAAAACACTTGACAAAAAAGAGCATTTGTTGTAAAATTTAAAAGTAATATGGATGACAAATTGAACATTGGCGTTTTGGTTGTAGAAATTTAAGAACCTGTACCGATAGGAAATGTATGCGGATTTTTGAGCATTATTTTTCTGGATTCAAGGCAAAAATTTGCAGGCATACTGAAGTATGGCAAGATTTTTTAACACAGAGGACAGAAAATTTGCCGAAAATACAAACGTATTTCCTGTTTGTGCGGTTCTATTCCTATAGTCAAGGCGCTTTTATTTTGTAAGGAGGACATTATTATGTCAGCGCAGTATAAATCAGTATCAGAAATATTTGGGTGCAATGTATTTGGCGATACAGTTATGAGGGAAAGACTTCCTAAGAACGTGTATAAGTCGGTTTTAAAAACAAAACAGCTTGGCATTGCTCTTGACAGTGATGTTGCTGATGTTGTTGCAAATGCAATGAAGGATTGGGCTATTGAAAAGGGAGCTACTCATTACACTCACTGGTTTCAGCCAATGACAGGCGTAACTGCTGAAAAGCATGATGCTTTTATTTCTCCTACTCCCGACGGAAATGTAATTATTGAATTTTCAGGAAAAGAGCTTGTCAAGGGTGAACCTGATGCATCTTCTTTCCCGTCAGGCGGATTAAGAGCTACCTTTGAGGCAAGAGGATATACTGCATGGGATCCGACTTCATGTGCATTTATCAAGGATAATTCTCTTTACATACCAACAGCTTTTTGTTCATATACAGGAGAAATTCTTGATAAAAAGACTCCGCTTCTCCGCTCAATGGAGGTTGTCAGTGAACAGGCACTCAGAATATTAAAATTGTTTGGAAATGAAAAAGCTACAAGAGTTACTACTACAGTCGGTGCTGAACAGGAGTATTTTCTTGTTGATAAAAAATATTATGACCAGCGTGAAGACCTTATCCTTACAGGCAGAACATTATTTGGTGCAAAGCCTCCAAAGGGACAGGAACTTGAGGACCATTATTTTGGAAATATCAAGCAGAGAGTTTCAGATTATATGAAGGATCTTGACGAAGAACTCTGGAAGCTTGGAATTTATTCAAAAACAAAGCATAATGAAGTTGCTCCTGCACAGCATGAGCTTGCTCCGATATTTACAACAGCCAATATTGCAGCAGACCACAATCAGCTTACAATGGAAATAATGAAGAAAACTGCACTTAAACATGGTCTTGTCTGCTTGCTGCATGAAAAGCCTTTTGCAGGTGTAAATGGTTCAGGAAAGCATAATAACTGGTCAATTTGTTCAAATGACGGACAAAATCTTCTCGATCCCGGTGATACTCCTCAGGATAACCTGCAATTTCTTACATTCCTTTGTGCTATTATAAAAGGAGTTCATGAGTATGCTCCGCTTCTCAGACTTTCAGCTGCATCGGCAGGAAATGACCACAGACTTGGAGCAAATGAAGCTCCGCCTGCAATTGTTTCATTGTTTATAGGAAGTGAACTTGAAGCAGTCATTGAAGCTCTTGAAAACGGTACAAAAGTTGCGTCTATTGCTGATAAGCAGTTTGAAATCGGAGTTGATGCTCTCCCTAACTTCCCGAAGGATACAACCGACAGAAACAGAACATCTCCATTTGCTTTCACAGGAAATAAGTTTGAATTCAGAATGCTGGGTTCAGCTGATTCTATTTCATGTACAAATACAATTATCAACACAATTGTTGCACAGGAACTCTGTGAATTTGCAGATGAGCTTGAAAAGTCAGATAATTTTGAAAAGGACTTAAAGGAACTCCTTGTAAAAACTATCAAGGAACATAAAGCAATCGTATTCAATGGTAATGGCTATGCAGAAGAATGGCTTGAAGAAGCGGTAAATGTAAGAAAACTTCCAAACCTTGTTTCAACCGTAGACGCACTTCCTGAATATACAAGACCTGAATTTGTTGCAATGTTTGAGAAATTCAAGGTGTATACTGCAACTGAAATTAATTCAAGAACTGAAATTTTACTTGAAAATTACAGTAAAGTAATTAACATTGAGGCTCTTACAATGCTTGATATGGCTAAAAAGCTTATTATTCCTGCCTGCATTGAGTATAATAAAACTGTTTGCGATGCGGCTGCATCAAAAATCGCAATAGGTCTTGATGCAAATGTGGAAAAGAGTATTGCATCAAAGATCTCATCATTGAATGAGGGTATATATAATGCAGTTAAGGTTCTTGATGAAAAGGTAATTACAGCTCAGGGACAGGAAGAAGGACTTAAAATGGCACGTTTCTACAGAAATGAGGTCTTTGCACAAATGCAGACATTAAGAGCTTTGGTTGATGAAATGGAGATGTGTATTTCTTCAGACATTTGGCCACTGCCGTCATACTCAAAGCTTCTTTTCAGTGTTTGAGTTATCATAATTGAGTTTTACAGATATGAAATAAGCCGCAGCTTACGCTGCGGCTTTATTATATCTAGAGATGATAATACGGTTAATAATGGGTTTCCAAAGGGTTTGCTAACCCTTTGGCGAAGTCCAGAGGCAGAGCCTCTGGTGGGGTGTGGGGCAACGCCCCACATAAAGCCTTTAAGCGCTCCGCAAAGGGTGAATTAAAAAACAGTCCATGGACTGTTTTTTAAGAGGGAACGCCCTGCAAGAGAGGGCGTTCCCTTACCATTATTATAACAAGATAAAATACTAAACAGGTGATGTCGCCTTTACTTTTTACATTTTTTTCCGCATTTAGTACAATCTCCGCAGCAGCCCTTATTTTTAATTGCAGACTTTATACTTAATATAAATAAAATTGTGATAATCCCTATAATTATAAAATCAATTATACCCATTATAAAATCATTCCTGCTATATTATAAACTATGAGAGCGGTAATCCATGCAACAGCACATTGAAATATTACAATTACTCCCGTTTTGACTACAGAATTAAGTTCTTTTTTAATAGTTGCAATTGCAGCAACGCATGGAGTATAAAGCAATGTAAAGGTTAAGAAACTGCATGCCGAGGCAGTAGTGAAAAGTGAGGAAAGTTTTGATGTGAGTTCATTTCCTTTTGCGGAGAGCAGAACTCCCAATGTACTTATAACAGTTTCCTTTGCGGTAAGTCCTGTAACAAGAGCAGTTGAAATTCGCCAATCGTCAAATCCGAGCGGCTTGAAAACAGGAGCAAGTAGACGTCCGAGCGATGCAAGCAGACTTTCTGAACTGTCGGAAACAACATTAAATCTTGAATCAAAGCTTTGCAGACACCATATTATTATGGTTGCGGCAAAAATAATAGTAAATGCTTTTTGCAGGAAATCCTTAGCCTTGTCCCACATAAGCATAAATACGCTTTTTGCTGATGGAAAACGGTAATTAGGCAGTTCCATAACGAAAGGAACAGGCTTTCCTCGAAATTTAGTTTTGTTCAGCAGTAATGCACATATTATTCCGACTATAATTCCAAGGACATAAAGCGAAATCATGACAAGAGGCTGATATTTATCGAAAAATGCCGCAGTAAAAACAGCGTAAATCGGTATTTTTGCAGAACAGCTCATAAAAGGAACAAGCATTATAGTAAGTCGTCTGTCACGGTCTGATGATAGGGTTCTTGTTGCCATAATGGCAGGAACGGAACAGCCGAAGCCTACAAGCATTGGAACAAAGCTTCGTCCTGAAAGTCCTATTTTTCTCAGCAGTTTGTCCATAACAAATGCTATTCTTGCCATATAGCCGCTGTCCTCAAGAATTGAAAGAAAGAAGAAAAGCGTTATAATAATAGGCAGGAAACTAAGCACACTTCCCACACCTGCAAAAACTCCGTCAATGATAAGACTATGTACAACAGGATTAATCCCATATGCGGTCAAACCTTTATCTGCAAGTTCGGTTACTTTATCAACTCCGATTGAAAGCAGGTCACTTAAAAAGCTTCCGATAACATTGAATGTCAGCCAGAAAACTATCATCATAATAAGCAGAAAAGACGGTATAGCAAGATGCTTGTTAGTGAGAATACTGTCAATCTTTATACTTCGCAGATGTTCCTTGCTTTCATGGCATTTTACGACAGTTTCGCTGCATGTTTTTTCAATAAAGGTGTATCTCATGTCAGCAAGTGCGGCATTTCTGTCCATACCGCATTCAAATTCCATTTCAACAATGGTATGCTCAATCATATCAAGCTCATTTTGATTGAGTTCAAGACGGTTTGTAATGTCTGGGTCTCCTTCAACAAGTTTTGTAGCTGCAAAACGGGGACAGACTCCGATATTTTCAGCATGGTCTTCAATCAGGTGCGTTACAGCGTGAATACAGCGGTGTACGGCACCGGAACAGAAGTCAGTTTTGATTGGGTATATTTTCTTTTTGGCGGTAGTGATAACAGTATCTATAAGTTCATCAACGCCTTCATTTTTAGCGGCACTTATCGGGATAACAGGTATTCCGAGCTTTTGTGAAAGTGCTGTTACATTAATTGTACCGCCATTATTTCTTACCTCGTCCATCATATTTAAAGCAAGAACCATTGGGATTTTCATTTCAAGCATTTGTAATGTTAAATACAAATTACGTTCAATATTTGTCGCATCAACAATATTAATTATTCCATCAGGCTTTTCCTTAATTAGAAAATCACGAGTAACAATTTCCTCCTGAGTATATGGACGGATAGAGTAGATACCTGGGAGGTCAACCACCTTATGTTCGGGATAACCTCTTATTTCACCCGTTTTGCTGTCTACTGTGACGCCGGGAAAGTTTCCGACATGCTGATTTGAACCTGTAAGCTGATTAAAAAGCGTAGTTTTACCACAATTCTGATTTCCTGCAAGAGCAAAAATCATTTATCAAGCTCCTCACTTTCAATTTCAATTTTTTTTGCGTCCTCAATACGCAGAGTGAGTTCATAGCCTCTTAAATGAATTTCAATAGGGTCACCCATTGGAGCCATTTTTCTGACCATTACTTTAGTTTTTGGGATAAGCCCCATATCAAGCAGACGAAGCCTTAATTCACCCTCGCCGCCGACTGATTTAATTATGCCGGATTCTCCGACCTTTAACATATCAAGTGTCATGTTATCCTCTTTTCTTTTCATATCTGTATTTATACAGCGTTGCTCTAAGGCAACACCGCACAAGGCACGTCAAAAGACTTTGCACGTCA
>DJPR01000012.1:115288-134197 GCA_002438605.1 Ruminococcus sp. UBA6407
TGCGTTTCTGACATGCAATCTTTGTGCGGTGTTGCCTTAATTATATTACCATTTTTGAACTTAAAAGTCAATTAATGCAGCAATCATATACAAATATAAAGGCAATATAGCACAATACTGTCAGTCAGACCTTGTGCGGTGTTGCTTAAATAGTAAACATTGCAAATATTCCTATTGACTAAAAGTATAAATTATGTTATTATGATATTTGGGGGCATTTACCCCTTTAATTATTGTTTAATCTGGAAACAGGCATTTTTCAGATGATTTAAGGCAACACCGCGAAATGATTGTGGGGTGCTGCCGTAAGAAAGGACTTATAATGCAATTTAAGGAATTGAATTTATCTCAGGAGCTTATTATGGCTGTTGATGAACTTGGATTTCAGGAAATGACTGAAATTCAAGAGAAAAGTATACCGCTTCTTCTGGAAAAAGCAGACGTGATAGGCCGTTCAAATACAGGTACAGGAAAAACCGCTGCTTTTGGAATACCTGCAATTGAAAGCATAACTCAAAATGATTGCGGGAAAGTACAGGTTTTGATTTTATGTCCTACCAGAGAGCTTGCAATGCAGGCTTGTGAGGAACTGAAAAAGTTTGCTAAGTTTAAAAGGTGGGTAAAACCAACCGCAGTTTACGGCGGTGCAAGCATGGAAAGGCAAATTCACGAGCTTAAAAGAGGTGCAAACATTGTTGTCGGAACTCCGGGACGTGTTATGGACCATATAAGACGCCGTACACTTAAACTTGAAAATATTAAGACAGTTATACTTGATGAAGCAGATGAAATGCTGAATATGGGATTTCGTGAGGACATTGAGAGCATACTTTCAGATGTTCCGTCAGAGCGTCAGACGGTGCTTTTTTCTGCAACAATGCCTCCTGAAATTCTTGAAATTACAAAAAAATATCAGAATAACCCGACTATAATAAAAATTGCTGCAAAGCACAGAACGGTTGATTTGATTGACCAGTATTACTTTGAAGTTGCAATGGGACGTAAAACAGATGCATTAAAGCTGCTTTTAGCGGCATATTCACCAAAATCCTCAATGATTTTCTGTAACACGAAGAAAATGGTAGACGAACTTACGGAATCATTGCTTAACGGTGGATTTAAAGTTGTCGGACTGCATGGAGATATGAAGCAGGGACAGCGTACACAGGTTATGAACAGCTTTAAAAATGGAGCAGTTTCAATTCTTGTGGCGACTGATGTAGCTGCAAGGGGAATTGACGTAAGCGGAGTCGATGCTGTTTTTAATTATGATTTGCCGCAGGACAATGAATACTATATTCACAGGATTGGCAGAACAGGCAGAGCCGGTCATACAGGTAATGCGTATACCCTTGTAAGCGGCAGACGTCAGGTAAATGAAATCAGGAACATTTCAAGATACACAAAGGCAGAAATAAAGGAAATGGAATTGCCTGACAAGAGTGATATTATTGCATTTAAAATGCATTCTGTCAAAGCGGAGATAGCTGAAATGGCTGCATCTGTGCCGTCAGAGTATACATATGACATTATAAAAAGTCTTGAGCAGAGCGGTATTGAAGCAAGAGAAATTGCAGCAGCTCTGATTGACAAAAGTATGAAGGAGTATATTGCATCACTGCCTGAATTTGATGTTCCAAAGCCTTTAAAGCGTTCAAAGAACAGACCCGGCGCTAAAACGGTTAAGGTTGAAATAAGTATCGGACGCAATCAGCGTACAGCGCCTAATTTTATTCTTGGGGCTCTTGTTGACGCAACAGGAATGTCGGGACGAGATTTTGGGAAAATTGACATTTTTGACAAGCATACAACGGTTGAAGTTCCTGAGGCTGAATCTGACTATATTATTGACTCAATGAACCTTGTTAAAATTAACGGGCATAAGGTTGAAGTAAAGCTTTATGAGGGCAGAGGAAAAGAAAAGCGTCCGTATAATTATAAGCAGGACAGCAGGAAAAAGAATTTTGGAAATAAAAAAAGCGGTGGACGTCCTGAATTTCATTCTGAGAGAAAACGCCGACCAAAGAAAAGACATTAAAAATATTGCCTTAAATTTATGGAAACAGGAGGTGTGAATTTATGGGCAACAAGAAAAAATCATCAAGTGATAAGTCTATGGTTATGAGAATAATTGTGCTTGCAGTTGTTTGTGTAATGTTCCTTGGTATGATAATACTTCCGCTTTTATATTGATATATAAGGCAACACCGTACAATCTTTGTGCGGTGTATTTTTTATGTCAGAACTGCAATTACATTTAGTATAAGCGTTAACTTTTTTTACAGATTATATCAATTATAAATTGACTTTTTCTTCTTTTTTTGATATAATAAAATTAATGTAATATCGTGAAAAAACGTCTTTGATATTGACTAAGATTACAGGCAAAGGGGGATTTATATGAGGGATAAAAAAATATTGCAGGTTTCGTTTATTATTATAATTTCTTCTATAATTATTTGTGTTCTGTCTTATTTCAACCCTTCTTACTCCATTGCAATTCTTTCATCTTTTATTCTCCTTATTTGCGTTATTTTAATTATATTTCTTGCTGTTGAAATTTTTTCCGGAAAAAGTCATACAACCATTGATATGGGAGAAATTACTGATATTGTAGAAAATCTGAATACCGAGATTGTTCTTTGGACAGATGACTGTTCAGCTGTTTTCCTTAACAAAAAGCTCAGAAATATTCTTGGAATTCACAGCGGATACTTTAATAAATCAGAAATTATAAAAGAAATATTTTCAATTACAAAAGCGGATAAAAGCAGTATAAAAAAGATTATAGACGGTGAAAATAATAAGTCTGAGTTCCTTGATGTAAATGGAAATAAGCAGTATATCGTATGGAGTACATCACTTATAAGGCAAAACAAGCACTGTGCTTTGTATTTCAGTTCAGGCTTTAATATTACTGAAAAAAATAAAATTGAGCAGAAGCTATATGAAACGTATGACCGCCATAAGCTGGCTATGGAGCTTTCAGAAATCGGTTTTCTTATGAGTCAGGAGCCAGGTATATACACTGCGTCAGATGAACTTGTGAGAATGCTGGGACTTAAAGGGAACAAAATATCTTTCAATGAATTTCGCCGAATGATTCATCCCAATGAAAGAGCTGCATATGACAGCTCTATTAAAAAGGTATCCAGTCCGACCAATTATAATGGTGAAATATTGAATGTTGAGCTTCGGCTGAAGTCATATGACGGCACATACAGGTGGTATTCCTACAGGTTTAAAGGGATAAAAACTCCAGATCCTTCCGCACCTGTAATAGGCGGTACTTTTCTTGACATCACTCATGAGCGTGAAAAGGACATGCTTATTGAAAAACTTGCTTATATTGATGAAATAACAGAAATTGCAAACAGAAACAAGCTGGTTAAAATTGGTCAGGAAACTTATGAATGCTGTCAAAACCTTGATTACAGCTTTTGGATAATAGTTGTTGATATTGATAAATTTCATATTATAAATGATTCCTGTGGCTACGAAATTGGAAACAAGCTTTTAAGAAATTTTGCTCACAATCTTTATAAATACATTTCATTGGGCGGTCTGGCAGCAAGAATAAGCGGTGACAATTTTGCACTTATGATTCGTGATTATGGTGATGATGACCTGCCAAGGAAAACAGTGGAGTCGATTCAGCGTGACTTTGCTGATATGGCAGTTCATGAGCTTTCATGCCATTCACTGACCTGTTCGGCAGGTTATTCCAAGCTTCCCGATGACGGTGAGAGCTTTGTGGATATTCTTGAGCATGCAGAATTTGCCCTTAAATCAGGAAATGAAACAAGAAGCAGTATAACAGGTTACGAAAGTAATATGCATGACGCTATTATTGGTGATAATGAGCTTGAAAAGGCTCTTTCGGATGCTATTGACAACAATGAACTTCATTTATTTTATCAGCCGAAAATTGAGATTTCAACAGGTAAATTTATAGGGGTTGAAGCACTGGTCAGATGGATTAAGCCTGACGGCACAATTGTTCCGCCAAGTAGTTTTGTTCCTATTGCTGAAAGCTCGCATTTAATTGACAGAATAAGTGATTTTGTCCTTAATGAAGCATGTAATCAGAACATGATGTGGCAAAGAATGGGCTATCCTAAAATTATAATGTCTATTAATTTTACATCATACGACTTTTATCAAAAAAATTTAAATGACAGGGTTTTTGAAGCTCTTGTCCGTTCAGGATTAAGTGCGGAATGGCTTGAGGTTGAACTTACCGAAAGATTGGCTCTGCATGATATTGACTATGCTGTTTCACAAATGAATCAGTTAAGAGATTTAGGTGTAAGGCTTGCAATGGACGATTTTGGAACGGGTTATTCTTCATTGAGTTATATTCAGATTCTGCCGCTGACTTTATTAAAGCTTGACCGTTCATTTGTAGTTAATATTGAGTCAGACCATATTGCATATGAAATTGTATCTGCGGTTATAAAAATTGCAAAATCGAAGAAAATAGAAGTAATAGCAGAGGGTATTGAAACTCCTCGTCAGGCAATAATACTTCGTGAAGCAGGCTGTGATTATGCACAGGGATACCTTTATGGAAAACCAATGCCCGCTGATAAAATTGAGGAGTATTTTGAACAAAATGAAAAACATAGACAGATATTCTGAAAATTTATTTTTACAGTAAGAATATGCAGTTTTTGTATAACTTTGATAATAAGACAAATTATATCATGTAAATGCAAACTTTAAAATATAAATATTGGAGGTAAGTAGAATGAAAAAACGTATAGGCATTTTAACAAGCGGCGGCGACTGCCCGGGGTTAAACGCTACTATCAGAGGAGTTGCAAAGGCGTGCTTTGAACGCTTTGGTGAAGATAACGTTGAAATAGTGGGCATTTCAAATGGTTATTACGGACTTATCAATAATCTCTGCAAAGACATGAATCCTGCTGATTTTTCCGGAATTCTTACCAGAGGCGGCACAATTTTCGGTACAAAACGTCAGCCGTTTAAAATGATGCAGGTGATTGGTGACGACAATATTGACAAAGTAAAAAATATGAAAGAAACATATAAAAAGCAAAAGCTTGACTGTCTGCTTACTCTCGGCGGAAACGGTACACATAAAACTTCCAAGCTCCTTGCAGATGAGGGACTGAAAGTAATCGGGCTTCCCAAAACTATTGATAACGATATTTATGGTACTGATGTTACATTCGGATTTCATACTGCTGTGGATATTGCAACTGATGCTCTTGACAGACTTCATACAACAGCAGCGAGTCATTCCAGAATAATGCTTTGTGAAATAATGGGTAATAAGGCAGGCTGGCTGACACTTAATGCAGGAATTGCAGGCGGTGCGGACGTTGTACTTATACCTGAAATTCCTTATGACATTGAAAAGGTATGCGATGCAGTGATAAATAGGAGTGCATCAGGAAAAACATTTTCAATAATTGCCGTTGCTGAAGGAGCTTTTGACGTTAATGAGGCTAAAATGAAGAAAAAGGAACGTGCGGCTAAACGTGCAGAGGCAGGAATTTTGACAGCAACAAGCAGAATTGCAGCTCAGATTAATGCAAATACAGGCTTTGAAGCTCGTGTATGTGTTCCCGGACATATGCTTAGGGGCGGAGCTCCAAGTGCTTATGACCGTATACTTGCAACTCAGTTCGGAGTTCATGCAGCAAAGTTGATTGCTGACGAGAAATATGGCAGAACTGTAGCAAAAATAGGAAATAAAATAACTTCAAATAAGCTTGATGATATAGCAGGCAAAACAAAATTTGTTGACCCGAAAGACCAGCTTGTAGTTACTGCAAGAGATCTGGGCATTTCGTTTGGTGATTAAGTATCAGAATTTTTAAGGCAATACCGCACAAAGTACGTTAAACTGCTTTGTGCGGTATTGTTTTAGCTACGCATAAAGTCTATGAAAGTTGTATTTATTTTTCTTTAATTTATCACAAAGCATTCACTTTATTCAATTATTATGTTATAATAAAACGTGAAAAATGTGTTTTTGATTTTATTGCACGATTTTTAGAACCAGTCCACACAAAAATGTGCGTATTTTATATGCGGACAGGTTCTTATATCAACAGGAGGTATTTATGGCTAAGATTTTAATAGTGGACGATGAAGTAAATATCAGAAAGGTCGTAAGGGAATATGCAGAGTTCGAGGGCTATGAGGTAGAAGAAGCTGAAAATGGTATGGATGCCGTTAACATGTGCAAAGAAAATGATTTTGATCTCATCATCATGGACGTTATGATGCCGAGGCTTGACGGTTATTCGGCTTGCAAAGAAATACATAAATCAAAAAGTATTCCTGTCATAATGCTTTCAGCAAGAGGTGAAGAATATGATAAACTTTTTGGCTTTGAAATCGGTGTGGACGATTATGTTGTAAAGCCGTTTTCTCCAAAGGAGCTTATGGCAAGAGTCAAGGCAGTTCTCAAAAGAGGTATGGGAAAAGCTGAAACAACAGGGGAAAAGCTTACCTTTGAAGGACTTGAAATTGATATGTCCGGAAGAGAGGTTTATGTTAACGGCAAGAAAGCCTCTATGACTCCAAAGGAATATGACCTGCTTTTTTATCTTGTAAAAAATAAAAATATTGCTTTAAGCAGAGATAAGCTTCTTGAAGAAGTTTGGGGATACGATTTCTTTGGTGATGACAGAACTGTTGATACACATATAAAAATGCTGAGAAACAGCCTTGGAGAATATCGTAAATTTATTGTTACTTTGAGGGGAATGGGATATAAATTTGAAGCTGTTTAATAACCTGACTCTTAGAATGAAAATATGGCTGTATTTTGCAGCATTTACTCTTATTGTATTTGTTCTTTTATGGATTTTTCAGGTATATTTTCTTGAAAATTTCTATGAACGAATGAAAATAGGTGATGTAAGAAATGCAGCTGAGGAATTAGTTGATAATTATGGTTCTGATGATTATGATAAACTGCTTACCAAAATTGCCTTTGATAATGATGTATGTATAGAAATACTTGATAAGTATAACAGAAGTATATACACGAGAGAGGTGATGGGACAGTGCCTTATTCATGGAAGAAACAGTGTTATTTTTTCTTTTATGCCAAAGCTTTACAACAGTGAAAATGGCGAGATATATTATAAAAACACAAGTCCGTCCGGTGATGAATCGTTGTTATATGGCTGTATTATTGGCGATAAGGATAATCCTGACGCTGTACTGTTTCTTAACAGCAAGCTTGTTCCTGTAGGCTCTACAGCGTCTATCATAAAACGTCAGCTTATGATAATCACATTTATACTTATTGTTATTGCATTTCTGCTTTCTATTTATGTTGCACAAAAGATTGCAAAACCAATTTCACAGATAACCAAATCAGCAGGCAGACTTGCAGTTGGTGATTATACCACAAAATTTGAGGGAAAGGGCTATGCAGAGGCACAGCTCCTCGCAAATACCCTTAATTATGCAAGCGAAGAAATATCAAAAGTCGATACGTTACAGCGTGACCTTATTGCAAATGTTTCACATGACCTCAGAACACCACTTACAATGCTTAAGGCTTATGCGGAAATGATTCGTGATTTATCCGGTGACAATCCTGTAAAAAGGGAAGAACATCTTAATATAATTATTGAAGAAACTGACAGACTTGCCCTGCTTGTGAATGATATGCTTGACCTTTCAAAGCTTGAAAGCGGACGTCAGAAGCTTACGAGGTCAGAATTTGGAATTACAGGCAAGCTGAACGAAATTATTGAAAGATATAAAGGCGTGTCAGGGCATATGGGATATCATATTCATTTTACGCCTGATGAAGAAAGAATAGTTTACTGTGATGTTGTAAAGATTGAACAGGTAATATATAATCTTATAAATAATGCTATTAATTATACAGGTGAGGATAAGCAGGTCTATGTATCACAGATAAATCTTCCGAATGGTGTGCGCATTGAAGTCAGGGATACAGGACAAGGTATAGAGGACGATAAAATCAAGCTTATTTTTGATAAATATTATCGTTCTGAAAATCATAAGAGAGAAGTAGTAGGTTCGGGACTTGGCCTTTCTATTGTCAAAGCAATTCTGAAACTTCACAATTATGATTATGGTGTAAACAGTACGATAGGAAAGGGTTCTGTTTTCTGGTTCGTAATAAAAGACGTAAAATATAAGGAAACAGCAGATAAATAGAAATTAAAACTGTTTCACCTATAAATCGTCAATGGATTTTCTTTGGCTTTTCAATATGCTTTCACTTAATATTCACAATGGATATTTATAATATAAACAAGCTCAAAGAGAAATGAGCTATTAATTAAAGGTAATTTAACGTTCACCCCAACGTTAGATTATAATAAAATCCCCAATAATCCCTATATCATGGCACAAAAGCTCCGCTAAGGAGCTTTTGTGTTTTTCTTTTTACAGTAATATTTCAAATGCTTTTCGTAATTATTTCACTGTTTTCTCACAATAGGGCTGTATAATCTAAATGTACTTAGGAAATGTTCCTAATGTACTTTTTGACTTTCATATAGTTTAATGTTACCCCACATTAAACAAAAATCCCCAATAATCCCTATATCATTGCATAAAAGCTCCCTTTTCAGGGAGCTTTTATGTTTTATATCTGATATAAATGTTTTTACTTTTTCATGAGAAGTGCAACGGAATGTGATGCTATTCCAAGCATTTCGCCTGTAAATCCGAGCTTTTCTTCAGTGGTAGCTTTTATGCTGACTTGTGATATGTTACATTTACAGGCTTTTGCAACATTTGCTCTCATTTTGTCGATATAATCGGCAAGCTTCGGACGCTGAGCAATTATTGTAGCGTCAATATTACCGATTTTGTATCCTTTTTCATCAATCAGACTGCATACATACTCTAATAATTTAATGCTGTCGGCATTTTTGTATTTTTCGTCTGTATCAGGAAAGTGTTTGCCGATATCACCAAGAGCCAAAGCACCAAGTATTGAATCCATAATTGCATGAACGACCACATCTGCATCTGAGTGACCTAAAAGTCCCATTGAATTTTCAATATCAACACCGCCTAATATAAGCTTTCTGCCAAATTTCAGGCGATGCACATCATAACCATGACCTATTCTGAACATAACAGCCTCCATTCTGATGAAAATAAATTATTTTAAAGAAGTATTATGAATTTGTTAAAATTGTATAATTTAGCTAATAAGGGGTTTCCAAAGGGTTTACTAACCCTTTGGCGAAGTCCAGAGGCAGCGCCTCTGGTGGGGTGTGGGGCAAAGCCCCACATATAGCCTTTAAGCGCTCCGCAAAGGGTGAATTAAAAACAGTCTTTAAGACTGTTTTTAAGAGGGAACGCCCTGCAAGTGAGGGCGTTCCCTAACTAACTTTATTTATCTGCTTCAACAATGCATACTTTCCTTACAGAAAATCTATTCTTGCTTGATTAATCGTTTAGTGCAGCCTTGATAGCTTCAATTTTATCAGTTTTCTCCCATGCAACATTAAGATCTTCACGTCCCATATGACCGTAAGCAGCAAGCTGTCTGTACTGCGGCTTTCTGAGGTCAAGCATATTGATAATTGATGCAGGTCTGAGGTCGAAAACCTTGTCAACAGCCTTAGCAAGAGCAGCTTCCGAAACATTGCCTGTACCAAAAGTATCAATAAGAATTGAAACAGGCTTTGCAACACCAATTGCATAAGCAAGCTGAACTTCACATTTTTCAGCAAGATCTGCGGCAACTATGTTTTTAGCAATATATCTAGCAGCATAAGCAGCAGAACGGTCAACCTTGGTCGGGTCCTTTCCGCTGAAAGCACCGCCGCCATGACGTGAATATCCGCCGTATGTGTCAACAATGATTTTTCTTCCTGTAAGACCGCTGTCACCCTGAGGACCGCCGATTACAAATCTTCCTGTAGGATTAATAAAGATTTTTGTATTTTCGTCAATGAGTTCAGCAGGGATAACTGGCTTTATAACGTATTCCTGAATATCCTTTCTGATGCTTTCAAGGGCAATATCAGGAGCGTGCTGAGATGATACAACAATTGTGTCAATGCGGACAGGCTTGCCGTCATCATATTCAACAGTTACCTGCGATTTGCCGTCAGGACGCAGATAACGCAGAGTACCGTTCTTGCGGACTTCTGTGAGCTTTAATGAAAGCTTATGGGCAAGAGAGATAGGCATAGGCATAAGTTCAGGAGTTTCCTTGCATGCATAGCCGAACATTATGCCTTGATCTCCTGCACCTGTTGAAAGGTCTGTTTCAGTTTCTCCTGCTTCTCTGTATTCAAATGCTTCGTCAACGCCCATGGCAATGTCGCCGGACTGCTCATCTATTGAAGTAAGTACAGCACAGGTATGACCGTCAAAACCAAATTTAGCTCTGTCATATCCTATGTCAACAATAACCTGTCTTACTATTTTAGGAATGTCAACATCAGCTTTAGTTGTTATTTCTCCCATGCAAAGAACCATACCTGTTGTGCATGCTGTTTCGCAGGCAACCCTTGCATACTTGTCCTGTTCGAGAATTGCGTCAAGGACAGCATCAGAAATCTGGTCACAAATTTTATCGGGGTGTCCCTCAGTAACAGATTCTGATGTGAATAAGTGTTTAGCCATTTAAAAATACCTCCGTTTTAAAACTGCATAAATAAATTAAAGGCGTCTTTTTCACAAAAGACGCCTTGATTTTTTTGAAATCCTCATCTTTCGGATAAACCGCAGGAATTAGCACCTTGTCTGTTGTTCACAGTCAGGTTGCCGGGCTTCACAGGACCTGTTCCTCCGCCACTCTTGATAAGGTTTAATTGATGTTTTTATTATACACGCATAATTTCAGTTTGTCAATAGCTGATGAAATTAATTGTAGTTTTGTGAGGTATATACAGCTTTAATGATGTTTTTTGTTAAAAGTCAACAAAGTTTGAAATCAAAAAAAAATCTTCTTCACTTTAACTTGCTGATGTGGTATAATTAAAAGAGTATATTTATACTTAAGGCAATGCTGTACAATTTCTGTGCGGGACTGCCTTGAAAGAAAGGACGTTTTAGAGATGTTTCAAAAAGATATAGAAACAATGCCTCGGCAAAAAATTGAAGAACTTCAGCTTGAAAGACTGAAATGGCTTGTTGACTACTGCATGACAAATATTCCGTTTTATAATAAAAGACTTACCGAGGCAGGTGTAACTGCTGAAAAAATAAAGTCACTTAAAGATATAGAATACATACCTTATACTACAAAGGCAGATATTCGTGATACATATCCGTTTGGACTTTTCGGTCAGCCTATGAAGAAAATTGTTCGTATCCACGCTTCAAGCGGTACAACAGGAAAGCCTACAGTTGTAGGATATACCAAGAATGACCTTGAAAACTGGAGCGACTGTATGGCACGTCTTTGCTGTGCCGCAGGTGCAACGGATGAGGATATTGTCCAGATAGCATTCGGTTACGGACTTTTTACAGGTGCTCTCGGACTTCATTATGGTCTTGAAAAGTTAGGAGCTACAGTTGTTCCGACATCAAGCGGTAACACCGAAAAGCAGATTATGCTTATGCAGGACTTCCAGACAACTGCACTTGTTTCTACACCGTCTTATGCACAGTACATTGGTGAAAAAGCAAAGGAAATGGGCGTGATTGACAACATTAACCTTAAGCTCGGACTTTTGGGCTCAGAGGGCTGTACTGTTGAAATGAGAAATCAGATTGAGAAAACCCTCGGACTTTTTGCAACAGATAACTACGGTATGAGCGAGCTTATGGGACCCGGTGTTTCAGGTGACTGTAAATATCGCTGCGGTATGCATATAAATGAGGACCATTTCTATCCTGAAATTATCAATCCTGATACAGAAGAAGTCCTTGAAAGAGGAAGTCAGGGAGAGCTTGTTATCACAACTCTTACAAAAGAAGGCATACCAATGCTTCGCTATAGAACAAAGGACATTACCAAAATTAATTATGAACCATGCAAATGCGGAAGAACCTTTGCAAGAATGGACAAGATCAAGGGCAGAAGTGATGATATGCTTAAAATCAGAGGAGTTAATGTATTTCCGTCACAGATTGAAAGTGTTCTTATGGGATTTGATAAGATTGCACCGCATTATCAGCTTGTTGTTACAAGAGCTAATTTTTCAGATGCTCTTGAAGTCAAGGTTGAACTTGCTGACGGTTCACTTCTCGAAAATTACGGTGAGCTTGAAAAGCTCAGAGGAAATATCCATCATAATCTTAAAACAGTTCTCGGAATTGAAACAAAGGTATCACTTGTTGAGCATAAGTCGCTTGAGCGTTTTCAGGGCAAGGCAAAGAGAATTGTTGACCTGAGAAATCAGAAGTAATGAATAAGCTTTTTATTTCCGACCTTGACGGCACGCTTTTCAATTCAAATGCGGAGATTACCGATAATACTGCTGAAATTATAAATTCACTGATTGAACGTGGAATGAATTTTACATTTGCTACAGCACGTTCAGAACGTTCAGCAATTGAAATGACGAAAAAGCTTAAAATAAATACGCCATGTCTTTTGATGAACGGTGTTATTGTTTACGACATGAACGCTGAAAATGAACGCAGATATGTAAATTACGAGTGCATTTCCTATGAAAAATCCATAATTTTGTCTGAATTATATGATGAACTTGGCATAAAGGGCAATATGTACAGAATTATAAACGGAAATCTCACTTCATTTTCCACAAATCCTGATGCTGATAAATCACAGTATCTCTTTTGTGAACATTTCAGGGATTTTATTGTAAATGAATCGTCAACGCTTCCTATTTATTTTACTGCAAATGACGATTTTGATATTCTTCTTCCTCTTAAAGAGAATGTATCTGCACTTGACGGTGTGAACTGTACATTTTATGAGGACACATATACAGGAAAGTGGTTTTTGGAGATTTTTTCAGAAAATGCGTCAAAGTCAAATGGAATAAAATATCTGAAAAACAAATATAATTATGACCATGTAACCTGCTTTGGCGATAATCTCAATGACATTTCAATGTTTATGACGGCTGATGTGAGAGTTGCAGTTGAAAATGCAAAGGCAGAACTGAAAAAATATGCCGACTTTACTGCACTCTCAAATGACGAGGACGGCGTTGCTGAATGGCTGAAAAACAATTTTTCGGATTAAGCTTCCTTTGGTGAGTTTGCTGAAAGTGACAAAATACATACATTAATCCTGTGCAGACAGGTTCTGATATTTTAAATATGAAAGGAATTTTTATATGAAGAAATTAATGCTTGGAAACGAGGCATTTGCAAGAGGTCTTTATGAAGCCGGCTGTAAGGTGGTATCAAGTTATCCGGGTACACCTTCTACTGAAATAACTGAATGCGTGGCTAAGTATGATGAAGTTTATGCTGAATGGGCACCAAATGAAAAGGTGGCAATGGAGGCTGCTATAGGAGCTTCAATTGCAGGAGCAAGAAGTTTTTGTGCCATGAAGCACGTTGGACTGAATGTTGCCGCTGATCCTCTTTATACTGCCGCATATACAGGTGTAAACGGCGGTATGGTAATTGCAGTTGCTGATGACCCGGGAATGCACTCATCACAAAATGAGCAGGACAGTCGTCATCATGCTATTGCTTCAAAGGTAATGATGCTTGAGCCTTCAGACTCAGGCGAATGTAAGGAGTTTGCAAAGATTGCTTTTGAGCTTTCAGAGCAGTTTGATACCCCTGTAATTGTCAGACTTTCAACAAGGGTTTCACATTCTCAGAGCAGTGTTGAGCTTTGCGAAAGAGAAGAAAAGGAACTTAAAGAATATAAAAAGACTCCTCAGAAGTATGTTATGATGCCTGCATTTGCAAAAGGCAGACACGTTTTTGTTGAAGAGCGTACAGCAAAGCTTGTTGAGTATGCTGAAACATCACCGCTTAACAGAGTTGAGATTTCAGACAAGGCTGAATTTGGCGTTATTACAAGCGGTGCAGCATATCAGTATGCTAAGGAGGCTCTTGGAGAAAGAGCGTCAGTTTTAAAGCTTGGTACAGTAAATCCGCTTCCTGTTAAGCTTATTCAGAATTTTGCTTCTAAATATGAAAGGGTATACATTATTGAAGAACTTGACGGTATTATAGAGTCACACTGCCGTAATATCGGAGTAAACAATGTTATGGGCAAGGAGATTTTCGGTTATATCGGTGAGCTTTCACAGTCAATAATTGCTGAAAAACTTCTCGGAGAAAAAACAGAGGTTCAGACTTTCGGAGAAAATATACCTGTACGTCCTCCTGTAATGTGTGCAGGATGTCCTCACAGAGGTTTGTTTTACTGTCTTTCAAAGCTTAAAGTTATGGTTTCCGGTGATATCGGTTGTTACACTCTTGGAGCAGCAGCACCTCTTTGTGCTGTTGATACAACAGTATGCATGGGTGCATCAATTTCAGGACTTCATGGTTTCAATAAGGCGAGAGGTGCTGAGGCTGAAAAGAACAGTGTTGCTGTAATCGGTGACTCAACCTTTATGCACAGCGGTATGACAGGCCTTGTTAATATTGCATATAATGCAACAAATTCAACTGTAATTATTCTTGATAACTCTATTACAGGCATGACAGGTCATCAGCAAAATCCGACAACAGGCAAAAATTTAAAGGGTGATCCTGCTGCAGCTGTAAATCTTGAGGAGCTTTGCAAGGCTATAGGCATCAAGAGAGTAAGAGTAGTTGACCCTTATTCACTTGCTGAAACAGAGGCTGCAATCAAGGAGGAACTTGCTGTTGAAGAACCGTCTGTAATTATTTCAAGACGTCCTTGTGCATTGCTGAAATATGTTAAGCATAAGCCTGCACTAAAGGTTGAAGCAGATAAATGTAAGGGCTGTAAGGCTTGCATGAAGCTCGGATGTCCTGCAATTTCAATGAATGACGGAAAGGCAGTAATTGACCATACACAGTGCGTTGGCTGCGGTATTTGTCAGGAACAGTGTAAATTTGCAGCGATAAATTAAAATACGGCTTATATGAGAAAAAAGAAAAAATTAAGTACAAAAGAAATTTTGGGATTGCTTGCATTTATGATTTTTATTTTTGCTGCATCCAGTGCAAACGTTCCGTTTATTTATCAGGCAGCGGCAGTAATTGTCTTTTATGGGGGATATCATTTTATCTCTCGTTTGATTGAAAAAAGAAAAAACAAGTTGACTGCTGAAAAGGAATATAAAGAGCAGACAGATAAATTCCATTCATAAAAATAATTTTATCAGGTATAGGATTAATGAAGAAATTTATAAAATCACTTGTTACTTTATTTATAATAATTACAGTCTGGAGCTGTCTGTATAAGATAGGTCTGTTTGGTAAAGATACGATTTTTGTACTGATACTTATACTTTTAATCAGATTCGGTTGTGCACTTAAATCAAAAATAAATTCTCGCAATGACTGTATGTATTCTGATGAAAATGGCGAAGAAGCTGACGCTGATTTGACTGATGCAATTATATGGTCGGTTAATACTTTGTCTGATGCTGCTGTAGATACTGTTTGGAACAGTATTGACAGCTGCATGAATAATGCGGCAGATAAAAGTTCATATGCAAGGATTAACAATAATGAATCCTTAAGCACAAAAAAGGTGGATATGAATATTTATCTTGCTATGCAAAATTATATGCTTGAACAAGCTGAAAAGGAAAACGCAGAGCTTGAAAAAAGGCGGAAAAGCTATATTTTCGATGATGATAATGCAGAAATGGAATCAATTGCTGTTAATGGCACAATAATGCCGCATAAGAAAAAAGAATATGCTGAAATGGAATCTGTTGTTATAAACAGTAAATCAAATCAGCTTGATAATACGAATAATTAACTTTTATAATGAGGAGTAAAAAATGGAAACGAAATCAATTATGATAGTTGGTGTAGGCGGACAGGGCTCTCTCCTTGCTTCAAGACTTCTTGGAAACGTACTGCTTGCACAGGGCTTTGACGTAAAGGTAAGTGAGGTACATGGAATGTCACAGAGAGGCGGTTCTGTTGTAACTTATGTAAAGTACGGTGATAAGGTTTATTCACCTGTAATTGAACAGGGTGAGGCAGACGCTGTTATCTCATTTGAACAGCTTGAAGCTGCAAGATGGCTTCCTTACCTTAAAAAAGGCGGACATCTTATAACATCTACACAGAAGATTGACCCCATGCCTGTAATTACAGGTGCAATGGAATATCCTGAAGATATTATCAAAAAAATATCTGACCTTGGAGTTGATATTACTGCTGTTGATGCATTGAAGCTTGCTGAAGAAGCAGGCAACTCAAAGGCTTCAAATGTAGTTCTTATGGGTGTGGTTTCAACTAAAATGGATTTTGATGATAAGCTTTGGCAGGACGCTATTGAACAATGTGTACCTGAAAAGTTCCTTGAACTTAATAAAAAGGCTTTTGAGCTTGGAAAAAATGCTTGCTGTTAAGCTGTAATTTATGCATTAAAAACGTATCGGAGGATAAACCAATGGAAAGATATTGGAATAAGGACATGGAGTGTGCGACATTAAGTGAAATGAAGGCTCTCCAGAGCTTTCGTCTTTCACAAACAGTGAGAAGAGTATATGAAAATGTACCTGTATATCGTGAAAGAATGGATGCTGTCGGAGTAAAGCCTGAGGATATTCAGAGCGTAGAGGACTTGCACAAGCTTCCGTTTACATGCAAGCAGGATTTGCGTGATACATATCCTTATGGTCTTTTTGCAGTTCCTATGGATCAGGTTGTGCGTGTACATGCTTCAAGCGGAACAACAGGAAAGCAGATTGTCGTAGGCTATACACAAAAGGATCTTGATACATGGTCTGAGTGCTGTGCAAGAGCTTTGACTGCTGCCGGTGCAACAAACAAGGACTTCATGCATGTATCCTACGGATATGGACTTTTTACAGGCGGACTCGGAATACATGGAGGAGCTGAAAAGGTAGGAATGACTGTTATCCCTGTTTCAACAGGCAATACCAAAAGACAGATAAACATTTTAAAGGACTTAGGCTCTACATATATTTGCTGTACACCGTCTTATGCGTTGTTTATTGCTGAAACCATGCAGGAGCTTGGTATAACAAAAGACGATATAAAGCTTAAAGCAGGACTTTTCGGTGCAGAGCCGTGGACGGAGGAAATGCGTCAGGAAATTCAGGAGAAGCTTGGATGTAAGGCTATGGATATTTATGGTCTTACAGAAATTATCGGACCGGGCGTTGCTTTTGAATGCAGTGAACAGACAGGAATGCATATAAATGAAGATAATTTTATAGTTGAAACGATTGATCCCGATACAGGCGAGGTTTTGCCGGAGGGTTCACAGGGTGAGCTTGTATTTACATGTATCACAAAGGAAGCATTTCCGCTTATTCGTTACAGAACTCGTGATATAGGCATTCTTTCAAGAGAAAAGTGCAGCTGCGGACGTACACTCATAAAAATGAAGAAGCCTGCGGGAAGAAGTGACGACATGCTTATTATCAGAGGAGTAAATGTATTTCCGTCACAGGTTGAAAGTGTACTGCTTCAGCTTGGTAATACAGCTCCGTATTATCAGCTTATTGTTGACAGGGTAAACAATACGGATACCTTGGAAATTCAGGTAGAGCTTTCACAGGAAATGTTCTCAGATACTATCAAGAGCCTTGAAGAAGAGGAGAAAACAATTAAAACTGCTGTTGAATCAACACTTGGAATTGCGGCGAAAATTACACTTGTTGAGCCAAAGACAATCGAGCGTGTTGAGGGCAAGGCAGTAAGAGTAATTGACAAGCGTAAGCTGCATTAAGGAGGATTAGTTATGAATAATATCAGACAAATTTCAGTTTTTGTAGAAAACAAGCCTGGAAGATTAAGTGCTATTACTAAAATTTTAAAGGATAACGGCATCAACATCAGAGCAATTTCAATTGCCGATACAAAGGATTTCGGAATACTCAGACTTATTGTAAGTGATCCTGATAAGGCATGCGAAAAACTCAGAGCTGAAAAATGCACAGTTACAATAACAGAAGTTGTTGCAATTGAAATAGCAGATGAACTGGGACGCCTCAGCAGTGTTATTGATATTCTTGCAGACTCAAAGGTCAATATCGAATATATGTATGCGTTCCTTAGCAAATCTGACAACAAGGCTTCAATTATTTTAAGAGTAGACGATAATGAACGTGCAGCAGCTGCTTTTAAAAATGCAGGTGTTATTCAACTTACTGAAAAAAACATATGTGAAATGTAATAAATTCACAAATATTTCTGAAAAACATAAAAAAATGCTTTAATCACTTGACAAATAGATAAAAATTTGTATAATTATATATGAGGATTTGTGCAAGGTAATTATGCGAATATAGGAGTGATTTAATATGGGAATTCTCAATAAATTTAATGATGTCAGTAAGGGTGTGAACGATAAAGCCAAGAGCATTTCTGAAGCAAATAACCTTAAAAGAAAGATTCTTTACGAGGAAGAGAGAATTGTTGAGATCTTTACAGACATTGGCAAGAAGTATTATAAGAATCCTAATGAAGATCCGAATGTACTTAAAGTTCTTTGTGATGATATTGATACAAGACGCAGAAGAATCAAAAGAATGCGTTATGAATTCAATCAGATAAAGGGATATAAGATTTGTCCTAAATGCGGAGCTGAGGTTAATGATAAATTCCAGTTCTGCGGCGTTTGCGGTGCAAGACTGCCTGATGCTGATGATGAGGACTTTTCTTCACTTGAATCTAATGATTATTATACTGTCAGCAGCAATAATTTCTTTGATGCTGATTCACAAAAGACATATTAATATTAAAGCCTGTTTCATTTGAAGCAGGCTTATTTTTACTATAATTTTTGATTTAAGGAAATACCGAATAAAGATTGTGCGGCGGAAACGCAGATATATTTTTCGTCAGATT
>DJPR01000012.1:134291-136055 GCA_002438605.1 Ruminococcus sp. UBA6407
GTCTTTTGACGTGCTTTGTGCGGTGTTGCCTTAAGAATAAGTTCACAGTTTTTTTGTGAAATTTAGAAGAAAAATGCGTAAAATTCCAATTATTCATAAAATCTTTATTTACGCTTGACTTTATTGACATAAGTCACTATAATATATACTGGATTTATAATTTGAACTGTAAATATACCATATTTTTGGCCGGTTTATGTGATAGACTGGCTTTATTTATCTGTCAGACAGTTCAAAAGCAGCGTGTACAAAAATATATCAGAATGCATAGCAGCGTTATGACGTGTATTAAGATTTTGTACCATACTGCAAAATAAAAGGTCTGTAATATATACAGATTTTAATAGGAGAGTGTTTATATGAAAGAAGCTATGAATGAGTATGGATATTTGCTCTCCATTGCAATTATCCTGCTGAGTACGAAATTTCTCGGACTGCTTACTCAAAAATTCAAGATGCCTCAGGTTGTAGGTGCATTAATTGCAGGACTTTTACTCGGACCTGCTGCATTTAATGTGATTCATGCAGGCTCAATGGATTTTATCAATCATGTTTCTGAAATAGGTGTTATTGTTCTTATGTTTGCTGCCGGTCTTGAAACAGACGTAAATGAGCTTAAAAAGACAGGCGGAGCGTCATTTGTAATTGCACTTATGGGTGTTATTGTTCCGCTTTTGGGCGGCTTTGGTCTTGCTTACTTCTTTAATGAAGGTAACGGCAGTGACGTAAGCCTGTTCCTCCAGAATATGTTTATAGGCGTAATTCTTACTGCAACATCGGTCAGCATTACTGTTGAAACACTTAAAGAGCTTGGCAGACTTTCTTCAAAGTCAGGAAACGCAATTCTCGGTGCAGCTTTAATAGATGATATTCTTGGTATTATTGCTCTTACAGTTATAACAAGTCTTGCATCACCTGAATCAGGAAATATTGCAATTGTACTTTTAAAGATACTGGGCTTCTTTGTAATCGGCGGACTTGCCTGTGTTGGTTTCCATTTCTTTATGCAGAAATGGTGCGATACAAGAGATAAGGATTTAAGACGATATGTTATAGCAAGCTTTGTATTTTGTCTTATTATGTCATTCAGTGCAGAGGCTTTCTTTGGAGTTGCAGATATTACAGGTGCATTTTTTGCAGGCATAGCAATTTCAAATACACCAAGATGCAAATATATAACAAGCAGGTTTGATACGCTGTCATATTTGCTTTTATCTCCTGTGTTCTTTGCAAGTATAGGATTAAAGGTCACACTTCCTGAAATGAGCGGCAATATTATTATCTTTACCGTACTTCTGGTTCTGGTTGCTGTGTTGACCAAGATAATTGGCTGCGGAATTGGGGCTAAAATGTGTAAGTTTGATAACAAAAACTCTCTGAGAATAGGTATCGGTATGATTTCACGAGGCGAGGTTGCTCTTATTGTTGCAAATAAGGGTGATGCAATGGGACTTATGAATGAGGAATTTTTTGGCCCTATTGTAATAGTTGTTGTATTTACAACTATTATAACTCCTATTCTTTTAAAGATTGCTTATAAATCAAAGAAACCTGATGCATCAGAAAATGAAACAGTTAAAGTTTAATCTAGCCTTAAGACTATTTTAAGAATGGGTATATATAATAACAATTGGATTTAATCATTTCCAATCCCCCATATATTATTTTTACTTACTTCTCTTTTAAAACCGTGAATTGTCACGGTTTTTTTATTTATCATAATACCGATTTTGATTGAATATAATTTAAGGCAACACCGCACAA
>DJPR01000024.1:0-12457 GCA_002438605.1 Ruminococcus sp. UBA6407
TGGAGACCACCGGGAGCTACATCTGCCCTTGGAACTGTTTCGGTTGACGGCGGTACTTATGATATCTACAAAACAACAAGAGTAAATCAGCCATCAATTGACGGTAACACAACATTCGATCAGTACTGGAGCGTTCGTCAGAACAAACCGTCTGCAAACGGTACAAAAATCGAAGGCAGAATCTCAGTTTCAAAGCACTTTGAGGCTTGGGAAAAAGTTGGACTTCAAATGGGTAAGATGTACGAAGTAGCTCTTAATATTGAGGGTTATCAAAGCTCAGGTTCAGCTAATGTTTATAAAAACGTTCTTACAATAGGCAAGGGTGAAGGCGGTACAACAGATCCGACTACTCCTGATACTCCAACAACACCTGATGAAGAAGGTTTTTACTTCTTCAATACTTTTGAAGATGGTGTTGAAGGCTGGGAGTCCAGAGGTGCAACAACAGTTTCTTCAAGCAGTACTAATGCATATTCAGGAAGCAAATCACTGTTCATAAGTGGGCGTGAAGATACATGGCAGGGTGCTTCTTATTCGTTGAGAGGCTTTTCTGCTGGTTCAACATACAGCTTTGGTACAATGATAATGCAGAATAGTCTGTCTACCGAAGAAATGAGGATGACTCTTCAGTACACAGATTCAAGCGGTGAAACTCAATACGATACAGTTGCTGTTGCAGATGCCGAAAAAGGCAAGTGGACAAAACTTGAAAATACTGCATATACCATTCCGGCAGGTGCTTCTGACTTACTTCTTTACGTTGAATCAACAAATGAACTTGTAGATTTCTACATTGATGAAGCATTCGGTGCTACAAAAGGCATGTCAACAGGTGGAACTGCAAGCGGTCCTATTATTGGTGATGTTGATAACAGCGGCAAAGTTGATTCAAAGGATATTGAAGATTTGCAGGCATATATCCTCGGTAAAGATGTAACAATTTCTTACACTGAAGCTGATGTAAACAAGGACGGAGTTATTGATGCAACTGACCTTGCAGCTTTAAGAAGACTTATTAACAGCGGTAAAGCTAATACAACAGTTACAACAAAAACTCCTGCAATTATTACAACAACAACCACAACTACTACTCAAAAACCTTCAGCAGGCGGCGTTGATACTTCATGGATTGATCCATCAAAGCCAATGGTTGCTATTTCATTTGATGACGGTGCGGTTGGAACTTCTCCAAATTCATCATCAATGAGAATCCTAAACGCACTTGCTGATTCAGGCTTCCACTCAACATTCTTCTATGTCGGAGATTGGACTAACGCAAATAATCAGGGTGAAATAAAGAAAGCTTATGAATTAGGCATGGAAATTGCAAATCATACAACTTCACATCCTTACCTTACAAATCTTTCTTCAAATGAAATCCGAAGTGAATATGAGAATTGTGCTAACAAGCTTAAATCAATTATTGGTACAGATCCATCTCCATTGCTTAGATTGCCTTATCTGGCTTCAAACAGCACAGTACAGTCAACACTCTATGATGCTCCGCTTATTACTTGTGCTATTGATACTCAGGACTGGAATAATGCATCAAGTGACCAGATTATCAGCACAATTAAAAACGCAATGAACAATGGTTCACTGAAAAATTCTATTGTACTTTGCCACGAAACCTATGATTCAACAGCTGCTGCAATGGAATATCTTTGTCCTTACCTTAAGTCACAAGGCTGGCAAATTGTAACTATTTCAGAAATGTTTGCTGTAAACGGAAAAACTCTTAACGGCGGTCAGATTTACACAAAGTGCAATTAATTTAATCTAATACTCTATAAAATTCCCATTATTTTATTCAGCACAATAAAATTCGCTTTTGATGTAATTTGTCAAAAGCGGATTTTTTACGTTTAATGCAAGCTCATGAAAGTAAAAACAAACCTGAGAAGTAATCATTCTTCTCAGGTTTGTTTGCTTATCTGCAAAGCTCCTCATAAAGCTTTATATAAAGCTTAGCAGAATTATTCCAACTGAAATTACAGTTCATAGCACGTCTGATAAGTGCATTCCATTCGTCCTTATCGTTATATGTATCTTTAGCACGTTTCAATGAATTTAACATATCCTGTGCATTATACGTTTTAAATGTAAAGCCGTTTCCATTAATTCCGCCGTTATCATTAATGGAATCACGAAGTCCGCCTGTTTCTCTTACAATTGGTATTGTACCATATCTCATAGCAATCATTTGAGCTAAACCACACGGTTCACTTTGTGACGGCATTAAAAACATATCAGAGCCTGCATAAATCTGCTTTGAAAGTGTATGATTAAATCCAAGATTAACTGATACTCTTTGAGGATAACGATAACTCATTTCATTGAAAAAGTCTTCATAAATTTTTTCACCGCTGCCTAAAATTACAAATTCAAAACCTATTGATACCATTTCTTCCATGACATACTTGATAAGGTCAATACCCTTATGGGAAACAAGACGTGTTACAATTCCTACTAAAGGAGAATCATCGTCATTAAGTCCTGTAAGACTCAAAAGATCTTTCTTGCACCTGTGTTTACCTGACAAATCATTTACAGAATAATTCTGAGGTATACTAAGGTCACTTTCGGGATTATAATAGTCCGTATCAATTCCGTTTAGAATACCGCACAGCTTATATTGCTTAGTAACAAGTATTCTGTCCAAGCCATGAGAATACCAAGGGTCAAGTATTTCCCATGCATAGCTCGGACTTACAGTTGTAATTTTATCCGCAGTTTCAATTGCACCTTTCATCAGATTTATTTTGCCGTCAAATTCAAGCAGTCCGGAATGATACATCGGAATACCCATAAGTTCAGTTAAAACCTCTGTTCCATATTGTCCCTGATACTGAATATTGTGTATTGTGAAAACTGTTTTTATACAGTCATAGCCTTGCTGATACTTATAGAATATCTGATAGTATACAGGAATTAGTGCAGTTTGCCAATCATGAGCATTTATCACATCAGGCTTAAAATCAATTACACGGAGCATTTCAAGTACAGCTCTGGAAAAAAATACAAATCTTTCTCCATCGTCATAAAAGCCGTATAATCCATCACGATTAAAATAATATTCATTATCAATAAAATAGTATGTTATTCCATTATAAAGCGAAGAAAATACTCCACAATACTGTTTTCTCCATGCAACATCTACCGTAAGATTTGTAATAAACTTCATATCTTTGCGAAGTTCAGGATTTACTGACTTATAAAGCGGCATAACAATTCTGCAATCATGACCATTCTCGTTAATTGCCTGTGGCAATGAACCGATAACATCCGCAAGACCGCCTGAAGCTGCAAAAGGTACTGCTTCACTTGCTGCAAAAAGTATTTTCATTTATATCACCTGCCACTTAAATGCTTGCATTTTTACCTATATATAGCGGATATGTTCCTGAACCGGTAAGAACCTTATCATCATTAATAGTTACATTTTTATCTGTAATAATAGCGTTAATATCGCATCTGTTTCCAATAGTTGTACCCTGTAAAAGAACAGAGTTCTTTACGACAGTATCCTTTCCTATTTTTACGCCCCTGAATAATACACAGTTTTCAACTGTACCCTCAATAATACAACCGTCAGCAATAAGGGAATTTTTTATATTGGATTCAAGTCCGTATTTTACAGGACCGTTATCCCCTATTTTTGTATATATAGGCAGATCTTTTCTAAACAGCTCATTTCTGTTTTCCGTTTTTAAAAGAGCCATATTTGCTTCATAAAAGCTTTGAATACTATCTATTTTAGTGAAATAATTCTTATGTTCGTAGCCGTATATTTTATATTCATTTTTCTTAGCCTGAAGAACATCTCTTATAAAACTATACTGATTTCTGCTTGCTGCACCTGTTATTATTTTTTTCAAAAAGTCTTTGCTGATAACAAACATATCAAGGCAAACATTGCATTCTCCTGAAAACTGAGGGTCAACCAAAACATCTTTTACCCTGCCGTTTTCGTCAAGCTCAAGAACATTTGTTGAATGATTTTTCTCACTGTCATAAACAGCCTTGCTGTAAATAGCTGTTATATCAGCTTCTGTTTTAATATGCTGTTCAAGTACAGGAGTGAAGTTAATGGCTGTAATAACATCACAGTCTGAAAGTATAACATATTTTGCTTTAGAATGTTCTATAAAACTCCATATATTATTCAAAGCATCCAGACGTCCTCTGTAAATTCCGCCTATCTGACTGTACGGCGGCAGCAGGTGAAGTCCGCCCTTTTTTCTTGACAAATCCCACTCACGTCCTGAACCCACATGGTCCATAAGAGAGCCGTAATTAGACTTTGTTATAACGCCTACTTCAACAATGCCTGAGTTTACCATATTTGAAAGCGGAAAATCAATTAATCTGTATCTGCCTCCGAACGGAATAGAACCCATTGTTCTTTGCTTTGTTAATTCTATAACGGATGAATCATGCATACTTGCAAAAATCATTCCTAAAACACTGTAATTTACTCCCATTGTTTTGCCTCCTTAAATATTATCAGCGATAATCTGCTTTGGCTCTACTGATTTTCCGCTTGATACTGTTACATTATGTCCTACTACAGCTATTCCCCAGTCATCACGATTTGCAACTGTTTCAGGACTCAAGCCTATTTTTGCATTATTTTCAATTGTGCAGTCCTCGCCGATAATTGCATATTCAACAACCGAGCCGCTTTTTATAACTGAGCCCGGCATTACAATACTGTATTTTACCGTTGCACCCTCTTCAATTGTAACTCCTGAGAAAATTACAGAGAAATCCACCGTACCGTTTATTGTACTTCCCTCTGCTATCATTGAGTTTTCAATATTCGCATTATCTCCGATATACTGCGGAGGCATATTATTATTTCTTGAATATATCTTCCACTTAGGGTCATAAAGGTCAAGCGGTACATTCGGATTAATCAGATCCATATTAGCTTCCCAAAGGCTGTCAAGCGTACCAACGTCTTTCCAGTATCCCTCAAAAGCATATGCAAAAAGGCGTTCATTATTTGCAAGCATTGAAGGGATAATATCCTTACCGAAGTCCTTTGAGCCTGTATTTGCATTTTCATTTTCAATCAGGTACTTTTTGAGCTTTTGCCATGTAAATACATATATGCCCATTGACGCAAGTGTTGACTTAGGTTCTTTCGGCTTTTCTGTAAAGTCAATAACCCTGCCATCGTCATTACATGTCATAATGCCAAATCTGCTTGCTTCTTCCAACGATACATTAAGAACAGCAATAGTGCTGTCTGCATTATTTTCAATATGAAAATCAATCATTTTGGAATAGTCCATTTTATAGATATGGTCACCGCCGAGAACTATTACATAGTCCGGATCATATCGTTCAATAAAGCTCATATTCTGATAAATGGCATTTGCTGTTCCTTCATACCATGAAGCACCTCTTGCGGTCTGATAAGGCGGAAGAACGTGAACTCCTCCGTTCATTTTATCAAGATCCCAAGGCTGACCGTTGCCGATATACTCATTAAGAACCAGCGGCTGATATTGTGTAAGTACACCTACAGTATCAATACCTGAATTGGTACAGTTTGACAATGGAAAATCAATAATACGATATTTTCCTCCATAAGGAACTGCCGGCTTTGCCATATCTCTTGTAAGAGCGTAAAGTCTGCTTCCCTGACCACCTGCAAGCAGCATAGCTACACATTTTTTCTTAATATACATAGTATTCCTCCCAAATGCCGTTTTACTACAGTAACCAAACAACCTGATTATAAAGTTGATGTTTATTGATTTCTGTAAGGCAGTTATTCATTATTTAGAACTTTCAGTTTTTATTTCTGAAGATTTTTTGGTTTTAGATTTTATTGTTTTTACTTCTCTTTTCTTTACAGGAGCATATTTTAAATAAATTACAGATAACGGTGCAAGTGTTAATGAAATGGAAGCATCAAAGCCATGCATAGGATATGCTTTGGTTTTAAATGATTTTTCAGTAATTCCGTAACCTCCGAATTCCGTTGAATCCGAATTAAATACAAGCTTATATCTTCCCTTTTTAGGAACTCCTATTTTATAGTCGTTACGTTCAACAGGCACAAAATTACATACAGCAATAATTTCATCACCATTATCGTCCATTCTTCTGAATGCAATTACACTTTGCTTATAATCGTCATTTGAAATCCATGAAAAGCCGTTCCACGAATCATCATCCTGCCATAAAGGAGAATTTTCAAGATAAAATTTATTAAGCTTTTCATTAAAAAGAAGCATTTGTTTATGTTCTGTTTCACCAAGTAAAAACCAATCAAGCTGTGACTGATAATTCCACTCACGCTTCTGCCCGAATTCCTGCCCCATAAACATTAACTTTTTGCCCGGATGTGCCATCATATAGCACATAAATGCTCTCAATGAACTGAATTTTCTATCATATTCGCCCGGCATCTTTTCCAGCAGCGAACATTTACCATGTACAACTTCGTCATGAGAAATAGGCAAAATGTAATTTTCTGAAAAGCAGTAGAAAAATGAAAAGGTAAGCTTATCGTGGTTAAAGGCACGATAAATCGGGTCAAGAGAGATATATGAAATCATATCATTCATCCAGCCCATATTCCACTTGAAATTAAAACCAAGACCTCCGATGTCAGTTGGTTTGGTTACCATAGGCCATGCCGTTGATTCTTCAGCAATCATCAAGACATCAGGATGCTTTAGAAATGCAGCCTCATTGAGTCGTTTCAGGAATGAAACTGCCTCAAGATTTTCATTTCCTCCGTAAATATTTGCACACCACTCGCCGTCACGCCTGTCATAATCAAGATAAAGCATTGATGCAACTGCGTCCACACGAAGTCCGTCAATATGAAATTCATCAAGCCAATAGCATGCACTTGAAATCAGAAACGAGCAAACTTCGCCCTTGCCGTAATCAAATACTCTTGTCCCCCACGCTTTATGCTCTTTTTTGCACTCATTTGAATATTCATAACAGCAGGAACCGTCAAATTCATACAATCCGCTTGCATCCTTTGGAAAATGTGCAGGAACCCAGTCTAAAATTACGGAGATATTATTTTCATGAAACAAATCAATCATTTTACGAAAATCATCAGGAGTTCCGTACCTTGAAGTAGGTGCAAAATAACCTGTAACCTGATATCCCCATGAGCCGTCAAACGGATACTCTGTCAGCGGCATAAATTCTATATGTGTATATGACATCTTTTTTAAATAAGGTATAATTTTCTCAGCAAATGCCACATAATTAAAATAACTTCCGTCATCATTAATTTTCCAGGAACTTAAATGCACCTCGTATATATTAACAGGACTTTTATATATTACCGATTTCTTTTTGTTTTTTATCCATTCCTTATCATTCCATTTATAAGTACTTTCATATATCTTTGAAGCTGTACCGGGTCTTGTTTCAAAATGTGCCGCATAAGGATCTGATTTCATTAAAAATCTTCCGTCTGACGTTTCTATACTGAATTTATATATATCATATTGTTTTAACTTTGAAACAGTTGTTTCCCAAACGCCGTCAGCAATAAGCGACAATGGGTTTGCGTTTCTATCCCAATTGTTAAAATCTCCAACAACTGAAACCGAAACAGCATGAGGTGCCCATACTCTGAAAACAAAGGACTTTGTTCTTCCCTTTTTTATGGAGTGAACTCCGAAAAATTTATATGTTTCATAATTTTTTCCCTGATAAAATAAGTAAAGCGGAAAGTCATTTTGATTTGAATTGTTATACGAAGCCATACTATTCCCCCTTTTCATATTTATTATTTTATCAGAAAATGAAGCATTATTCAAGTCTTTTTGGCATATCAACAAAAATTTCAGATATTACACTAATTTCATTTGTGTATTTTAGTGCATTTTGCTGTATTTTTAAATAAAAAATACAGATGCTTTGTTAAATTCACAAAAATATAAGTCTGCAACTCTAATGCTATTTTTAAAATATTTTAGTCAACACCGCACAAATATTGCAAATGTTATTGTTATGTTAGTCTTACCTATATTATGTTGATAATTCATTCTTTGAGAACCTGTCTGTTCACAAAAAACATATACTCGCAAATTCTTTTTTAATTTCCGAAAAATTTTTAAATATGCTTGAAATATTAAAATAAATAGGTTATAATATACATAAGCAGTATAGAACAAGTCTTTAGACACGCTGTATGCCATAAGCTTCAATTTTTTGATTAACCCACTGTATCTATGAAGCAAATCACTTTAACAGGGAGGCTGAATTAAATGTTTGATAAAACCATGACTTTTTCCGTAAATGAGGATAAGGAAGCTGAGCTTAAAAAAAATCTTACTATTGTTTATGACGCTTTAACTCAAAAAGGCTACAATCCGATTAATCAAATTGTAGGTTATATTCTTTCCGAAGATCCGACATACATAACAACATACAATAACGCAAGAAGCCTTATTCGTCATATTGATCGTGATGAGCTTCTTCAGGTTCTCGTGCGTTCTTACCTAAATCAATAAAGTTAACAGATATTTAATGACGGTGTTTAATTCAGTAAACACCGTTTTTTATTTTGAATATTAGACCTTGTTCTTACAATAAATTCCACTGATATAATTGATTTATCTGCTTATAATATTAAAGCAGCGGAAAGCTGCAATCAGCATTAAGGAATTTTGATTTATGAAAAAATTAACCTTAACTACAGCCGCAGCTGCAGCAATACTGTACCTAAACAGTTTAACTGCATTTGCTGCCGACACTACTAAGCATGGCTATGGTCAAGGGACTGCTGTTGATAATTTAAATCGTCCTACAGGAGCAATCGAATTCAACTCACAGTACAGCGAAATTGATGCCTACGCTTTATCTGAAGCTGAAAACAGAATAATCCTTACTTTTGACCAAGGCTATGAAAACGGATATACAGACGATATTCTTGATGTTCTGAAAGAAAAAAACGTCACTGCAATTTTTTTCCTGACAGGTGACTATGCCCGCAAGGAAAAGGATCTTGTTAATCGAATGATAGCAGAAGGACACGTTCTTGGAAATCATGGTATGAAACATGCAAGTCTGCCAACACTTACAGAGGTTGAAGCAGAAGAAGAAATAATGTCACTTCATCAGTTTGTATTGGACGAATATAACTATGAAATGCAGTATTTCAGATGTCCTTGCGGAGAATATTCGGAAGAGTCACTTGAGCATTTGCAGAAACTCGGTTATAAAACACTGTTCTGGAGCTACGCTTATGTGGACTGGAAAACTGACAGTCAGCCGTCAGCCGGCGAAGGCTTTGAAAAGCTCACAGAATCAGCTCATGGAGGAGAAATATTATTGCTTCACTCCGTATCTCAGACAAATGCTCAGATTTTAGGTGACGTTATAGACAATTTCCGTCAGCAGGGTTTTGTTGTATAATAAAAAATGCAGAGAACTGATTAAAGTTCTCTGCATTTTATTACATAATATATCAAACCAAATAGCATTCTTTTAGTAACCGTTCTTCAAACTTATCACGAGGAAGCGGCTTATCAAAGAAATATCCTTGAGCCTGTTCGCATTTTAGCTGTTTAAGATAATTTATCTGTTCAATTGTTTCAACGCCCTCAGATATTACCTCTAATTTAAGTTCCTTTGCCATAGAAATTATATTTTTAAGTATAACCTTTTCACGCTCATCATTTACTTTTTCATCGGCAATGAAAGATTTATCCAGCTTCAACACATTAAAGTCCATGTTTTTAAGCATATTTATTGAAGAATAACCTGTTCCGAAATCATCAAGTGAGGCACTGAATCCGTTTTCTTTAAGCTGTTTTAACAAATCCCTGAATTTTCGATCATTTTCCATACAGCAAGTTTCAGTGAATTCAATTTCAAGGTATTCAATAGGCGTATCATACTTTTGGGCAATACTTTTTATTCGTTCTATAAATCCCGGAGTTTCCAGAGTTACCTTTGAAAAGTTTACTGAAACAATTACAGGTTTAATCCCATTGTCAATCCAGTTACGAATTGAATGACATACCGACTCGTAAACATAAAAATCAATCTCATATATCATTCCGTTTTGCTCAAAAATAGGTATGAAAGACATAGGAGGCATTATTTTGCCGTTTTTCATCCATCTTGTTAAAGCTTCTGCTCCGACTATATGATAATTTTCAAGACTTACCTTAGGCTGAAAATAAACCAGAAATTCACCGTTCTCCAATGCAGGCTTCAAAGCACTTTCCAGTATTTTACGCTGTTCAAATGCAATTCGACTTTCATTTGTATAGTAAACTATATCAGCATCACGTTTTTGTCTGGTAAATCCGAAAGCAATACTTGCATTTTCAATAATTTCTACTGCATCACGAACATTAGGCTCTATCATATAAATTCCCATTCTGAAATTAATTTCAAATTTAAAGAATATATCATTTACATTTATCTCACATGAAAGATTATTTATTTTTTCAATTCGCTGTTCAATATTTTCCTTTCTTACAAATACAAAGAAATTATCACCGCCTGTTCGGGCAAAAGTTTCATTTTCGTCCAAAATCAGACGCAAGCTGTCTACAACGGTATGCAAAACAGCATTGCCTCTTTCAAAGCCTACTTTTGCATTAATTGACTTATATCGTTTTATATTCATAAAAATAACTGCATATTCGCTTAATTCCAATGTATTTCTGATACTGTTAAGCTTTTCTTTAAAGCCCATTGCATTCAAGCATCCAAATCTTATATCATGAGTTTGAGCATATTTTGCTGTTTCCATACTCGAAAATCTGTTCATGTATGTATGCAGAGTTTCTGAAACGAAACGTAAAGCCTTTTGCTTTCTCGGTGATAAAGCAACACTTCCGCTGCGTCTGTATATTTTATAAATATATACTTCATCTAAAATAGAATGCATTGTATACTCTTCAAACGGTGTATCTTCATCGATTTCATAATTTACAGAATACAAAACCTGAGGAGTTTCATAATGTCCCCTCTGTATTCTTCTCAAAGTTACGCCACATATATCAAAATCATCAGCAATAAGTGAAAATGCACTTTGAGTAATATCAAGAGTCTGAAAGTTATAAAACATAATATCAACAAACTTAAACAGCCTGTCCATTAAGCTGATAAATTGTGCTGCATAATTTTCATCTGTTTTTGAATCACCGATCAATGAATCAGATGATATACGAATCTGATTTCCATTTTTTATATTTCCAGGCTGTTGATGAATGTTTTTAAACAGGTCTTTTTCTGCTTCGGAAATAAGACTTCTGATATTAATTCCATTTTCAGGATAATTAGATATTCCTATATTTACATTAACAGAACAACATTTTTGTGAATCAATATCACTTGTTCTCACAAACCCGATAATTCCGTCACAATCGGCTTTAATCAGATCCTTTGACATTTTTCTTTTTGATAAGAGGAAAAAACGTTCCTTGTCACGTCCGATAATATAATCGTTGCTGTATAATTTCCTTAACGATTCAGCAAATCTTCTTATATATGCATCCGCATACTCATATCCGAGGTATTCTTCCACTGAAGCTATGTCAAGTATTTCAGCAATAATTAAAATTCCGTTTTTATATGTATCATTTTCAAGCATAGAAGTGGATTTAGCACAAAAACCGTTAAAATTAAGCAATCGGGTTAAAGAATCTGTTTCAGCAGTTTCTTTAATACTTTCAATAATACTTTTTTCATGATTAATATTATATATTCTTCCAATGATGCATGTTATTCTGCCGTTTTCGTCTATACTTTTGCAGTCGGCACGATACCAGCATAAAGAATTTTCAAAAAATGATGAACGGAATTCAATTGATGATTTTTTTGACATTATAAAAAGCTGTCTGAAAGAATGCAGAAATGTATCAACATTATCTTTGGCAATAACATCATTTTTATAAATTTCTGACATGAAATCATTAATTGTCTGATCAGATTTGAATAGTCCGTTTTTTGCACCGATAAAAACTAATATATCCTGTTTTACATCATACTTAAAAAACTGTTCTTCTGCAACAGCAGTATAAATATCCAACATTTCATGCGGTAAATCAAAATTCTCTTTTTGAACTGAATTATCTGTATTATTTATCATGCAGTCATTCATATTTCTCATCCTTTCTGCATTGCTTTTTAAGGCTCCCCTACAAAACACGCAACTATGCCTTAAATTTATTCGACCAAAATTTTGTCATATTTTTTATTATTATAGCATATCCAGTAAGTAATTTCAATAGCATAACACAGTATAACTCCTCTTTTTATGAATTTTAACAATTTAGTTACATTTACATTACCGTTACGATAAAGATTATGAGGCAAGTTGTAAAATAAAATGACACAAAAAAGAAGACTCAAAGAGAAACTCATGGTATAATGTAAGTGACTAAACAAACACAACCAAAGGAGAATCACAATGAGTCACTTAAATTATACACCCAAAAGCAAGAAA
>DJPR01000024.1:12491-81165 GCA_002438605.1 Ruminococcus sp. UBA6407
AGCTACGAAGAAAGGCAAAAAATCGAAATATTGTTAAAGTGGACTATAGTCAATAAAGTGGACAAGTAAAAAGAGAAAATTTACAAAAGATTCATTTCAGCCTGATCAGGAGAAAGGCCATTATTATGAGAGTGAGGTCTGAAAGAATTGTAAAAGCGTGAATGTACTGAAAAATGCTGAGCTTCACTTCATCGAAAGAAGAATAAGTTCTGCGATTGGTTTCTTCCTTTTTCAGATACTTGAAAAAGCATTTCATTACAGCATCGTCATAAAGATGACCTTTAGCAGGAAACGACTGAACAATATTTAATTCATCAATATATCTACGAAAAGCCTCAGATGTGAACTGACAGCCTCGGTCGCTGTGAAAGATAAGACCTTCTGAAATGTTACGGCTTGCTACTGCCATATCAAGTGTATCAATTGCAAGTTTTGTATTAAGCTTTGAAGAAAGCTTATATGCGATAACTTTTCTTGAAAACAAATCAAGTATAACGCAAAGGCAGTAAAATCTTCCGGCAGCATGAAGGTATGTAAAATCACACACCCAGACTTTATTGACTTCAGATGGATTAAAGCGTTGCTTTAGTATATTCGGACAGTTCTCATCTGAAGCTGCTTTATGTTTGGGCTCAAATGGTTTGATTGTGCTAATTTTCGGCAATTTCATGCCTTTCATAAGACAGTAAACTCTCTGTGTGCTTATGTTTATGCGATATTCACTAAAAAGGCTGTTTTTCATAAGCTCCGAAACGCTTTTTTGATCTTGCATAAAGCAATAAAATACAGTTTCGTATCTTACGATTTTCAAGTTCCCTCTTCAATATTTTGCGGTGAAGAAACTTGTAATATGTGCTTCGATTAACGTTCAGAACACGGCAAAGTGTTGTGACCGAATGCTCCGATGACAGCAGCCTTACGGCGTTCAGTCTTTGCCTGAGCGAGGAGTGAATATCGCAATGGCATTTTTTAATATCAGTTTTTCCTCCTCAAGTTGAGCATTACGCCTTTGAAGTTCCTTTATCTGCCTGGCTGTGAGAACTGTTTCGTCATCGATTTTTACTTCTGAGTATTGCTTTATACAATTCGATAAAGCACTATTGGAAACTCCGTATTCCTTATGTATTTCCGAATAAGTCTTGCCCACATGGTACAGATTCACTATTGACTGTTTATATTCTTGGGTGTATTTTGGATTCTTTGAAGACATTTTTTATTCCTCCTTTTTCTGTCTCCTTTTATATCATACTTGTCCACTTTTTTATTATATATCCACCTGACTGTTTTTAGTCAATGCTTGCAAAAATTAACAGAATATGATATAATAAACCTGCCCGGTATTGTATCCCTTTTTGGGAATAATAACATAGGAGGAATTTAATATGTCAAACGTAAGAAACACATCATCAAAAACAGTAACAATGGTGCAGACTGCTTTACTTGCCGCAATCATTGTTGCAATTTCATTTACGCCGCTAGGGTACGGGATTAAAATAGGAACTCTTTCCGTAACATTTATGGTTCTTCCCGTAGCTATTGGTGCTTCAATTTCAGGAGCATGGATGGGATTGATTTTAGGTACTGTTTTTGGAATCACAAGCTTTATTAACTGCATTACAGGCGGAAGCGTTATCGGAACAATAGCTTTGAGCATTAATCCGTTTTTCTGCTTTTTAATGTGTGTTGCATCAAGAGCAATTACAGGTGCAGCCGCAGGTTTCGTTTCAACATTACTGAATAAGCTGAAAGTAAAGTCAGTAAAATATGCAATAGTCGGCATAACAGCCTCACTTCTCAATTCAATTTTGTTTTTGGGAAGTATGTATTTGTTTTTTGCCGATAAAATGATGAAAAATTCAGATTTTCTTAAAATGATGGAAGAAAATGATGCCGCAGGAATAAGCTTTTTTGCTTTTGTAATTGCACCTGCATTCATAAATATTATTGCCGAAGCATTCTTCAATACTTTCCTTAACGCAGTTATCATGACTGCTCTTGTTAAAGGCAGGGTTATAAAAAATAATACGGCAGCAATAAATTAATTGTGCCTTTCCGGGCAGAATGGAGTAAATATGATTTTAGCAATTGATATTGGTAATACAAATATTGTGATAGGCTGCTGTGAAAATGATAAAATTTTATTCATAGAACGTCTTTCAACTAATCAGACAGCTACTGTGCTTGAGTATGCAGTTTCCTTAAAAAATGTTTTGGAGCTTAATAATATTGAATCAAATCAGATAGACGGCTCTATAATATCATCTGTTGTTCCGTCTGTTACCGGGGTTGTGGACGAAGCAATCAAGAAGATTATAAATAAAAAGTCACTCATAGTAGGGCCGGGTATAAAAACAGGTCTGAGCATTGTAATTGATAATCCTGCACAGCTTGGAAGTGATTTGGTTGTGGACGCAGTTGCAGGTTTGGCTAATTACAGCTTGCCATTAGCAATTATTGATATGGGTACAGCCACAACTGTAACAGTAGTTGACAGCAGCCGTAATTGTATTGGCGGACTTATTATGCCTGGGTTAAGGGTATCTCTTGATTCCTTGATAGGACGCACTTCACAATTGCCTAAAATTGGATTAGAGCATCCGAAGAATGTAATAGGAAGAAATACAATAGACTGCATGAAAAGTGGCATAATATATGGTACTGCCGGCAACATTGACGGTGTAATTGATCGTATAGAAGAAGAACTGGGCGAAAAAGTTACAGCAGTTGCAACAGGAGGTCTTGCTGAACTGATAATTCCATATTGCAAACGCAATATAATTCTTGATAATGAATTGCTTTTAAAGGGATTAATGATTATTTATAATAAAAATAAATAGTTTTTTGACATGGAAAAATAAAAAGGAACGCTCGAAGAGAACGTTCCTTTTTTATGTAAAAGTAATAATTATTTTAAAAAATCCAGTGGTTTATTCTTTTTTTCCTCATAGAGAGATTCATCTGCTTTATTCATGATGTCTGATAATGAGGTTTCACTGCTGCATATAAATTCGTGAACTCCAACACTGACGGTGATATTATAAGGTTTATTGCTTTTTGAGTTCACTTTTTCCGAACTCTCCTTTATTCTTTTTCTTATTTTATGAGGCAGATCAGGAGCGTTTACAAGAGCAAGTGCTGCAAATTCATCTCCGCCTATTCTCGCAATAATATCACAGCTTCTGAAACTCATTTTTAGAATTTCTGCAATAGATTTGAGTGAAAAATCACCGTTTTCATGTCCGAAACTGTCATTTATTTTTTTAAGATTGTTCATGTCTATAAATACAATAATTGCTTTTTTGTCTTTGTTAACAGGAGATTTGATGATATCGGAAGCATATTGTATAAATCCGCGTCTGTTCATTATACCGGTAAGTTCATCAGTTATAAGTATGTCGCTTAGAATTTCATTGTTATTCTGGATTTGTTCAATATTTTTACGCAGCTGCTTATGTATTTCAATCTGTTCTTCCGTAAGCTGTTTCATTTTAAGAGCAAGATTTATCTGGTCATGAGCAACGCATGTAAGAAATTGAAAATTGTCAGCATCGGTTTCACAAAGCATTATACCGTAATTTTCTTCATTGTAATAAAGAGGCAGCATTAATTGGATTGAATTTTTTTCATCAAATGTGCAAAGTCTGAAGATGTCATCAGAATTAACAAGACGCTTATTCTCATCTATAACATGAAGTTCATTATTTCTAAAATAGCACATAAATAAAAGCTGTTCAGGACGTTTCCAAAAATCAATATTCTTATTTATCATGATTTTTTCATTAATAAAAATGGCAGAGGCTGTAATGCCGATTGTTTTCAGATTACTGCATATTGCATAATAACATTCGTTATAGTCGGTGATTTTAGCAAGTACATTACCAATAATGTCACTTGTTTTTATGGAGCGTTCACGTTCAGCCGTACGGTGAAGATACATACTGTTATGACCGTCCAGAATCAGAAACTTATATATTTCTTCGATTATTTTCGAGATGGTTTTTTGAGTTCCTTTTTTTTCTGAGATTTTAAATAATATGTTTCTTACAGTTTTTAACGAATATAAAAATGCTTCAAATGATACAAAAGAAAAGTCAATTCCGTTATAAATGTCATGCAGCTGAGTATATGAAAGCTCAAAATCTCCACCGTTGACAGCATAATCAATAATGGTGTCATAATAATTAAGGAGAGCATTAATGCCCGTATCTGAACTGTTTTTTTCACTTAATAGGTAAAGCAATTCTTTTCTTATACTTGTCCATGAAGCATCATCTATGTATGAGCTGTTCATTTTCCTTTGAAGTTCACCAAGAAACGACTTGCAGCCGCATGATTCACGAATCATCATGCTTGAATCAAGAATTGTATCTTCTATTACACCTGTTTTTATGCACTTTATACATTCCTTGACCGCATTGTATCCCATTAGCGGAACGTCAGTGTGTACAGTAGTAAGCTTAGGTTTGCAGCCTGATGCAGACGGTGCATCATCATATCCGATAACTGCAATATCTTTGCCTATTTCTATGCCTCTTTCATTTAAAACTTCATATACAGCAATGGTCATTCTGTCATTTGCACAAAAAATAGCTTCAACACCATTTGGATTTGAGTCTAAAATTTTATTTACAGCATCATGACAAAATTCGCTCATATCTCCTTCGGTATACATAGAATTTGAGAATGGGATTTTAAATTCATCAAGTACCTCACGAAAGGCCTTAAATCTTAAAATTGAATCTTCATTTGTTGAAGGTCCGCTTATAAATGCGAGTTTAGTTTTTCCATGTACATTAATTATATGACGTACAGCTTCTTTTAATCCCTCACAGTTAAAGCGTATTGAAGAATAATTGCCTGTTTTCTGAGTCAAAGTAATTACCGGCATGCCTTTAAAAGAAGAAATGGCTTGTGCCATTTCTTCAACTGAAACAAATGAACCGATAGAGCCTGTTTCTATAATAATACCGTCAAGGCTTTTGGGTGTAATATTCTGAAGCATTGTAGTAAACTGATATAAATATTTTGAACCGATTTCATCAAAATATTTAGGTTTGATATAACGTACAGGTATAATAAAAAGATTCACATCATGCTTTTCAGCGGCAAGTAAAGCACCACTTATTATTGATGCAGTGAATTCATTATCAACATAAGGAACGGCTAAGCCGATATTTAAACGTTTTTTCATTTCGCACCTCTTTCGTGCATAATAAATATATATTAATGATAACACATTTTATAATCAAAGTCAATATAATTTTTGTGTAATTTATTGAAAGAATCTTAATAAAATTTTACATAAAATTGTGTGGAGTTGTATTGATTTATTTACAATAGTATAGAACATAAATACAGCACTGCAAAAATATATGAGCAGTGCTGCCTTAATGTTTTTATAGTGCTGAATTATGAAATATCAGCAAGTTCAAGATAATCACTGCCGAATTCAGAAATATATTCTTTTCTGCCCTGCAAATCATCACCAAGCAGCATTTCAAATATTTCAGCAGATTCCTTTAAATTTTCAGATGTGACCTTTATAAGCCGTCTTGTATCGGGATTCATTGTTGTAAGCGACATCATTTCAGGTTCATTCTCACCAAGCCCCTTTGAACGCTGAAGAGTATGCTTTTTATCTCCTATTTTTTCAAGAATATGCTGCTTTTCTCTTTCGGTATAAGCAAAGTAGGTCATATCCTTAGTTGTGATTTCAAAAAGAGGTGACTCAGCAATATAAACATAGCCTTCTTCAATAAGTGTCGGAGTAAGCCTGTAAAGCATAGTCAGAATAAGAGTTCTTATCTGAAAGCCGTCAACATCGGCATCAGTACAAATTACTATTTTGTTCCAGCGGAAATTTGCAAGATTAAAATTTGATAAATCCTTGTTTGCTTTTGAGGTTACTTCAACTCCGCAGCCTAAAACTTTGATAAGATCAGTTATTATTTCACTTTTAAAAATTTTGCTGTATTCAGCTTTAAGACAGTTCAGAATTTTGCCTCTTACAGGTATTACTGCCTGAAATTCAGCATCTCTTGCAAGCTTTACAGAACCAAGAGCAGAATCACCTTCCACAATGTACAGTTCCCTGCGTGACGTATCTTTTGTACGGCAGTCAACAAACTTCTGAACCATATTTGAAAGATCAATTGTACCAACAAGCTTCTTTTTCATGTTTTGTCGGGTACGTTCAGCATTTTCACGACTTCTTTTATTCAGCAAAACCTGCTCTGCAATTTTTGATGCTTCATCAGGATTTTCAATAAAATATATTTCAAGCTGATGCTTTAAAAATTCAGTCATAGCGTCGTAAATAAATTTATTTGTAATTGCTTTTTTAGTTTGATTTTCATACGAAGTCTGAGTTGAAAATGATGAAGAAACAAGAATAAGACATTCCTCTACATCATTAAAAGTAATTTTCCCTTCATTTTTCAAGTATCCGTTGTTTTGTTTCAGGTAGGAATCAATTTGTGATACAAAGGCTTGCTTAACAGCTCTTTCAGGTGAACCGCCATGTTCAAGGTAACTTGAATTATGATAATATTCAAGACGCTTTATCTGATTTGAAATTGTAAATGCAACATCAAGCTTGACCTTGTAATCGTCCTTGTCGGCACGATCACGGCCTTTTTTTTCACACTGCCAATGCTGAACAGATGTAAGATTTTTTGAGTCTGCGATTTCCTTTACATAGTCAGTTATGCCGTTTTCATAAACAAATTCAGTTTCTGTAAAGTTACCGATATTATCCTGAGAGCGAAATATAAATAAAATATTAGGGTTAACAACTGCCTGTCTTTTTAAAATATCATGGAAATATTCGTCCGGTACGTTTATTTCTGTAAATACTTCAAGGTCAGGCTTCCATTTTGTTTTTGTACCTGTTTGTCTTTTTTTTATTGGTTCCTTTTTCAAACCGCCTATATTTTCACCCTTTTCAAAGTGAAGGGTAAACTTGAATCCGTCACGAATAACCTCAACGTCCATGTATTCTGATGAGAATTGAGTTGCACAAAGTCCGAGTCCGTTCAAACCAAGTGAATATTCATATGAATCAGGAGAACTGTCATATTTGCCGCCTGCATAAAGCTCACAGTAAACAAGCTCCCAGTTATAGCGTTCTTCAATTTTATTGTAATCTACAGGACATCCTCTGCCGAAGTCCTCTACTTCTATAGAATTATCATTATATTTTGTTACAATTATTTTATTGCCGTATCCTGAACGTGCTTCATCAATTGAGTTTGAAATTATCTCAAATATCGAGTGTTCACAGCCGTCAAGTCCGTCTGAACCAAAAATTACTCCGGGACGTTTTCTGACCTTGTCAGCACCTTTAAGCATGGTAATGCTTTCGTTTCCATAATCATTATTCTTTGGCATAATATTATTGAATACGGTTTACCGTATTTTCCTTTCATATTTTCAAAATTCTTTATAATCATATCACAAAAAAGTAATAAATGCAAGCAGAGTATAAGCTTTCTGATAAGACGATTATCGCAAAAGTCTACAAATAACGCAAAAAATATTTATAATGTCAGGTTTTTATTGACTATAAACAAAACATGTGATAAAATAAAAATACAGCAGTAATTTAAGGCAGCAGCATACAAGGTTTTGGCCATGATTTGTGTGATGTTGACTTAACTTCATTACCTTTTCAGCATGTTGTTCTAACAAACATTGCAGACCTTATTAATTATGCTGCTTAATTCAGTGTATGACTGTCTTTGCAGCGGAATGGAGTTCCCCTATGTCAAAAAAAGAAGAATTTGATTATATATGGACTGATAAAAAACGCACGCTTTTCGGACTTCCACTATCTTTTACGCGTTATTTTCTTACGGAAACCAAGTTTATTACAAGAACAGGTTTTTTAAGTATTGATGAAGATGAAATCGACCTTTATAAAATTACCGATAAAAAGCTGAAAATTCCGTTTTCTCAGCGTTTATTCAAATGCGGCAGTATAATTATATACAGTAAAGATACAGACACTCCTCAAAAAGAAGTACGCAGCATTAAAACTCCAAGAAAAGTATCTGAACTCATTGACAGATATGTAAATGCTCAGCGTGATAAGTACGGTATCCGCGGCAGAGATATGATGGGTACAGATGACTGTGACTGCAATATTTAACTGAGGTGAAAAAATTGATTTCATTTATTACGGAAAAACAATCCTGCTGGGAACGTCTTAAAGCGGAAAAGCGTCCTATTTTTATATATGGTATGGGTGACGGTGCTTTAAAGATTATGAAAGTTTTTAAGCAGATGAATATAACCTTATCGGGTATTTTCGCAAGTGATGATTTTGTAAGAGGTCATTCGTTTGAGGGATATCGTGTTCATAAGCTTTCTGAAATTGAAGAGGCTGTAAATGATTTTGTGGTTGTACTTGCATTTGCCGCAGGTTATCAGGAAATAGTTGATAAAATACATGCTATTGCTGCCAAGCATACATTATATGTACCCGATGTTCCTGTTATAGGCGGAGGCCTTTTCACTTATGATTATTGTGTAGAAAATCAGGAAAAAATAGCTGAGGTTTATGCTGAGCTTGCTGACGATTATTCCAGAAAGGTCTATGCAAATATCATTAATTTTAAAATAAGCGGTAAAATTGAATATCTTTCGGCTGTTACAACTCCAAAAAGTGATATCTACAAGAAGCTTATAAAACCTACGCTTAATGAACTTTATGTGGATTTAGGTGCTTATAATGGTGATACCATAAAAGAATTTCTTGAATATACAAGAGGAAAGTACCTTTCAATTTATGCGGTTGAACCTGACCGAAAAAATTATAAAAAACTGAGTAAGTTTGTTAACGGAATGCCGCATGTTCATGCTTTGAATTGTGCTGCATGGTGCTGCGATACGGAAATACCTTTTGCTTCAAAGTCGGGCAGGCAGTCATCAATTTCTGCTGACGGAACCTTGATTGAGGCTCGTTCAGTGGACAGTATTTTAGGCGGTCAGACTGCAACCTTGATAAAAATGGACGTTGAGGGGTTTGAACGTGAAGCTATATGGGGTGCGGCACAGACTATTGCACATTATACACCAAAATTAATGGTTTCACTTTATCACAGAAATGAAGACATATTTGAACTTCCTTTGCTTATAAAGCGTCTTAATCCGAATTACAAGCTGTATGTAAGACATCAGCTTTATATTCCTGCATGGGAAACAAATCTGTATGCAATTTGACAGCGGAAATTTTCCGCTGTTTTATTTTAATATCCCTGCTTGCATATTTTGTCAATTTGGTATATAATAGAATAGTAAAAATATTCGATTGGAGATTAAAATGAAAGACGGTTTTATTAAAATTGCTTGTGCAACTCCTGAATTAAAAGTTGCTGACTGTGATTATAATTCGGATAAAATTTTGGAACTGATTAAAGAGGCATATGAAAAGGGTGTCAAAATAGTATGTTTTCCTGAGCTGTCTTTAACCGGTTATACATGCGGAGATTTGTTTTTGCAGTCTGCATTGATTGAATCTGTAGAGGAAAATCTGTTTAAGATAATAAATGAAACAGCTGATATGGAAATTATTTCAATAGTGGGACTGCCTTTCAGCTATATGACTAAGCTGTATAATTGTGCAGCAGTTATATATATGGGAAAAATTCTGGGAATAGTTCCAAAAGCAAATATCCCGAATTACAGTGAATTTTATGAAGCACGTCATTTTGAACAGGGATTTGAATCTGAATATTGTGCTGTCATTAATGGCAATTATATATCCTTTGGAATAAATCAGGTTTTTTCACTTAACGATTGTCCTGACTTCACATTTGGAGTTGAAATATGTGAGGATCTATGGGTTGGAGATACTCCGTCAGTCAAGCTTGCAAACAGTGGTGCAGCAATTATCTTCAATCTTTCAGCAAGTGATGAGATTATCGGCAAGGCTGAATACAGACGAACACTTGTAAAGGCAAAGTCAGGCAGCACTCTTTCCGTATATGCTTATGCAGATGCAGGTATTGGAGAATCTACAACTGATATGGTTTTTGCAGGACACAATATTATTGCTGAAAACGGTTCTGTTCTTGCAGAGTCAAAACTTTTTGAAAACGGACTCACAATAGCTGATGTTGATGTATGCAAAATAGCTTCGGAACGCCGAAAAAGTACAACGTTTAAATATAACGAGAAAAATTCTTATAATATTATCAATCACTTTTCTATGGAATGTACTGAAACAAAGCTTGACAGAGTTTTCCCACAGACTCCATTTGTACCGTCTGTAAAGTCAGATCTTGACAGGAGGTGCGAGGAGATTCTTACAATTCAGTCTGTCGGACTTATGACAAGATTACGTCATATAGGCTGTAAAGATGTTGTGCTTGGACTTTCAGGCGGTCTTGATTCTACTCTTGCTCTTATTGTAATTGTTCATACCTTTGATATGCTCGGACTTGACAGAAAGGGCATACATGCAGTGACCATGCCGTGTTTCGGCACAACAGACAGAACATACAACAATGCTTGCAAACTTGCAAAATCATATGGTGCAAAGCTTGAAGAAATCAATATAAAGGACAGTGTAAATCAGCATTTTAAGGATATCAGCCATGATTCTGAAATGCATGATGTAACATATGAAAACTCGCAGGCAAGAGAACGCACACAAATTCTTATGGATAAGGCTAATCAGTACAAAGGCATAGTAATAGGAACAGGTGATTTATCGGAGCTTGCATTAGGCTGGGCAACATATAACGGTGACCATATGTCGATGTATGCTGTTAATTCGTCAGTACCTAAAACACTTGTAAGATGGCTTGTAAGCTATGAAGCAAGCTGTTCTGACGGCGAATTGAAACAAATTCTTACTGATGTTCTGGAAACTCCTGTAAGCCCTGAACTGCTTCCGCCTGAAAAGGACGGTTCCATTGCTCAGAAAACAGAAGATTTGGTCGGCCCGTATGAGCTTCATGATTTTTTCCTGTATTATATGATAAGGTTTGGTTATTCTCCTTTAAAAATATTCAGAATAGCTTGTATTGCTTTTAAAGGCAAGTATACTGCTGATATAATTTTAAAATGGGAGAAAACTTTTTATAGAAGATTCTTTGCACAGCAATTTAAACGCTCATGTATGCCTGACGGTGTAAAGGTGGGAAGTGTTACGCTTTCTCCAAGGGGGGATTGGCGTATGCCGAGTGACGCTTCGGCAAATATATGGCTGAAACAGCTTGAACAAATTAAGTGAATTTAAGGCATTACCGTACACTGTCTTGTGCGGTAATGTCAAATAAAAAACATGGAGGTACATAAAAATGAATTACAAAGAAAGCTTTATTAAATTTATGGTGGACTGCGGAGTCCTTACATTCGGAGATTTTACGCTGAAAAGCGGAAGAAAAGCTCCTTACTTTATTAACTGCGGAAATTATAAAACAGGTGCACAGCTTGCAAAGCTTGGAGAATACTATGCAGAATGTATCCATGAAAACAATATACCTGTAGAAACACTTTTTGGGCCTGCTTATAAAGGCATTCCGCTTGCTGTATCAACAGTCGTTGCTCTCAGCAATAAGTTTGGCATAGACGTTTCATATTGTTTTGACCGTAAAGAAGCTAAAGACCATGGCGAAGGCGGTATGTTTGTTGGAAAGACCTTGACTGATGGTGAAAAGGTTATTATCATTGATGATGTTATGACATCAGGAAAAGCACTCAGAGAGTCAATGCCAAAGCTGAAATCAGCGGCAGATGTTAATGTTACAGGAATGGTTATTACTGTTGACAGAATGGAGAAGGGTACAGGTGAACTTTCTGCTGTTCAGGAGGTTAAGCGTGACTTTGGTGTGACGGTTTATTCAATTGTAAATATGCAGGACATTATTGATGCAATTAAAAATGATATAGTTCCCGGAAAGGAATATCTTGATAAAATGCTTCAATATCGTGAAGCATATGGAGTAAAGTAATAAGACAACACCGCACAAGCTTTATGTGATATTGCCATAAGAAAAATGCCATACAAAGTTTGTATGGCATATAAATGAGGAACGATACAATGGTATTAAATACAGAAAGATTAATGCTTCGTAAATGGACGGAGGCAGATGCAGAAAGTCTATTTGAATATGCCAAGGATCCGGAAGTTGGACCAACTGCAGGTTGGCCGCCGCACAAAAATAAAGATGAAAGCCTGAGTGTTATTAAAAATGTTTTTAATGGGGCTGAATGTTATGCAATTTGTGAAAAAGGCAATAATGAGGCTATTGGAGCAATTGAACTAAAACTAAACGGCAGTACGGATATGACAGACCGTGATGATGAATGTGAGCTTGGCTATTGGCTCGGCAAACCTTTTTGGGGTAAAGGATATATTCCTGAAGCTGCGAGGGAAATCATAAGACATGCTTTTGAGGAGCTCGGAATGACAACAATCTGGTGCGGATATTATGAAGGAAATTATAAATCAAAAAGAGTTCAGGAAAAACTAGGATTTATATATCATCACACTTGTGAAGAAGTAGATGTTCCATTGATGAATGAAGTAAGAGTAGGGCATACAAATTACATGACAAAAGAGCAATGGAAGAAATCGTGACATAATTCTCATGTAGCTTGTTGTTGATATGTTTACAAAACAAGGCTCTCAGAATATTCTGAGAGCCTTGTTTTAATATTACTGCTGATTAGCCGAATAAACCTTTTTGATCAAAGGCGCTTCCCAGCCCCATTTCTAAAGACTTTTTAACTACTTTTTCAAAAGGGTTATTATCAATCAATTAATATATTAAGTTTTACTTATGTGTCATAATCTTAATTTATTAATAAAATAAGTTTAAATTAACTATTATTTTTTGTAAAAAACTCTTGAAAATTTTATTAAATACGGTTATAATATAAGTATTATAGCAATGCAATGAAGTAATGCGACATAAGATGAAAAAGCAAACCGTATACTACAAGGCTGACGACAAAGTCTTTTGACGTTCTTTTTGCGGTGGTGCCTTTATACGTTTTATGATAACGGATTTTAAGAAACGGAGAGGTTAAAATGAATAATAAGAAAAAATCAATCTTTTTATTATCGGCATTTATTATGTCACTTATGAGTGTTTCAAATGCAAATGCTGCTGAAATTGATATTTCAAGCTTGAATAAGGTTATTCTTGCAAAAAATCAAGCGACTGAGTCTGATGATATAAATTCTGATAACATCATTGATATTTTCGATTCTATTGAATTAAGGAAAATTTATATGAAAAATCAATCTTCAACTGGCGAAATAAAAACTGATAACTACTCTGCAACGGAAGAAAATGTCAAGCTTGTCGGAAGAAATTATATAAATAAAGGTACAACATGGCTTACTCAAAGTGGTTCAGCTGTTGAATTTGACGTAACAGGTACTTCTGTTGAAATTACATTGGCAGGTGACGGTTCTGTTAATTCGGAAGATGCATATAAACCAAGATATGCAGTTATTCTTGACGGTGAAGTAATTAAAGACTCCCTTATGAGTAAATCTTCTGAAACGATAAAGGTGTTTGAAAGCAAATCTTCCAAAAAAGCAACTGTCAAAGTTATTCTTCTTTCAGAGGGAGCTATGGGTGCTGTTGGGGTAAGCAACATTTCGGTTACATCTGAATATACAAATCCGATAAAGCCTGTTCCAAAAAAAGAACTCAGCATTGAATTTATAGGAGATTCAATAACCTGTGCTTATGGTGTTGAGGGTAAATCTTCTTCGGAATCATTTAAGACTTCAACTGAAAACTTTATGAAGTCCTATGCATATCTTACTGCAAAGCAGCTTAATGCTGATTACAGTGCAGTTTCATACAGTGGTCATGGAATAATTTCAGGATATACTTCGTCTAACAAAAGAGTAACAGAAAGCCTTATTCCTGATTATTATGACTTGATTAATAAAAACAGCGATTATGCTTATGAATGGGACTTTAAAAGCCACCCCAATGATGTTGTTGTAATTAATCTTGGTACAAATGATTCGTCATATCTTAGTTATGACTTTGATGCGTCCGCACCTGACTTCATTAATGGTTATGTTGATTTCCTTTATGATGTCCGAGAGAAAAATCCTGATGCATATATTATCTGTACTCTTGGTACAATGGGCGGATATGATGTGTATGAGCTTATTACTCAGGCTGTTGACCGATTTAATTCTGAAACAGGAGATAAGAAGGTTTCATATTATCGTTCCACAACACAAAATGCATCTGACGGTTATGGTTCAGACTGGCATCCGTCTGAAATAACACAGCAAAACAGTGCATATGTTCTCGCTGATAAAATTTGTCAGGTTCTTGGAATTGAGTCAAGTCAGATCGGACTGAATATGGCTGAAAATTCCGAATATAATGTTGTGATTAATAACAGCAATGCTTATGCTGCGCAATATGTAGGTTATGACAAGTCATTCTGGATAAATACTTCAAATGGTGGTGAGGATAAATCTGATATTGAAGCCTGTATTTCAGATATAGCACTTAAAAAGGGTGCTGAATATCGCCTTGAATTTGATTATACTTCATCAGTATCTGATGTTGAAATTCCATTCGATATCAGACTGAACAGTGATGCCAATAAATCTGCGTACAGCGATAAATTCAAAACTTCTTCCGATAAGCTGCATTATTCAGCAGAATTCACTTCTGAATTTACTGATGCAGAGTCAGCTCTTGTATTCTATTTAGGAGGCAATGACTATTTTAATTTAACGCTTTCAAATATTAAACTAACAAAACTTTCATAAAATAAAGCTGCTGCGGCTTTTAAACCACAGCAGCTTTTTATTTTACTCTCTTTTTGTTAATACACTTTTTTCTTTTTCTATATATTTAAATATTGTTTATTCAGAAATTAATTCTGAACAATCTCTCGTTTTGTTAATTTTATATTTTTATCTGTCTGTATCTTGCGATTCTTCATATCTAATGTCATCTGACTCAGCTATAATTTGATAATCATTTTCAATTACATTAGCGATATTATTAGCAAATTGTGTGACTTTTGAATTTGTATTATAATAAACAAATCTTATTTTTGTATTAGGGATAAAGTTATATATGTCATTATATCCATAATACAATCTTTCAGTATCACTCATTGCATAGAATGTAAAATTATTTTTTTTCTCAAACTGAGGGATAAATATGTTATCAAGTTTAGTATATTCTGAATCAGTAACTTCAAAAAGATATTCTGTCATTTTTGAATTTTTCAAAACATTTTTGTAATTATCATTGCTGATATTTATTTCATCATCAAATGATTTAAAGAAAGGATTTATATTGCCATTTTGTTCAACCTGACCTTCTTTGTATGCTATCTCATTCCAGCAATCATTTAAAAGTTCATTATCAAATTCACATATATTTTTATATTGATCATAATAGCAGGATTTGAGTTCATAGTTATAACTTATGCCGCAGTTAATACATAAATACAAAACGTCTGTTGATAGATTATATATGTTTCCGTTTAGTTTATATACAGATTTATAATTATATGAGACTGCATATGAAGGATAATATTTATAAAGTAAAAATCCGCTTTCATTTGCATCAAAATTACTTAAAATAGTTTCATCAAACAAAGCATTTCCATTTTCTGTTTTCGGATATTCAGGCAAGTCAGGCATGTCATCAAGACTGAATTTAGCCTTTGAATCTACAATACTGATAATATTTTCATCTGAATATTCATTTTGATATTCAACAAGATATATCTGATTTGTTTTAATTTTATTTTTGTCGACTATAGCAGGCGGGTCGTAACAGAGCTTGGTATAAACTCTTACATAGATATTTTCAGAGCTTTCTTCCGGAAAGTAATATACATACAATGGATTTATAAACATCGAAAAGTAATTATATTCATCAAGCGTGTAATCTGAATAATCATATTCATATTCGGAAAGCTCATAATCAAGTTCACTTTTTAATATATCAAATCGTTCAGTTGATGTTAATTGGATTTTTGCATTTTGGTCGATATAATTATGCAGACCATTCGGTACAGTTAAGAATAAAATCAAAGCAAAAACTGCACATAAAGCTAAAACGTGGGTGAATTTAAATGTCTTTTTTCCTGTTACATTTTCCAGTTCGGTAACTGTAAAATAATTATCCTCTAACTTTGAATTTTTATTTGGGTATGCTTTTTTGGCAATTTTGTCAAAGCAGTCAACAGATTCGGAAAGGTCATCAAGCTTTTCCTTCAGATATTTTTCAAATTCATTCATTATTGTTCACCTGCTTTCTTTTGTAAAATTTCAATCGCTTTTTTATAGCGTGATTTAACAGTTGATTCAGGAACTTTTAGAATTTTTGCAATTTCTTTAAAGGTCAGCTCATTGTAACACTTCATTATAACAATCTGCTTTTGCTTTTCATTCAGATTTTTAAGCAGCTGATTTATAAAAATACAGTCCTCAACTTGCCTGTCAGCTTCGCCATAGCTTTGTATAACTTCGTTAAGGCAATCACGTTTATAGCGCCTATAGTGTTCCATGGCAACATTTCTTGCAATTTTATAGATAAATCCTTTTCCGTTGCCTTTTGATGCAGAAAATTTTTTTATTTGAGTAAGTCTTATAAAAGTTTCTGCAACGCAGTCTTCGGCAAGATGATAATCGCCTACAATACTGAATGCAAGTGCAAAAACCCCTTTTTTAAATGTATTGTAAAGAATTTCAAGACTGGATTTATCAGTTCTGCATTTGATAATGAGTTCATTAAAATCAATGAGATCATTATCAACGACATTAGTAATTATTTCACTCCCCCCCATAACCGCTTCGTTTGCTGCAATCATATAAAACCACTTCCTTTAAACTGTTTTCATATATTAGTGACTTTAAATGATAAAAAAGACGAAAAATTTTTATATTTTTATAAAAAAATGTCTGCATATTAAATTTCATGCAGACAGGTATGACTTATGTGAATTATTTTGTGCCGTTAATTATATCCCAATCTCCGCTTGAACCTGAAGAAATCATAGCATAATAAGTTAAAATTCCGGCTGCATCAATGGCATCAATAACGTTATCATTATTTATATCGGCTTTGGAAATCTGCACATCAGTAAGTTCTTCTTTTATGCTGCCTGTCTGAACTTGAGAATAGTATGTTAAAACAGCTGAAGCATCTATTGAGTCAACAGTTCCGTTTTCATCAATATCTCCCTTTATAAACGGCGTTTGAAGAGTAATTTCATAAGATGCAATGTAGTTTGTGTTTTTGGGAGGATATATATATATTGTAGCTTTATCAGACTCCGCAAAAGCTTCTTTGGCAGTAGAGTAATTTGAAATGCAAATATCTGAAACGTCTATTTTTTCTTTTTCAATTATTATTTCATTTTTTTCATTTATTTTTTGTGATTCTGTTGTAATTGTGACTGATAATCCCGTTAAATCAATAGTTTCAGATTTGTATTTATAAATAGTTTTAACAGGCAGACTTTCTAATGCAATACTTGCTTTAATATATAGAGCATGTACTTCTGTATCATCCCTTATTAATTCAGGGATACTTTCCCATGATAAAAACTTCATTTCAGTATACGAATTTACACGTTGATACATTTTATCAGTATCAATTTTTGAAAAATCAATGTTTTTTTCATATCCTACAGTTTGTGTTGCGTATACATTTCCGTTGTAGTCATAAAAAGTAACTACGCAATCCTTGTTTTCGGAAAATTTTACTTTTATATTTGTGTCCTCAGAAACAGAAAATTCAAGAAGTCCCTTATCGTCTGCATCATATACTTTGTCACTTGGCATTGCGGTATCATTTATAAGAATTTCTGATACATGATATTTTTCATCTGACTTCAATTTGAGCAAATAGACTTTTTTGTCCTTATCATATGTTAGTGATGCTGTGTTATTTTCATTGCCGCTGTTGTTATATTCAAGATTTACTTCAAATTTTTTTTCTGTATCCTGTTCACTTAATTGAGTGTCAGCAGCTGCTATTGCATTATTTTTGTAATTTGCGTTAGATAAAGTACAGCACACTGAAAGCAACAATCCAATTGAAAGTGCAGTTATTTTTTTTATATTCATTATTAAAATCCTTTCCTGAAATATATAATTATATAATAATTTATAAATATAATATTATGTCGAATTGTCATGTGAATTTGCAGAATGCTGTGTTAAATTCTCTTTGAAAAATAATCTGCAGTGTGGTGAAATTTTTTTCGCAAGATTTATGTATTTTTCTTTATTCATTCTCAGCATCATAAAGTCTGCCGAAATTAAAGAATTGGATTTATTGTCATATTTATATACCGCATAAAGGACTATTTCGTCCCAATCAATATAATCAAGTATTTTTTCAGCATTCTTTTCAAATTTAAGAAATTGCTCGTTTAAGCTTTCAATATCTGTAAATCCGCAATAATGTGAATTTCTATATATATCAACAAATCTTGCCATGAAATCACCTCTTACAGCATTAATATAGCTTTCTGATTTTTGCGGTACTACTTTTTAATTTTATCACATATTTTTGTTGAATTCAAGAGGGTTTAAATGGATTTTTTGCAATAGCATGAGGCACAGGTAACATCGCACAAAGTACGTTAAAATTTTTTGCATTGTATTACAATAAATTGTACTGAAAATATGTAATAAAATATAAAGCTCCCACTGAAATTCGGTTTTCACGAATCTCAGCAGGAGTTAATAATTATTCGTTAAATTCTATTTAAGCTGTTAGAAGCTTACTTCATAGCCTCTTCAACAGCAACAGCACAAGCAACAGTAGCACCTACCATCGGGTTGTTGCCCATACCGATAAGTCCCATCATCTCAACGTGAGCAGGAACAGAAGAAGAACCTGCAAACTGAGCGTCTGAGTGCATTCTGCCCAAAGTATCAGTCATACCGTATGAAGCAGGACCTGCAGCCATATTATCAGGGTGGAGAGTACGGCCTGTACCGCCGCCTGAAGCTACAGAGAAGTACTTTTTGCCCTTTTCAAGACATTCCTTCTTATATGTACCTGCAACAGGGTGCTGGAATCTTGTAGGATTTGTTGAGTTACCTGTAATAGAAACGTCAACGCCTTCCTTCCACATGATGGCAACGCCTTCAGTAACGTCATTAGCACCATAGCAGTTTACCTTAGCACGAAGTCCGTTTGAATAAGCCTTGCGGAAAACTTCTTTAACTTCACCTGTGTAATAGTCCATTTCAGTTTCAACATAAGTAAAGCCGTTGATTCTTGCAATGATCTGAGCTGCATCCTTGCCAAGACCGTTAAGAATAACTCTGAGAGGCTTTTTACGAACCTTGTTAGCCTTTTCAGCAATACCGATAGCACCCTCAGCAGCAGCAAATGATTCATGACCTGCGAGGAATGCGAAACATTCTGTTTCCTCTTCAAGGAGCATTTTTCCAAGATTACCATGACCAAGACCAACTTTTCTCTGGTCAGCAACAGAACCCGGAATACAGAAAGCCTGAAGTCCTTCGCCGATAGCAGCAGCAGCGTCAGCAGCTCTTGTGCAGCCTTTCTTTATAGCAATAGCACAGCCAACAGTATATGCCCACTTTGCATTTTCAAAGCAGATTGGCTGGATACCCTCAACGAGCTTGTAAATGTCAAGACCTTTTTCCTTGCAAACATCAGCACATTCTTCAATGCTGTTCATACCATACTGCTTGATAACAGCAAGAATCTGCTTTTCTCTTCTTTCATATGATTCAAATAAAGCCATTGTACAAGTCCTCCTTATTCTTTTCTTGGGTCGATAATTTTAACAGCATCAGCAACTCTGCCGTACTGACCCTTAGCCTTTTCAAAAGCTGTATTAGCATCGTCACCGGCTTTGATGAAGTCCATCATTTTGCCGAAGTTAACGAACTGGTAACCGATAATTTCGTCATCTTCATTGAGAGCAATACCTGTAACATAACCATCAGTCATTTCAAGGTAACGTGGACCTTTTGCAAGAGTACCATACATTGTACCAACCTGTGAACGAAGACCCTTACCAAGATCCTCAAGACCTGCACCGATAACAAGACCGTCCTCTGAGAAAGCACTCTGTGAACGTCCGTAAACGATCTGGAGGAAAAGTTCTCTCATAGCTGTATTAATAGCATCACAAACGAGGTCAGTATTAAGAGCCTCTAAAATTGTTCTGCCTGGAAGAATTTCAGAAGCCATAGCAGCTGAATGAGTCATGCCTGAGCAGCCGATTGTTTCTACGAGAGCTTCCTGAATAACGCCTTCCTTAACATTAAGAGTAAGCTTGCAGGTACCCTGCTGAGGAGCACACCAGCCTACACCGTGTGTAAATCCTGAAATATCAGAAATCTGAGATGCCTTAACCCATTTAGCTTCTTCCGGAATTGGAGCTGCACCATGAGCAACGCCCTGTCTGACAGAGCACATGTTTTCTACTTCATGAGAATAAATCATAGTAATTTAATACTCCTTTCATAATTGAGACAGTACCGCACAAAGACTGGTTGTATATAAGCTATGCTTTTATTTCCGCCGCACAATCCTTGTGCGGTACTGCCTTGAAAAATATGCAATATAAGCACATACAAACATTATATAACATTTTGTGACTAAAATCAAGTATTTTTTTATCATAACTTTTATCGTGAAAATTGCAATATAAAATGTCACCAAAGATTCGGAGAAAGATTTAGTGACATTTTATATTGCAATTTTCTTTGCCGTGATAATGATACATTTTATGGTTGAAATTTGAAAACAGATGTGATATAATGAAAGCAATTAAAAATATAATGGGGGAAGAAAATGAGATTATGCATTTATACAACTCCATGCAAGGAATGACGGACTGCATGGAGAATTAAATCTGCCGTCACACCTTGCATTCCTGACTAAAATTCATTTCAGAAAAGGAGCAAGGTATTATGAAAACCTTAAAAGAACTAAAACTTTTTATTATTCTTTGGCTTACCCAATCATTTTCTTCTTTGGGCAGTGCTATGACCAACTTCGCACTTGTAATATGGCTTTATCAGGACAGCGGCTCAGCTTTAACCACTGCTTTATTGAGTGTTTGTTCTTACGCACCATATGTCCTGATGAGTATTTTTGCAGGAGCTATAAGTGATAAGTGGAACAAAAAAGCAGTTATGCTTGTATGTGACAGTTTTGCGGCTGCCTGCACAATTATCATATTTGTTTTGCTGAAAACAGATACTCTGGCTGTATGGCACTTATACGTTTTAAACGCATTGAACGGCCTTATGAACTCTGTACAATCACCTGCTTCAGATGTAGCTGTCACTCTGCTTACACCTGAAAAGCACTATCAGAAAACAAGCGGCTTGCGTTCATTTTCCAACTCTCTTGTATCTATTCTGACACCAGCTTTTGCCGCTGCACTTCTTTCTTTTGCAGGAATTGAAGCCGTTATTGCTTTCGACCTTATCACATTTTCAGCGGCATTTATAGTACTGCTGTTTTTTATCAGAATTCCCGAGGCAGCACAGAAATCGGAAAATAAGGAAACACTGCTGCAATCAGCTAAAAGCGGACTTGTATATTTAAAATCAAATCAAGGTATTCTATGGCTTATTCTTTTTTTATCCGCAATTAATCTTATTGCTTCAATACATAGCTCGGCACTTCCTGCACTGATACTCTCTAAGTCAAATAAAACTGCATTGGGAATCGTCAACAGCTTTACCGGAATTGCTACTTTGCTTGGAAGTATTATTGCAACATTTCTTCCTAAGCCTAAAAGCAGAATTAAAATGATATGCAACTGTCTGCTTATTGCAATGAGTACTGAAAACTTTTTGCTTGCTTTGGGAAACAGTACTCTTGTTTGGTGTATAGGTACTGTTCTTGGGTGGATATTTATTCCGCTGATGAGTGCAAACTATGATGTGATTTTCCGAAGCAATGTTCCAAAAGAAATGCAGGGACGAGTATATTCTGTCAGAAACACACTTCAATTCTTCACCATTCCGGTTGGATATTTTCTTGGCGGACTTCTGGTTGATGATGTTTTTGAACCATTTATGAAAAATATAAAAATCAAACCCCTTATTAATATATTTGGTTTAGGAAAAGGTTCGGGAGCAGCTCTTTTGTTCTTTATAATCGGTATTGCAGGTGTAATTGTCTGCCTGTTTTTTCAAAATGTCAAAAAATTAAAGGAGCTTGAATAATAACCAAAAACATATATTCAATGACGAGTATGGGATTACAGTCTTGCCTTAAGCTCAAATTTTGTCTGCGAAATCATGAATTTCCTGAAAGAACACACCACTATATATAGTGGTGTGTTCTTTCATTACTACAAGAAATGAAAAGAAACGCAGAATAGGGAAAAAGCTGCATTTCGGCAAATTATTGTGTTAGTATTTACTAAAATAATAATTAAAATGTGAGATTTATATAGCCTGTTGTACCATTGACATTATCCTCTGAAAGGATTATACTAGAATATAGTTATTCGCATGAAACACTAGATATAGTATTATGGAGGTTCGGGTAAAATGATAATTCATATTATAAAACGAGACGGCAGAAAGGTTCCGTTTAATATCGAAAAGATTGCCAATGCCGTTTTTAAAGCAGCACAATCATGCGGCGGAAGTGATTTTAACGAGGCAATGGATGTTGCTGTAAAAACTTGTGAACTTTACGAAAAAGAGTATGGCAATGAAGTTCCTACAGTTGAGAAAATTCAGGATATAGTTGAAAAAGTTCTTATTGAAAACGGACATGCCAAAACTGCCAAAGCATACATTCTTTACAGATATGAGCGTACCCGTTCCAGAGAAATGAAAACAAACCTTATGCGTGTTCTTAATGAACTTACTTTCAATCCTGCCAAAGACAGTGATATTAAGCGTGAAAATGCTAATATTGACGGCGATACCGCAATGGGAACAATGCTTAAATACGGTTCTGTTTCTGCTAAAGAATTCTATGAAATGTACGTTCTTGAGGAACGTCATGCAAAGGCTCATAAAAATGGTGACATTCACATACATGACCTTGACTTCTTAACTCTTACTACAACATGCTGTCAAATCGACCTTTTAAAGCTGTTCCATGGCGGATTTTCAACAGGTCATGGCTTTTTAAGAGAGCCAAACGACATTGCAAGCTACTCGGCACTTGCCTGTATAGCTATACAGTCCAATCAAAACGACCAGCATGGCGGACAAAGTGTTCCAAATTTTGATTACTCAATGGCTGAGGGTGTAAGAAAGACATATTCTCACAGATATGTACAAAATATTGCACGAGCTTTAGACCTCATTGCTAATATTGATAATGCAGATGAAACAGCAAAAAATATTTTTAATGAGATAAAAGGAAAATACAATATTATTCCAAATCTGGCGAATGACAGTGGATATACCGAAAAAGAATTTGAAAAACTTTGTGAAATCACTGATACAGAAACTGCTGAAAAAATACAGAAATTTGCTGTTAAAAATGCTCAGAAAGAGACAGACAGAGCTACATATCAGGCAATGGAGGCACTTATCCATAACCTTAATACAATGAACAGCCGTGCAGGTGCTCAAACTCCTTTCAGTTCAATTAATTATGGTACCGATACAAGTCCTGAAGGAAGAATGGTTATAAAAAATGTTCTTCTTGCTCAGGAAGCCGGACTCGGAAATGGTGAAACTCCTATTTTCCCGATACATATTTTCAAAATTAAAGAAGGCATTAATTACAACAAAGATGATATCAACTATGACCTGTTTAAGCTTGCCTGCCGTGTATCTGCAAAAAGACTTTTCCCTAATTTCTCTTTCCTTGACGCACCTTATAACCTCCAGTATTATAAAGAGGGTGATTATAATACCGAAGTTGCATATATGGGTTGCCGTACAAGAGTAATCGGAAATGTTTATGACCCAACAAGAGAAATCGTAACAGGCAGAGGAAATTTAAGCTTTACATCTATTAATCTCCCTCGTCTTGCAATTAAAGCTGACCACAATGTAGGTGCATTTTTCGATATGCTTGATGAAATGATGGATTTGACTATCGAACAGCTTTTACACCGTTTTAAAATACAGTCGCAGAAAAAAGTAAGAAACTTTCCTTTTCTTATGGGACAAGGGGTATGGATAGATTCAGATAAACTCAGTGCCGATGATACTGTAGGTGAAATTCTGAAGCATGGTACTCTTTCAGTCGGCTTTATCGGACTTGCTGAAACATTAAAAGCTCTTATCGGAAAACATCATGGTGAAAGCGAAGAAGCAAGAGAGCTTGGTCTTGAAATTATACAGGCAATGAGAAATCGTCTTGATGAAGAATGCAAAAGAACAGGTCTTAACTTCTCACTTCTTGCAACTCCTGCCGAAGGACTTTCTGGCAGATTTGTCCGTATGGACGCTGAAAGATATGGCATTATTGAGGGAGTAACAGACAGAGAATATTATACAAACTCTTTCCATGTTCCTGTATATTACCCAATCAGTGCATTTGAAAAAATAAAGATAGAAGCTCCTTATCACGCTCTTACAAACGCAGGTCACATAAGCTATATTGAACTTGACGGTGACCCAATGGAAAATCTTGATGCCTTTGAAAAGGTTGTACGCTGTATGAAGGAGGCAGGAATAGGATACGGCTCAATAAACCATCCCGTTGACCGTGACCCTGTATGCGGATATACAGGTATTATCGGTGAATGCTGTCCTATGTGCGGACGTAAGGAAAATTCAGATGATGTAGCATTTGACCGCATAAGACGTATAACTGGTTATCTTGTCGGAACTATTGACAGATTTAATAATGCAAAACGTGCTGAGGTCAACGACAGAATAAAACATAATATATAAGGTGATTTTATGAATTTAAGAGTTGCCGGAACAGTCAATGACTCGATTGTAGACGGTCCGGGAATAAGATTAACTATCTTTACGCAGGGCTGTCCGCATCACTGTGCAGGCTGTCACAATCCGCAGACTCACGATTTTAACGGCGGAAGTATTACAGATACAGCTGATTTGCTGGAAAAAATCAAAGGCAATCCACTGCTTGACGGTGTTACGTTCAGCGGTGGTGAGCCGTTTTGTCAGGCAGAGGCTTTAGCTGAGCTTGGCAACGATATCAAGTCATTGGGACTTAATGTAATTACATATACAGGTTATACTTTCGAGTATCTTTTTGAACATAAAAATGATAATTCTTATGGAAAGCTGCTTGAAGTAACAGATTTTCTCATAGACGGAAAATTTATTGAAAGCGAAAAAGACTGGCAGCTGAAATTCAGAGGCAGCAGAAATCAAAGATATCTGGATTGTCAAAAAAGCCTTGAAACAGGCAGTGCAGTTGAAATTGAACCGTAAAAATACCCCCTTGTGTATAATAGCACAAGGGGGTATTTCAATTATTACTTACTGCATTTTGTATGCGTCAATCATTTTCTTTACCATCTGACCGCCTATTGAGCCTGCTTCTCTTGCTGTAAGGTCACCGTTGTATCCCTGCTTGAGATTAACACCTACTTCGCTTGCTGACTCCATCTTAAATCTTTCGAGAGCTTCCTTGCCCTTCTGAGTAAATTCACCCTTCATAACAAAATCTCCTTTAAATAATATTTTTGATGCCGTAGTAGTATTATGGCGTTTTTTCATTTTGATATGTCAGGTAATTTTTTGAAATTAAGGTAACACTTAATCATCATTTTCAGCAGTTACTGCAATGCCAAGAACATCTAAGCTTTCTTTGTCAACAGTTGACGGACAAGCAGACATAAGCTCACTTGCATTCTGAACTTTCGGAAATGCTACAACATCTCTCAGACTTTCAGCCTGCAGCATTACCATAGCAAGTCTGTCAAGACCAATTCCAAGTCCGCCATGAGGAGGTGCACCATATTTATAGGCTTCAACAAGGAAACCGAATTTTGCTTCTATTTCTTCATCTGTCAAACCTAATGATTGGAACATTTTTTGCTGAAGTTCATAATCTGTTATACGAATTGAACCTGAAGATAATTCCGTACCATTAAGTACAAGGTCAAAAGCCTTTGCAATAACCTTTTCAGGTGCAGAATCAAGATACTGAATACAATCATCCATAGGCATTGTAAATGGATGATGCATTGCAAGCCATGTATTGCTTTCATCATCCCACTCAAAGAATGGAAATTCAGTAATCCAAAGGAAATTAAACTGATTTTCAGGAATTATATCAAGCTGCTTTGCTACCTGCAAACGCAATGCTCCAAGAACAGGCAGTGTAATCTTATTTTTATCTGCTACGATAAGAGCAACGTCACCCTGTTGGCAACCAATTTTTGCAAGAATTGACTCAAGCTCACCCTCTGCCAAAAACTTTGCAAATGAGCATGAAGGCTTTTCGTCAACCCAACGTACGAATGCGAGTCCTTTAGCACCAATGCCTCTTACCATTTCAGTAAGCTTGTCTATTTCTTTTCTTGTAAGAACTTTGGCAGAATTTTTTGCTACTATTGCACGAACGCTTCCTCCTGCCTCGATAGCTGATGTAAACACGCCAAATCCGCAATTTTTAACAAGCTCGGAAATGTCCTGTATCTCCATATCAAAACGTGTATCAGGCTTATCCGAACCATAACGTTCCATAGCTTCTTTATAGGTCAAACGCTTAATCGGAAGTGAAACATCCATATTAAGCACTTTTTTGAACAAATATGAAATAAATCCCTCTGTCATTTCAAGAATATCATCAACATCAACAAAAGACATTTCAAGATCTATCTGAGTAAATTCAGGCTGTCTGTCTGCTCTTAAATCTTCATCACGAAAACAGCGTGCAAGCTGAATATATCTGTCAAAGCCTGAAACCATAAGAAGCTGCTTATAAATCTGAGGTGACTGCGGCAATGCATAAAATTTTCCGTTATGAACTCTTGATGGGATAAGATAGTCTCTTGCTCCCTCTGGAGTTGATTTCATCATCATCGGAGTTTCAATTTCTGTGAAATCATTTGCATAATAATACTCTCTTGCAGCCTGAGCAATCTTATGTCGCATAATAATATTATTCTGCAAAGGTGCACGTCTAAGGTCAAGATAACGGTACTTCAAACGAAGCTCCTCATTTACCTTTGTTTCATTTGTTATTTCAAAAGGAGGTGTCTGAGCTTTTGCAAGTATTCTCAAATCGCTGACAATAATCTCAACATGACCTGTTTTTATCTCATTGTTTACGCTTGAACGTTCCTGAACCATGCCCTTTGCCATAAGCACATATTCACTTCTGCATGATGACGCTTTTTCAAAAATTTCTCTATCTGTTTCATCATTGAATGCAAGCTGTACTATACCTGTTTTATCTCTTAAATCAATAAATATAAGATTGCCTAAGTCACGAATTTTCGCAACAAATCCACCGACCGTAACCTCTTCCCCTGCTTTTGTAACTTCTCCGCAATAATGTGTGCGTTTAAGTCCGTTCATATTATCTGCCATTATCGACTTCTCCATTTCAAGTATTTTTCCTTTTATTCATTATCTGTTTTCATAAGCTCATCAAGATTTCCAAGCATGTTATCAACACATACAGCATCAAACTTGTTTTTAAAGTTATCATCAAGATCCAATTCAAGTTCTTCGCCTTTTGCCATGTTCTTGACCTTTACCTTACCGCTTGTAAGTTCATTTTCACCAAGAACAATTGTAAATGCAGCATCTATCTTATTTGCATATTTCATCTGAGCTTTCAGACCTCTGCCGATTACGTCATATTCAACCCAATAACCGTATTCACGCAAATCTCTCGCTATCAGCATAGCTTTTTCCAATGCGGCATCATCCATAGGAGCAATATATAAATCGCACTTTCTTGGCTGCAAAAAGTCGCAGTTCTGCTTTTCCATAGTAATGAGTATTCTTTCAATTCCCATTGCAAAACCAAGTGCAGGTGTATGCTGTCCGCCCAACTGCTCAATCAAGCCGTCATAACGTCCGCCGCCGCAGACTGTTCCCTGTGCACCGATTTCAGTCGTAACAAATTCAAAAACTGTCTTTGTATAATAATCAAGACCTCTTACAATCTTTGGGTTAACCTTAAATGCTATTCCAAGGTTTGTAAGATATTTTTGCAGCTTTGTGAAATGCTCACTGCACTCCTCACAAAGATAATCAAGGATAATCGGAGCATCCTTCGCAATTTCAGAACAAATTGGACTTTTGCAGTCCAATATTCTCATAGGATTTTTTTCAAGTCTTGAAAGACATGTATCGCAAAGCTCTGATTTTTTGCTTTCAAAATATTCCTTTAAAGCAGCATGATATTTTGCTCTGCACTCCGGACATCCGATTGAATTTATATAAAGCTCAATATTTTTTAATCCGAGTCTGTCGAGAAGTGTTTTTGCAAGTGAAATAACCTCGGCATCTGCACTTGGTGACTGACTTCCTGCCATTTCCAGTCCGAACTGATGAAATTCACGCAGACGTCCTGCCTGTGGTCTTTCGTGTCGGAAACATGAAAGAATGTAGAAAACTCTTTGGGGCATTGCTTCATTCATAAGTCCATTCTGAAGCATGGCTCTTATTGTACCGGCAGTTCCCTCAGGTCTTAATGTAAACTTAGTTTCCTTTGCAATAACAGAGTACATTTCCTTCTGAACTACATCTGTTGTTTCTCCGACTGAACGCAAAAAAAGGTCAGTATTTTCAAAAGTAGGGATTCGTATCTCACTGAATCCGAAACTTTCAGCAACATCCCTTGCAATTTTTTCAACAGTATGCCATTTGTGAACATTTTTAGGAATAACGTCCTCTGTTCCGTTTGGTCGCTTAATATTAAGTGCCATTTATATCATGCCTTTCCTCATATTTTTCATTACTTATACAATAAAATTGTCCCTTTACAAGGGACAACCTTATTCAAGGTATCAGAATTACTGAAATTGCTTCAGAACAATACGTTATGCAAAAATTCTTATATTGTCGGATTTCCAATTTCACGCCAATCCAGATCTCCACGTTCAAGTGCAAGTATCAAAGCTTCAGCAGTAGCAATATTTGTTGCTACTGGAACATTATGTACATCACAAAGTCGTAAAAGATTCATATCATGAACATCTGTTTTCTTTGGATTAATCGGATCACGGAAAAATAAAAGCACATCAACTTCATTACATGAAAGCAATGCAATAATCTGTTCTGCACCGCCTCGTCCGCTTAAATATCTCTTGATTTCAAGACCAGTGGCTTCACTAACCTGCTTACCTGTTGTACTTGTAGCACATAATGTATGTTTAGATAAAATGCCACAGTAAGCACTGCAAAACTGAACCATAAGCTCTTTTTTAGCATCATGTGCTATAATCGCAATCTTCATATTATCATTCCTTTCGGTTAAATATAGTTATAAAAAATTTGTATTATGAAATCTTAATTGTAAGAGGTGCATTTTCACCATTCAATCTTTTTGAAATAGCATCAAATGCTTTCAGACTTTCGGAATTTGTTGGTATCGGATAGCCCTTTCCTGTTGCAACTGTAAGATTAAAATCTTCAGGAATTACACCTATAAGCTGAACACCTATTGTATCTATGATTTCATCAAGGTGCTTTACAAGCTCACTTCCAATTGCCTTCTTTGTTACCCTGTTAATGATAAGGCGCTGACTCTTATTTCCTCTGTTATAGAACTCATCAGACATCATATTTGCATCTCTTATGCAGACAGGATCAGGGGTAGTAACAACCAGAATAAGATTTGCCTGTTCAACGATATCGAATACATGTGAATTAATGCCTGCACCGGTATCAATAATAATATACTCGAAATACTTTTTAATAGAGCGGCAGATTTCTACGATTTTATCTGCTGAAACCGAAGCAAATGGATTTTTCGGTGAGCAAAGTATGCTAAGGTTGCTTGCCATATCTACTTGTGTAACAGCTCCAAGCACATCCTTTTTCCCACTCAAAACATCACCAAGATCATATTGGATTTTACCTTCCATACCAAATATAATATCAAGACATCTCAGTCCGAAATCCAGTTCAATGATAAGAGTTCTGTGTCCCTGTTTAGCGAGGGTATAACCTAAACCTGCACAAATACTTGACTTTCCTGTTCCGCCTTTACCTGAAGTTACAGCAATAATTTTTGACATAATAGCTCCTTCCCAAAGCAATATCAACTTGTGCCATTGCATCCGCAAAACAGCTGAACTCTCAGGCAACAAAATAGCTTTATTGTAATTAAATTAACATAATGAAATCATTTTCAAATAATACTTCATTTATTATTATAGCACAAATTTTAAAATTGTCAAAGAAGTTTTATATAAATAAACTATAATTGTGCAATTTACTGTCTTTCCTCATATGCTGATTGTGCAATATTACGAAATTCAGCATCAAATTCGCCAAGAGCTGACACTATTTTATTAACAGTTTTTTCTATTCCGCAGTTATTCTCATCTATAATTATATCTGCATATTTTTCGTACAGTGGAACACGCTCTGAATACAAATCCCAAAGCCGCTGATTTTTTCTTATTACAACACCTCGATTTTTTATATTTCCAAGGCGGTATTTAAGTTTATTGTAATCCAGCTTCAAGTAAATTATTATACCTATATCAGAAAGATTTTTCATTGCCTCTGTTCCATATACAACGCTTCCGCCTGTTGCAATAACAGAGTTTTCTGCTTTTAATCTGCTGTTTATTCTATTTTCAACAGCAATAAATCCATCTACACCTTCACGAGCAATAATTTCCCTGAGCAGTCTTTTTTCCTCCTGCTGAATGACCAAATCAGAATCAACAAATTTATAACCTAATATTTTAGCAAGAATAACTCCTATTGTACTTTTGCCAACTCCGGGCATACCAATTAAAACAATATTATTTTTCAAATTAACCAGCTCTTTCTGAAAATAAACATTATTGATATTTTACCATATTTTATACAAATAGTCAAGAAGTGCAATATTAAGCTTTAGGTATATAAAATATATATTAGAAAAATATTTATTACTTATCATAAATCAAAATAATACGTCAGGTAAAATAGATTTCCTTATATATAAAATGCCTGAGAAAGCATCAACTTTCTCAGGCTTAATTTTTATATAGTTATATGCATTATGAATTTACCATACCTTATAATCTTTTGCAACGATTTTATATGATGTTCCCGAAACAAACATCTGTCTTGGATCGTGTCCATCCTTAACAGCCTTTTGCATCTCTTTAAAAGCAACACTGTTTGCAACGATTTTCATAACCTTTTCCTTTTCAGGCTTTACTCTGTTAAGATAGTCAAGCACGACCTGCTGCAAATAGAAATATGATCTAAGCTGCGTCTTTTTAAATTCAACTGCTCTGACACCTTGATTTTCTGTTTCAGCATTTTCTTCATTATTTTTGTCATCTGAGTCTTCAATCAGGAAAAGACTATCACCCTCACCATATCCGAGAACTATTCTCGCAAAGATTTCAGGAATAAATATTCTTATTTCTGTGGAAAGTGAAATATTGCCTGCAAGTTCATCAATTTCTTTTTTAAGATTTTGATAATCCTCAGATGAATTGCAATTTTCCATAAGCTCAATAGTCCTTCTTGCACAATTTACAACATGCTCTTTAGTAAATGGACACTTATCGTCCTCTCTCTGAACAAATATTGCATACTGCTTTTCAGTAACAAGTATGTCCTTGTCTTCCCAGCTGTCAATATACTTTTGGAAACACTGATGAAGTCCGGGACACACTGTACCGTTTACTCTTACTTCAATAGTTTTCTTATCCTTATGACGTGCAAGGAAAATTCTTACCCAATAATATTTTTTTGAACCAAGATAACGTGGAATAACGTCCTTAATGAAATTTATAAGCATTGCAGGTTTCTTATCCCTGTCACCCATTAAAACTACAGACTGTGCATACATGTCATAATCATAATGCTGTTTAAGATAATTTGATGTAACATGAATACCGCCTTTACCTGTTGATGCCATTTGAAGCGGATGCCATAAACCGCCTCTGAAACTATCAACAGCCATTTGAACTGCCATTTCAATTCCCTTGCCCTGTGCTGCAACCGGTTCAATAATCGGTTCATCAAGATCATCATGCTTTAAAATATAAATCACCTGAAGAAGATTTATGCCATCTTTTTCTTCAGACTTTCCAATCTGAACGTCAATTGAAAAACCTGTTCTTGGGAGCAAAAGACAATTATCATAAATTGTTCCCTGCAGCTTTTCATTAAGGCATTCCAAAATCAGAAGCTTAACGTCCTTTTCCTTATTTTCTTCCTCTGTCTGTGCATTTTTCTTTTTAAAAATATTCACTTTAACATACTCCTTTGTGTTTAATAATTATTTGTATTTAAACAGATAATTATTTCAGATTTTATTATGTATAAGCTTTACAGCTGCCCATCCTTCCTTTATATTATTCTCCAATGCAGTAAATCCGCATTTTTCAACAGCATTTACAACTTCGTCCATACGCTCCTCAATAATACCTGAAATAATAAGTATTCCATTATTTTTAAGGTATCTGTCAAAAAGGTTTCCCATAGCGATAAGAACGTCCGCAACTATATTTGCTGTTATAATATCATATTTTGCGTCTATTTTATCTGCAAGACTGTCATCACATAAAACGTTTCCGCAATATGCCTTATAACATTCTGTTGATATATGATTTTTTTCTGCATTTTCCATTGCTGCTGCTACAGCATTTTCCTCAATGTCAACTGCAACTGCACTTTCTGCACCCAACAGCATTCCTCCAATTGAAAGAATACCGCTACCGCAGCCCATATCCAAAAGTTTATCTCCCTTTTGAATTGACTTTTCCAAAAGCTCAAGACAAAGCCTTGTTGTATGATGCTGACCTGTTCCAAAGCTTGAAGCAGGATCGATTTCAAGTATAAGCCTGTTATCAGGGTTATCACATTCTTCCCATGATGGCTTTACTATGAGCTTATCACCTATTTTCAGCGGCTTAAAATACTGCTTCCAATTATTTGCCCAATCTTCTTCACGAATACTGCTAAGCTCCGCCTCAAGACGTCCGTATTTTACGTCTGCATCATCAGCTTTCATTGATTTCAGCATTGTTCTTATTGAGATGAGCATTTCTGCACCTTGATTATTATCAGGTAAGTAAACGGTAACGCATGTTTCACAGTTTGAAAGTCCCATTAAATCATCATCAATGTAATCCCATTTACCGTTTTTATTTTCAAGGAACTCATTAAAATCCTCTGAGTCCTTGATTACAAAGCCCTTAATTCCTATGTCCATTAATTTTGAGCAAAGTATATCAATGCCTTCCGTGCTTGTATATATATTTACTTCTGTCCATTCCATTAAAATATCAATCTCCTTATCTTGTGCAAATCATAATCAGAAAGTCTATAACGTCATTATTATCAACCAGTCCGTCATTATTTATATCAGCCGCTTCAATTTCACAATTTCTAAGCATTGATATTCCGCCAGGTAATGTCTGCTGACTTTCGATATAATGATTTAAAACTGAAAGGTCACGTTCATTTACAATTCCGTCACCGTTTATATCACCCTTTTGCAGCTGAACCTCATCACCTGCAAAAATAAGGTCATAGTAAGAAATCCACGCTGTATCCGTATCAAACTTTATTTTACAAAAGCCGTTTGTTACATTTAAAACTTCAACAACATATCCGTTTACAGCCGATGCAATAATTTGCGATGACGCATCAGCTTCCTTTCTGATAACTGCATTTTGGTTATTTATAAAATACTCACCCAATGGTATTTCATATTTATATTCAGCAGAATATAAATACGCCCAGCCGCTGATACCTTTGTAAGATATCCTTGTCATACCATTGGCACTTTTATCTGCTAAAAATTCAACTCCCTCAGGAATAACAGCTATAATATTTGATGATACATTATTAAGCAGTCTTACATTGATTGGTGCAGATGCTGTATACATACCGTTTGCAAATGATTTATCACTGTTGTATGTAACCTTGGAATTCATATTCAGCCAGCCGTTTTTTCCATTATAAGTCACATATCCCCAGTTATCAGACGATTTTGTAACCTCAAAAGAATCATTGATGTCTATTTCCTGAATTACATTAGCATTTTCAGCTTTTGCATCATAAATTTTCACCTTTTCATCTGCATTATAACTTCCTGTCTTGTACTCAAACGGAGAAATATATTCAGCATAATCAAGACATATCCACGCTTCCTTGTTGTTGTATGATATCTTTCCCCAATTGCCGCTTATTGCAGTTACCGATACAGACGTACCATTATCAAGCACACCGTAAGAAGACGAAGCTGTTGTAGGCTGAACACGATAATTCAGGTAATCTGTAGTTTTATATTTACCGATAAGATATTGTTTTGGCTGAGTTGTAGTAGTCACAGCAGGAGATGTGCTTACGGGAGATTTTGACGCTTTAAATAAACGCAGGCATGATATGCCGCTTACATTGTATTCATCAAACATAACAGTAGAATTTTTACGTCCGGGGTCACATATATATACTGTATCGCCAATAATGCTGTCAACAAGCACAAAATGCCCGCCTACGTCACAAAGCACATAGTATCCTTTTTTTAACTGTGCATTTATTTCAGATGCAATACCCGATTTGGTTCTTTGTGTAATATCATATCCTGACACAAATTTAACGTCTGAGACTAGAGATGTAATATTTGCCCATGATGTTATTGCCCCTGTACTTGTAAAACCACCAATTGAATTAAAATGGTCAACAACTGTACCGGGATTAAAGTTATCGGCTGAAACAGCTCCTGCATGAACACAAAGCATGGCTAATGCGGTTACGGCACAGCCATATTTTGCGACTGTGTACTGCGGATTACCTCCAAGACTTTTGTTGCCCCATCTGGAATCCATTTGAAGCCATGTCCGATAATCTTCAGCAGCACTGGCAGTTCCCGTTTTCATCGGAAACTGATAAAACATTCCGATACCAATAACTAAAACCAAAAGAAATGTAAATCCTTTTTTTATCATTTTCCTATGCATTGAAATAACCTCCGATTCTACCATTTTACATTATTTCCCTAAGAATCCCCCTTATTTCACCGTTTCTTTTTTCTATGCTCCTTATAAGCGTTATATATTTTAAGGTAAACTTCAACTATGCTTTGTTTTTCTTTCTCTGAAACCGCTATATCTCCGTATACCTTTTTGTTAAAAGCATCAGAAATTACATGCATATCTATTTTTTCTTTTTTATTTATTTTATCTGCAATTTCATCTGCTGTCTTATCTGAACCAATACCGTAAAGCCTGCATATTCTACGCATTACAAGCAAAGCAGCTTTATCAGGTTCAGATCTGTTAATCTTTACAACAAAGTATCTCTGATATGCTGACGGATATATCTTTACAGCTGCTAAAATAATCAGACCAAGAATTACAAGAACTATTCCTGATTTAAAAAGATTTTTAGTTGCAGTTCCCTGTACGGAATCGTCTGAAATAGTCAGGTTATCTGATATAGTTGGTTCAAATGAAACCCAACCAATTGTACCAATGTAAAGTTCAGGGAAACCATGAGCATCCATTTCTCTTATTTTATATAGTTTTTTGCCATATGAGTCGCTCCCTGTTTCCATTGACATACTGTATCCCTCTGCATATCGTGCAGGAATTCCCGCTGCTCTTGAAAGCAGAACCATTGCTGTTGCATACTCATAGCAAACGCCTCTATGTGTTTCAAAAAGAAACGTTTCTGCATTATCACCTTTATCTTTTTTATATTTAAGGTCATAAATAAAATCATTATTATAAAAATATGATTGAATTGCCAATGCTTTATCAAAATCGGAATACAAACCGTCTGTTATTTCATCGGCTAACTGCTTAATTTGCGAGCTGTCACCATAATCAAGGAAAAATTCGTCATCAAAACCAATTGCTTTGTTTATAACAGCTTGTTTTTCAATTTCACCATTTTCAGAAAGAACGTCATGAGCATCATTTAAAAGCTCTGAATATGAGTCGCTGTATGAAACTGCATCCAGTATATTTTTTACTGATTCCGAATAAAGAAAATTATCGGAATAATATGTCATCGAGAAGCTCTGCGTATATCCGAAACGTCCGTTCTGCTTAAAAAACACATCATTATCTGTACGTTTTATTTCAGTTTTTCCGCTGCTGCCTTCAACCTCATGATACAGGGTAGGAACAGGCAGGAGCTGTGACGAATGATTCTGTGTTTCCAGCTTAAGCTCTTTAAGTTCTGGATATTTTATATTTTCAGTATTCAATCCGCTGAGATTGTACTTTTCAGCAAATTTGGAATCCAATTCCGCTGCTGAAACAACAGCACTGTATACTTCCGTTACATCTTTTGTAAAAACAGCATTTTCAGACGTTGGATAATATGTGTCATCATATTCTGTATTCCATGAATCAGTATTAAAATCATATGTCGAAAAAGAACGTGTTTTCAAACGAAGCGGCTCGTCCGCATGACCATAATACAAAACCTTATCAGATGTATTTGACAAAAAATTGTTGTTTGATGTAGTATCAATAAAAACACTGACAGTTTTAAGAAGTTTATCAGTAAATTGATCAGCATTAATAAGTGTTTCAAGCACCGTTCTGTCCTCTTTTACTGTTGGCTTAGGAAGAATAGCTGCCGCTGAACCAAAAACAAGTGCAAACACAAGAGTACACTTCCACATCTCACCCTTATCCACAATTTTTACATTTCCGTCACTTATCATCTGACGATAATTTACCATTGTTATAAAATACATCATTGCAAGTGCAATAATAAAGTAAACCGGCATTTTCTCATATTCCTTGCCATACACAGCAAACGGTATGATGAATATAAGAAATCCCATAAAAATTCTGTAGCGGACTTTTGTGAAATAATATACAACTGATGTAAAGAATCCTGTCATTAGCACAAACATTGCGAATGTATACCATGACGAATATTCCAAAGCGTCCTGAGGAGTAAGAAACCAAACCATGAAATCTACAGGATAGTTTTCTGCTCCGTTGTCAATAAACACTTTAGTCAAAAACATCCCCAAGAATAATATAACGATATATATAACAGGTCCAATAAGTTTATGCTTTGCAATAAAGTCAAAAATCTTAAACATAATCGCAGTCATTATTAAAGCTATAAAGCCAAAAACAAGCGTCAGACTGCTTTTGTAATGATACATTACCGCCATAATCAGCAATACATTATATATCAGTACATTATCCCCGAAAATGCTGAACAGCTTTTTTTTCAATGAAGATTTTTCTGTTGTTCTATCCATACTTACTTAACCAACTTATAATTATTGTCATCATCAAGATACCATATTGATGATGAAAAGTCTTTTACTGTATTTATTGTATCTGATATAATTATATTGCAATTTTCCATGTTTTTAAGCAAATTAATATTTGCTGCATAAGCTTCTGTAAGACATGGCACTGCTAAAATTAATGCACAAGCACCGCCTATATCAAGATTTTGCATCTCTATTCCCGAATCATCATTTATTGGTACAGCAAGTATACCGAAAAGAACCTGATTTGCCATATCTTCGCTTTCAACAGTTCTTTCTGCAACAGAGCCATCAGCAGAACGAAAGAAAAATCTGCACCCTATCCCCTGCTTAATAAAAAGCATGAGAAGTCCGAACACCGATTCATATAGTTTTTCCTCACGAATTACTGAACCTAATATATTTTCACTTTTGGGTCTGTATAAGTCAAACACTATTGCAGGCTGAACTGAGGAAACAGCTTCATCAAGACGAACCATAAGCTTATTTCGTTTTGAAGAAACCTTCCAGTTTATGCGTTTAAGTGAATCACCCTCGATATATTCTCTGTGTTCATAACCGGGATTTGTATTTGCTGAAAAAGCAAGAACAGAATCCTGTTCTTCCTCATCATCACTTGTGATTACAACATCACTGATAAGTCGGTAAAGCTGTACAGATGCTGAAATCTCCGGAATATCAGGAATTACACCTATTGATAAAGTTTTTGGAAGAGTATTTTTAGTTTTGAGTTTAAAAAACCCAAGAAAATCGCAAATATAAACTTCCTTTACGGCAAAACGTCCATTTCCACCGTATTTAGCAAATAATTTATGATTTATGGTTATACTTTGTTTGAAATTCAAAGCTGTACGATAAGCATTCACAGACTGCGTAAAGACTTCTCCGCATTCTGTATGAATTTCAACAAATCCTATTGGACAATGTGTATGTTTTACTGCATTTATTTTTATTTCAATCTCATTTCCTTTTTTCACATATGCTTCACTTTCAAGTGAAACCTGAACCTTATCTCTGCCCAGAGCAGTAAAAATAATTGAAACAATCGGTGCAGAAAAAGTAAAAAACACCAAGATTATTCCCATTTCACCGTCCATATAGAAAGTAAAAATAAATAAGAGAAAACAAACAGCCAGAAATGAAAATATCGGTTTTATAGAATCTATTTTTTTCTTCATACAGGTATTACCGTAGTATCTATAAGATTTTGAACGTACTTTTCAGCTGTACCGAACGTATTTTTACCCTGCTGAGATAAAATAATTCTGTGAGATAAAACAGCTTCGGCTATCTTCTTTATGTCCTCAGGAATAACAAATGCTCTTTCATAAACAAAAGCACATGCCTTTGCCCCCTTATACAATGCAATACTTCCACGCGGACTTATTCCGAGCGTAACATACGCACTCTTTCTTGTTTCAGTTACGAGAGCTATTATATACTGACGTATTTTATCAGAAACCTGAACATCTTTAACCTGCTGCTGCAAAATCTGAATATCATTGACCGTAAGTGCAGGCTCTGAAATATTACGAATCGGATTTCCCTTTTCCGTACGTTCAAGAATTTTTATTTCCTCTGACGGTTCGGGATATCCCATTGAAAGCTTCATAAAAAATCTGTCCATCTGAGCTTCGGGAAGGTGATATGTTCCGTATGTTTCAACAGGATTTTGTGTAGCCATTACCATAAAAGGCTTTGGCAGCTTATGGGTTTCTCCGTCAAGACTTATCTGATATTCCTCCATTGCCTCCAGAAGTGATGACTGTACCTTTGGAGAGGCACGATTTATTTCATCTGCAAGAAGGAAGTTACACATAACTGCTCCCTCACGATAAACAAAGTCACCGTTTTTCTGGTCAATAGAAGTAAATCCTGTAATATCAGACGGCATAACATCAGGCGTTAACTGAATTCTGTTGAATTTTCCTCCGATTGAACGTGACAAAGCAGTAACAAGCTGTGTTTTTCCTACGCCGGGAACATCCTCAAGAAGAACATGTCCCTCACAAAGCAGTGCAATAATTATTTTACTGATTGTATCATTTTTTCCGACAATAACCTTACTTATTGAGTCATGCAAGGCAACAATACTACTGTTCATAAATCAAATCCTTTCAAAAATATGCAAAGAACTGCCTTTTATCATTATAACATATTTAAATAAATACTTCAAGTATCGTAAAGGAAATATTGGCATGTGTAATTTGTTAACTTTGCACAAAAAAAGAACTGTACTGAAACAATCTTCAAGTACAGTTCTTATATTTACGCTGTCATAAAGGAGATTTTTAATCAACGTGTCCGATTTTCTCGACTTTCATCAAATTCGTTGTTCCTGAAACTCCAAGCGGAACACCTGCTGTAATGACAACAATATCTCCGTCTTCTGCAATTCCTCTTGACTCAGCCGCTTCTACAGCTGAGGCAAACAAATCATCGGTATTGGTTTTTTCGTCTATTACAAAAGGAGTAACGCCCCAGCTCATATTAAGCTGTCTGCAAACAGTGTCACTTGTTGTGCAGCCGACAATAGGGCAATCGGGTCTGTATTTTGAAATAAGTCTTGCAGTTTTTCCTCCCTTAGAAACTGTGATAATTGCTTTTGCATTAAGATCGTGTGCTGTGGTAACCGTAGCATGTGCAATTGCATCGGCAATTGTATTGCTTACTTCGGTTGGCCTGTTAAGGAATCTCTTTCTGTAATCTATATTTTTTTCTGTTGTTTCTGCAATAAGAGCCATAGTTTTTACAACTTCAATAGGATAAGCACCTGCCGCTGTTTCTCCTGAAAGCATAATAGCACTTGTGCCATCATATATTGCATTAGCAACATCAGTTATTTCTGCTCGTGTAGGACGTGGATTTGTTATCATTGATTCAAGCATCTGTGTTGCAGTTATAACCTGCTTACCTGAATTATATCCCTTATGAATAAGTGTTTTCTGAATTGCAGGAATTTGCTCAAACGGTATCTCTACACCCATATCTCCTCTTGCAACCATAATTCCGTCTGCTGCATCAAGGATTTCATCTATATTTTCAACACCGTCAAGATTTTCGATTTTTGCAATAATTCTTACGTCAAACCAACCAAGGCTCTGAGTAAATTTTCTAAGATAATTTATATCAGCCGATGTTCTTACAAAGCTTGCTGCAATAAAATCATATCCCATTTTTGAAGCAAACTCAAGGTCATTCATATCTGCATCGCTTAAATAAGGCATTGACAGCTTTACTCCGGGAACATTAATTCCCTTGTTGTTTGAAAGTATGCCGCCATGAATTATTCTGCATGTAATATCAGTTCCGCTTACTTTTTCAGCAACAAGCTCAATTACGCCGTCATTAATAAGTATCTTTGTACCGATTCCCACATCTTTAGGAAGATTTTTAAATGAAATACTGCCAATTTTGTTTGTACAGGTTACATCATTTGTAGTAAGAACATAAGTGTCCCCGTCAAAAATCTCAACAGGCTTATCATCAGTAAATCTACCAAGTCTTATCTCAGGACCTTTTGTATCCATAAGAGTTGCAATAGGCATACCAAGCTCATTTCTAAGCTTGTTTACCATTTCAAAGCGCTTTTTATGAGTTTCATAATCTCCATGTGAAAAATTAAAACGAGCTACATTCATTCCGGAAATCATAAGCTCACGCATTACAGCCTCATTATCGGTTGCAGGTCCTATTGTACAAACAATTTTAGTTTTTCTCATAAACTTTCTCCTTTAATAAACAGAAAAGCAGACAGACTTTTCATCAGATTGCATGGAACTTCTTGCGGCATTGCCTTTACATTATTATACATCAAAACTGTAAAAAATTAAAGCGTCGAATGAAATTCTTAACATTTGCTTAATATATTTTCAGAATTGTTTATTTTTATAAACACAATTCTAAATTTTACGGATTTTAGCAAAATTAGCCATTATTTTTTTTGTCCCTACTTTATCAAATGCGATTTCAAGCATACTGTCATTTGTTATTTTCTGAGCTGAAATAACAACTCCTTCACCAAAAATATTATGGATAACTCTGTCACCGACATTAAACTCTACATTTTCGTTTTTAGCAGTCTGCTTTGTTCTGTTCCTTGCAAGCTGCTGCTGCAAACTGCTCGAATGAACTGACGTTACAGTATCATCACTTTTATCCATTTTCTTTAAGGCTATTGTATTATCATGCTTTTCTATAAACTCACTGCCTATTTCCTTGATAAATCTTGAAGTCAGGTTACGCTGTGTCTGACCGTAAAGCATTCTTTGTGCAGCACTTGAAATGTAAAGATGCTTTTTTGCTCTTGTAATGGCTACATAAGCAAGCCTGCGTTCCTCCTCAAGTTCCTCTAAGCTGTCCATTGAACGAAAACCCGGGAATATTCCCTCCTCCATGCCGACAACATAAATATTATCGTATTCAAGTCCTTTAGCTGAATGTATGGTCATTAAAGTAACTTTATCATCTAAACCGCTGTCACGATCAGCTTCCGTATAAAGTGCGACTTCTTCAAGAAATCCGCTGAGAGTCGGTTCTTCCGCTTCATTAACATAAGAAGCTATTGTAGAATGAAGTTCATCAACATTCTCTATTCTTGATGTACCTTCTTCGCCCATTGATTTCAGATATGCCATATATCCTGTTTTATCCAGAACCTCATCAAGAAATTCATCAAGAGGAATCGTATCCGCTTTTTCAATGAGATTATCAAAAATCTCTGCAACTGCCTTTAACACAGCAGATTTTTTTGAAAGCGGAGGATAGTCACTGCTGTTTCGCATGACTTCAAGCGGACTTAGTTTAAGATCTCGGCTTATCTCCTCAAGAACAGTAACTGTTGCATCACCGATACCCCTTTTCGGTTCATTTATAATACGCTTAAGCCTCAGCATATCGTTAGGATTATTCAAAAAGCTGAGATATGCAGTAACATCTTTAATTTCCTTGCGGTCATAGAAACGCATTCCGCCGTAAACACGATAAGGAATACCGCTTTTAATAAATGAACGCTCAATAATATTAGATTGTGCATTCATTCTGTAAAGTACAGCATTATTTCCGTATTTACCAGTCTCTTTGTAATATTTCAGTATTTCAGACGCAACAAACTGTGCCTCATCATTTTCATCACAAGCCTTATACCAGTAAACCTTTTCCCCTTTAGCGCCCTTAGTCCAAAGTGATTTTGGCTTTCTGCCCTCGTTGTTGCTTATAACAGAATTTGCCGCATCAAGTATTGTCTGAGTAGAACGATAATTCTGTTCAAGGCGAATTACCTTGCTTCCCTCAAACTGTTTTTCAAAGCTGAGGATATTTGTAATATCCGCACCCCTGAATTTATAAATACTCTGATCATCATCACCTACAACACAGAGATTTTTATGTTCAGCGGAAAGGAGTGATACCAGTCTGAATTGAACCTGATTTGTGTCCTGATATTCATCTACCATAATGTATTTATATCTGTTTCTGAATTTTTCAAGTGCATCAGGAAATTCCTCAAAAATCTTTACGGTAAGAAGAAGAATATCATCAAAGTCCAGAGCATTTGAATCCTTCAATCTGCTGCAATAATGTGCATAAATACGAGCAATTACCTTTTTTCTGAAATCTCCGCCTGCGTCATTTTTCATCATTTCAGGACTTATCATTCTATTTTTTGCAAAGCTTATCTCGCTAAGCACACTTCTCGGCGGAAAATTCTTTTCTGATATTTCAAGCTCACTCATAACGGCTTTCACCAAGCGCTGTGCATCATCAGAATCATAAATTGTAAAATCCCTGCCATAACCTATTCTGTCAATTTCCTGACGCAAAATTCTTACACAAGCTGAATGGAATGTTGAGGCGTTAATATTCAGTGCTTCTTCTCCCAGAACTGCATTAAGACGTTCCTTAAGTTCTGCTGCTGCCTTATTTGTAAATGTAATTGCAAGTATATTCCAAGGTCTTACAGGATTTACTGCAACAGCGTCACGCAAACCGTCAACATCATCTGTTTCACCGTTTATATAGGATTTAAGGAACTCTACATCAAAATCAGATCCTTTTCTTGCTGTATCAAAAAAGGCATTTCCAAAATTAATCATATTTACAATTCGGTTTACAATTACAGTTGTTTTACCGCTTCCTGCACCTGCAAGAACAAGCAAGGGTCCGTTTACAGTAAAAACCGCCTCCTGCTGCATTTCATTCATTCGGCTGAAATATTGTTTTAAAGCTGTTTGTTTTAATTCAATATATGAATCATTACTCATATTACTTACTCCATTCAGTATTAATTTTCAGAATGCAACTCCATAAACGCAATCTGATTTTTATTTTGACTATAAATCCTGTTCAAAACATATCCTTTATGATTATACCACAAATTTACAAGCATGAAAATACCTATTTTACTATTTTCAATTTATAAATTTATCCTTTAAGGAGATAATATTTTAGGCAATACCACACAAAAGCATATTTTTGTTAATAGGAGATAGCATAAATGAAAAAAGAAAAATGGTCATCTGATTTCGGATTTCTTATGGCAGCTGCCGGTTCAGCAGTCGGGTTGGGAAATATATGGAAGTTTCCGTATGTCACAGGAAAAAGCGGTGGAGCTGTTTTCCTTGTTGTTTACTTCATATTGCTTATCATTCTGGGTGTTCCTGTACTGCTTTCCGAAATGTGCATAGGACGTTCCACAAGAAAAAATCCTATTGACGCCTGCCGAACAATTAATAAAAACTGGGGATTTACAGGCGCATTCGGAATAATAGGTGCATTTATTATCCTTTGTTATTATGGAGTCATAGGAGGCTGGGTTATAAAATATATAATTCACTATATTTTCAATTCTTCAATTGACAATGCATCAGAATATTTTGATAAATTTTCCTCCGGTACATTTATGCCCATACTCCTGCATTTTATTTTTACATTTTCCTGTGCATTAATTGTTATCAACGGAATTTCAAAGGGCATTGAAAAAATATGTAAGTTCTTTATGCCTGCACTTCTTATTATGATTATAATACTTACCTTTAAATCATTTTCACTTGACGGCAGCATTAATGGAATAAAATTTTTTCTGAAACCCGATTTTTCAAAGCTTCAATCGTTCAGTGATTGGGCAGTTCTTCTTACCGGTGCAATGGGACAGGTTTTTTTCAGTCTGAGTCTTGGTATGGGTACGCTGATAACATACGGTGCATATCTTGATAAAAGTACAAGCCTTACTAAATCGGCAATATATATCCCTCTTATAGACTTCATTATTGCACTTCTTTCAGGCCTTATGATTTTGCCTGCAGTATTTGCATGCGGCATTCCTCCGACAGCAGGTTCCGGAATGATTTTTATTACACTTCCTCAGGTTTTTGCTCAGATAAGCGGCGGACGTTTCTTTGCGGTTATTTTCTTTCTGCTTATTCTTTTTGCAGCAGTTACATCTGCAATATCACTGCTTGAAGTTATTGTTTCATACATTATGAACAGACTAAAACTCAGCAGAAATAATGCTGCATTAATAAGTGCATTTGTAATATCAGTAATAGGAATTCCTGCATCAATGTCATTTGGAAAATTAAGTAATTTCAAAATTTTCAATATGAATTTCTTTGATTTGCTTAATTTTATATCTGATAAACTGCTGATGCCTCTCGGAGCTTTAGGTATTTGCATTTTATGCGGATATGTCTGGAAAATTGACAATCTTTCAGCTGAAGCTGGTGTTAAAAGTTCATTTGTAAAGAACTTGCTCAATATTTCAATAAAATATATCTCTCCTGCAATGATTTTTATTATTTTCATAACATCACTTTTCAATTTATAGCAAAAAATAAAGGGACTGAATCAGTCCCTTTATAATCCACAATCAGTGCAATATAATGCTCAGGCAACACCGCACAAAGAATGCACAGTGTTGTCATTGCTGCCATTATTTAATTACAGTAATGATAAATCCGTCAATATTATTTCCGGAAATAGTATAATTAAAATCCACCGGAACACTTATTGTAGTTTCGGCTCCGTTCATATCAGCAGAAGCATAATATATCTCATAAGATTTTTCGTTTAATGTATACTCAAAAGCACCTGTATCAAGAGTATAATTTTTTAAAAAATCTATATATTCTTCAAGACAATAATTCTTTTCTTTCATTATTGCCGCATGAACGTCGCTTACATATCTTAAATGAGCAACAGATGCTGAAACGCCTGTTATGCTTTCCTTGTCTTGCGGATATCTTACTATAAAGCCATACTTTGTACAATTATCTATTATCCAGCTTTCTGTGTCCATGCCGTCATATTCAATTATCTCACCGCTTGAGGACTTTATCGCAAGATCAACTGTATATCCTGTTATTGATTCGGGATATGATACAGTGTATATGCTGTCCTCACCACTGTAGCTTTGAGTTGTGCTGTAAACGACAAAATTATCATTTCCTGTTGCAGCATTATAATCACTCATCATTTTGTTAAGCTGACCGGCAGCCTCAATGCTTAGCACCATATTCTCATCTCTGAGAATATAAAAATCATTTTTAGTTTCTGCCAAACCTGTCATGCTGAGAAAAATTCCATTTGCCGGATTGCCTGCATTTATCAGGCATAAACTCCCTGTATACATACTCTCACGAGAAACATTTATCTGAGAATAGCCAAGATGTTCAACTGAACCTTCTGCATCAGGTTCAGAATCTGTGCTTAAAATGGTTATATTACTTCCTGAAATATCCAAGCTTTTGAAATTTCCATTTACAATTATACTTCCTGTTGTGGTATCATAAAATTGACGTCTGACGCAGTCAACAGCAATTATTGAAACTATGCAAACGATAAATGTCCAAAAGACTCTTCTCCAGTTAAGTCTTTGGTTTTTTTTCATTATGCTCCTCCATTTTGTTGTTTTCTCTATCTTAATCTATATGTCATTTAAGGCAACAGCGCACAAGGTACGTCATAAGCCTGTGAATTATCCGTCATATTACACATAATTTTCTCACCATTTATCATGTCACAGGAGGAACATAAGGCTCTCCTCCATAACAAAATACGCTGTAACCGCTTAATGTTTCATAAATTGTTTCCCATTTTGACCAACCGTCTGCAAGCACCATAACATAGATTTTACCGTTAATTTCCGCAAAGCTTGCAAGACACTGTCCTGATTCATCAGTAAAGCCTGTTTTTCCGCCCTTTACAACTACTCCGGGCATTTCAGTACCTGTCATTCTGCTGAACATTGTACTAGTCAAAGTCAAGCCTTCAGGATTGTATTCCGTTGGTGCTATTTTATATTCATATGTTTCAAGAACTTCACGACAAAAATCATTTTTAAGAGCATACTCCAATATAATTGCAATATCCTCCGCAGTACTGTAATTTTCAGGATCATGAAGTCCTACAGGATTTGTAAAATGAGTATTTTTAAGTCCGAGTTCCTTAACCTTATCATTCATCATGCTGACGAAAGCTTCTTCCGAACCACCTACATGTCTTGCAACCGCAACTGCTGCATCTGCACCTGACGGCAGTACAACACCATAAATCAAATCTTTTACAGTAGGAGTTTCACCAGACGCAAAGCCTGCTACCGACGCTTCCTGTGCGATAAGCGGATCAATCATATCGGCAGTTATCAATACTGTTTCCTCCAGATTATCCGTATTTTCAGCCGCAACAATAAGAGTCATGATTTTTGTAAGTGAAGCAGGGTACATTTTCACATTATAATCATGTTCGGCAACAATTTCATTTGTTTCAGTATCTACAACAATTGCATACAAAGAATTATATTTTCTTACTTCTTCCGCATTATCTTCAATTATTTCAAAATTTTCTGCTGCCTCTGAAATTTCTGATGCCGCTTCAGTATTTTCCTCTTTGCCAAATTCAGGATTAAGTAAATAGAAATCAACCGTTTTATCAGTAAAAACGGGATAAAAAACGGCAGGCTCTGACTCTTCAATCTGTTCAATTACGGAGCTTTCTGAATCTGATATTACAACAGATTCCTGACTATCCACAATAATCTCAGCCACACTTGCAGGCTTTTTGTTAAATGAGGAAATAATCAGGGAAATACCGAAAATCAAAATAACCAGAAGAAGTAAAGTCACGCCTACCCTAAAATAGTTTAATCTGACTTTGCCCTTTCTTTTGCTATACATTCTACACCTCAATGGTTTTATCTCTATTAATATTATTGTAATACATATTTTTCAGAATGTCAACTGTATTTGCAAAATCTACATTATGCACAAACAAAACTTATAAAAAGCACATTATATTTTGTCGCAAACAGTCGTATCCTGACTGCATAAGTCAGCACCGCACAAATATTGTGCGGTGCTGAAACAAATTAATTGATTTTTATTTGCTATAAAGCTCAGAAACTTTAATGCGGTTTACAGCTCTTTTGAGTTTCAATTCAGCTCTTGTCATCTGTGACTTTGTTTCCGCATATTTTATCTTGTTCAAAGCATCTTCCTTTGACTTTTTTGCCCATATAATGTCTATATCTTTTCCCCACTCAGCAGCAGAAGCAATTATTTTTACGTCCTTGTTATAATTTACCTTTATAAATCCACTTGCAATGGCAGCATAAATTTCTTTGCCGTCAGCAGTTAATTTAAGTACACCTGACGGCAGAATTGCAGCATAATTTTCATGTCCTGCAAGTATTCCGACATCACCTTCAGATGTTCTGACTATAACCTGTTCTGCATTATCATCATAGAGAATTTTATCTGGAGTAATTATCTGGAGCTTAAAGGTTTTCATTTATTATCACCATTCTTCGCTTTTTCAACAGCCTCATCAATTGTACCGACAAACAAAAATGCAGATTCAGGAAGGTCATCGTGCTTGCCCTCGATAATTTCTTTAAATCCTCTTATCGTTTCTTTAAGAGGTACAAATTTACCTTTCATACCCGTAAACTGTTCAGCAACAGAGAAAGGCTGTGAAAGAAATCGCTGAATTTTTCTTGCTCTTGATACAGTAAGCTTATCCTCATCAGAAAGCTCATCCATACCCATAATGGCAATAATATCCTGCAATTCAGTATAACGCTGAAGTATATTCTGAATTGCTCTTGCTGTATCATAATGCTCCTGACCAACAATTTCAGGCGATAAAATTCTTGATGTACTCTCCAATGGGTCAACAGCAGGATATATTCCCAAAGACGAAATCTGACGTGAAAGAACCGTAGTAGCATCAAGGTGTGCAAATGTAGTTGCAGGAGCCGGGTCGGTAAGGTCATCAGCAGGAACATAAACAGCCTGAACTGATGTAATAGAGCCTTTATTTGTAGATGTAATCCTTTCCTGCAAAGCTCCCATTTCAGTTGCAAGAGTCGGCTGATATCCAACGGCTGACGGCATACGGCCAAGAAGTGCAGATACTTCTGAACCTGCCTGAGTAAAACGAAATATATTGTCAATAAACAAAAGAACGTCCTGCCCCTCAACATCTCTGAAATATTCTGCCATAGTAAGTCCTGAAAGTCCGACTCTCATTCTTGCTCCGGGCGGCTCATTCATCTGACCGTAAACAAGAACGGTTTTATCAATTACTCCGCTTTCTTTCATTTCATTGTAAAGGTCATTTCCCTCACGAGTACGTTCTCCAACACCTGTAAAAACTGAAATACCGCCATGCTGATTTGCAACATTATTTATAAGTTCCTGAATAAGAACTGTTTTGCCAACACCTGCACCGCCGAAAAGTCCGATTTTTCCGCCTTTAAGATATGGAGCAATAAGGTCTATGACCTTTATTCCTGTTTCAAGGATTTCATTTGATGCGGTCTGTTCCTCATAGCTTGGTGCTTCACGATGAATAGCCCAATACTCATCAACTCTCGGCATAGGCTTTTCGTCAATCGGTTCGCCAAGAAGATTGAAAACACGTCCGAGAGTTTCCTTTCCCACCGGTACTTTTATCGGTGAACCTGTATCAACTGCATCCATTCCTCTTACAAGACCATCAGTTGTACTCATAGCGATACAACGAACAACAGCGTCACCGATATGCTGAGCAACCTCAACAACAAGCTTTTTATCATTATTATTTATCTCTATTGCATTAAGAAGTTTAGGTAAACTTTCCTTTGGAAAGCGTATATCAACAACTGCACCGATTATCTGCACAATTTTTCCGATATTCTGCATAAATCCTCCTTAGTCCTGAGCATTTGCTCCGCCCACAATCTCTGTTATTTCCTGAGTAATTGCAGACTGCCTTGCTCTGTTATATATAAGTGAAAGATTATCAATTATTTCTGTTGCATTATCTGTTGCATTTTCCATTGCCATACGTCTTGCTGCCTGTTCAGAAGCAAATGAACACACAACTGCTCCATAAATAAGACTTGCTATATATTTTGGCACAAGCTCCTCAAAAATTGCAGAAGCAGACGGTTCATAGCGTATAACCGATTTATTCAAAGGCTGCTGTGCAAGATTTTCAAGCGGAATAACACTTATGCATCGTGCCTCCTGCAAAACAGGAGATACATAATCAGTAAAAATCAATTCAACTTTTCCGATTGATTTATGCTTTCGATAAAGCTCGATAATCATTTCAGCAATATCCAAAGCCTTGTATATGGTCATATTCTCGCTTATATCCTCAAAGCTTTTGAATATTTTTGCATTTCTTTTTGAAAAATGCTCAACTGCTTTTTTTCCTATAGGAATAATAACGCTGTTTCCGCCAATTTCTTCTATTTTTGATTCAGCAAGTTTAAGTGCGTTTGCGTTATATCCCCCTGCAAGTCCCCTGTCACCTGCAATTACAATTATCAGTGAGGTATTGCAGTCTGATTTTCTTGTATAAACCGAATTGAAGAATTTATCCTGAGCAGCAATTTCACACATTGTTTCATAAACAATATTGAAAAACGGCATAGCTGCATCAGCTTTTTCTTTTGCTTTTTTAAACTTTGAGGAAGCAACAAGCTCCATAGCCTTTGTAATCTGCATAGTGCTTTCAACGCTTTTTATTCTGCGTTTAATATTTTTCATATTGCCTGAAGCCATTATATCACCTCAAATTATTTTTTATCAGCCATGTACTTTTCAGCAAAAGCTGTCAGTGCCTCTTTAAGACGTTCTTCCGTTTCAGGAGTCAAATCCTTGGTATCTCTGATAGAATCAGTAATTTCAGGATATGAAGTATCCACATATTCAAAAAGAGCCTCCTGATAATCACTTATCAGCTTTACAGGAATGGTACTGAGGTAATTATGAGTAACTGCATATATGATAATTACCTGATTTTCAACAGCAACAGGTTTGTTTCTGTCTTGTTTAAGAACCTCAACTATTCTTTCACCCTTCGCAAGACGTTCCTTGGTATCCTTATCCAAATCCGAACCAAATTGTGAAAACGACTGTAATTCACGATATTGAGAATATGAAAGCTTCAATGAACCTGAAACCTTTTTCATAGCCTTTATCTGAGCAGCACTTCCTACACGGGATACTGAAATTCCTGGGTTTACAGCAGGACGTACACCTGCATTAAACAGGTCTGTTTCAAGGAATATCTGACCATCTGTAATAGAGATTACGTTTGTAGGAATATATGCAGAAACGTCACCTGCCTGAGTTTCAATAATCGGCAGGGCAGTAAGACTTCCTCCGCCATAATTTTCATTAAGTGAACAAGCTCTTTCAAGAAGTCTTGAATGGAGATAGAAAACATCACCGGGAAAAGCCTCACGTCCAGGCGGACGCTTAAGAAGAAGTGAAAGGGTACGATATGCAACAGCATGTTTAGACAAATCGTCATAAACGCAAAGCACGTCCATCCCTTTATCTAGAAAATATTCTCCTATCGTACAGCCCGAATAAGGTGCGATATACTGCAGCGGAGCAAGCTCTGAAGCTGTAGCCGATACAATAATCGTATAGTCCATAGCACCTGATTTAGTAAGTGTTTCAACAACATTTGCAACAGTAGAACGCTTCTGACCTATTGCAACGTAAACACATATTATATCCTTGCCCTTTTGATTTATTATTGTATCAAGGGCAATTGCAGTTTTACCTGTCTGTCTGTCACCGATAATAAGCTCACGCTGACCTCTGCCTATAGGAATCATGGAGTCAATTGCCTTGATTCCTGTCTGCAAAGGCTTGTGAACTGATTTTCTTGTAATAATTCCCGAAGCAATTTTTTCAATCGGAGCTTCACCTTCAGCTCTTATCGGACCTTTTCCGTCAATAGGTTTACCAAGAGCATTTACAACTCTGCCTATCATTGCCTCACCGACAGGAACAGATACAATTTTTCCTGTTCTTTTTACAACAGAACCTTCCTTTATATCAATGTCTGAACCAAGCATAACTGCACCGACAAATGTCTGTTCAAGGTTAAGAGCCATGCCCATAACTCCGTTTTCAAATTCAAGAAGTTCGCCTGACATACATTTTTCTATTCCGTTTATATTTGCAATGCCGTCGCCTACCGTCATAACTGTTCCGACATCTGAAAGCTCCATTTTATTGCGGTAATGCTTAATTTGTTCTTTTATAATGCCGCTTATTTCTTCTGGGCGTAAATCCATTAATACACCTTCTTTAAATTAATTATCAGTCATTATCTTTCAATTCCTTGGCTATACTGCCTATCCTGGACGAAATACTGTTATCTATAAGAGTATCGCCATATTTAAGCTGTACACCGCCAATAATGTCTTTATTGATTTTTTCAATAAGTTTAATTCTTTTGTTGAGTTTATTCTGGAGCTTTACAGTAAGTCTGAGTCTTTCATCTTCGGTAAGTTCAACACCTGTTGTTACTGTAACCTCCTCAATATTATTTTTCTGGTTATAAAGCTTTCGGAATACTTTTTCTATTTCACAAATATAGTTGATTCTTCCACGTTCGGTAAGCAGACAAAGAAAGTCTAACAGCATACCGCTTGTTTTGCTGAAAACCTGTTGAAGAACAGAAATACGCTCCTCTTTTGAAAGAGTTGGGAGAGTCAGCAGCTGCGTAAGCTCAGGGTTGCTGCTGAATATTTCAGCAATAGTTGAAAGCTCATAGCAAATATCATCAAGGCAGTCGCTTTCTTCCGCAAGCTCAAAAACAGCCTCTGCATAGGCTGACGCTACGTTGTTCTGACTCATGTTTCATCACCCACATTTTCAATAAATTCATCAATAAAGCGTCTTTGGTCTTGTTCATTGATTTCCTTATCAACAATTTTTGAAGCAACCATAACAGCCAAATCCGATATTTCAGAACGTATTTCACTTCTTGCAGACTGTTTTTCACGTTCAATATCAGCTTCGGCTTTCTGCTTAATCTGAATTGCGCCAGCTTTCGCATTATTGAGAATTTCTTCTGAACGTCGGTTAGCTTTTTCAGAGGCTGCTTTTATAATATCAGCAGATTCATCTCTTGCACCTGAAATAAGTTTATTATAATGCTCCTCAGCTTCTTTTGCTTTTTCAAGAGCATTATCAGCTTTACTGTAAGTTAAAGCAATGTCGTCCTTACGTTCTTCAAGCATTTTATTTACGGGTTTAAACAGAAAATGCTTTATAACAAGAAATAAAATAAGAGTATTTATGAGTGTAAAAAATATAGATCCAGGATCAATAGACAAAAAATCTAAATTCATTGTGTCACTCCCATATTTATAGTATCAAGACAATTGCGCACACAAATAAGTGAAATGCGGTTGTCATCAATAATTTGTTTTTTATTAAAGCATATCAATGAAAGGATTGATAAACAGGAGAATAAGAGCAACAACAAAGCCGTAAATACCTGTAGATTCTGCAATAGCACAGCCAATAAACATTGTCTTTGTAACCTTGCCTGATGATTCAGGCTGTCTGCCTATACTTTCACAAGCCTTGCCTACTGCATAACCCTCACCAATACCAGGACCTATACCTGCAATCATTGCCAAACCTGCACCAATAGCTGATGCACCTAAAACGATAGCTTTTGCTAATTCCATAATAAATCTCCATTCTGCCTGAAAAGGCGGTAATTTAATACAGTCCGTACAATGCTGTTCAGCTTGCTTGTACGATTCTGATTTATGTTTTGCTGTAATTATTCTGTATCAGCAGCATTGCTGATGTAAACCATTGTAAGCATAATAAATATAAATGCCTGCATAAAGCCTGAAAACAAGTCAAAATATGCAGAAAACAAAGCAGGAACACCTACTGCAAAAACAGGAAAGGCAAGTCCGAGTGCTGATGATGCAGCAGTAAGTGCAAAATAAAGCAAACTTGAAATTATCATGCCTCCTGCAACATTGCCAAAATGACGGAAACTCATTGAAACAGGAGTTGAAGCCTCACTTATTATATTCAGCGGAAGCATAACGGGAAACGGATCTGTAAAGCTTTTTAAGTATCCCAAAAATCCGTTTGTTTTAAGCTTAGTTCCCTGAATGAAAATAAAAGTAACTAAAGCCCAGCTCATTATTACATTAAAATCTCCTGTCATAGGACGAAGCCCCAACATACTTATCAGGCTTCCAAAAAGGGAAAATGCAAAAATCGTGCAGATGTACGGAGCAAAAAATCTGAAACTTTTTCCCATGGTATCATCTACGAGATCATTAATGGTTGTAACAATCCATTCTGCAATAACCTGTCTTTTTTTGACAGGAACTTTTTGCATATTGTGAGTAAGAACTTTCAAAATCACAGCTATTGCAATAATAATAATCCAGCCTATAACAATTGATTCAGTAAGATTGATTTTTAGTCCGAAAACATCAAACTGATGTATGATTTTAGGCCCTGTGACCTTAATTTCTTTCACGCCCTGAAAAAAATCGGATAATTTCACAATTCATATTACCTCCTTACTATTATAGAATGCACAGTATAAATTGGTTTTGGATAGATAAGTGGAAGAATAATTCCCAAAGGATTAAGAAAATTCAGTTTAAATCCGGCTGCAATAGCCGTACATGAAATAAAAGAACGTAAAAGATATCCTTTAAGCATTGGATTTCCTGCTGTATTTTGTATTCTTGTATTTTTCAGAACTGAATTATAAAGTAATCTCATGTTTAAAATCAATACAGCAGTTCCAATAAGCAATGAAACTGCCATTGAAAACGTAAACCCGATAAAAAGCGAAGAAATCAGGAAAACAGCTCCATCAAGGCAAAGAGAGCATATAAGAATAAACTTAATTTCTCTTTTAAAATCCGAATACTGCACATAGACCTCCTGAAAAATACAGATACATATTCTTATTATAACACTTTTTTCTGAAAAAATAAAAGTCTGAAAATTTTTATTTTAAAAAACAGACTGCCATGTTTACAGCAGTCTGTCAGAACCTGTCCGGATAGGAGATATGTACGAATTTTTTATGTGGACAGGTTCTTAAACTATTATTTATTAATAAGTTAAAGATGTATTTGCTATCTTATCAAATTCACCAACTGAGTATGCATCAACAATTGTCAAAGCATTTTTATCATATTCAAAGTTGAAGTTCATAGCACAAAGCCCCGGATTATTAAGCATCTTAAATCTTACAGTAACAGTATCTCCCTGTTTTCCTGAAGCACTTTCGGCAATAACAGTAAACTTGCCGCCGTCGTCTACATTCTGCTGTTCAGCATTCTGAGAAACGTATACATAGCCGTCAATTACATTTTCAGGGTATGTAGCAGATAATGCTTTAATATTTGAGAACTGTGGTTCTGTAATGGTAATAGGATACTTTCCGTCCGGAATATCTTTCTTTATTTCAAACTTTACTTCAATAAAGTAATCGTTAAAAGTAAAGTCTTTTTCCTGAGAAACATCAAGCCACCATGCGTTACAGTTTACCATATTTGATTTATAGCTGCTTGAAGTTGTTGTCTGAGTGTTGTTATTATTAGAACTGCCCTTAGCAGTTACAGTAACAGCTGATGTTGCAGGAACTATATTTGTAACAACTGAACCTGAAGCATCTGTTTCTTTTTGACCGTCTGCTTTAGTAGCTTCAACAACTTCTGTTGCAGGCTGTCCGTTTGCCTGAGTAACAGTTACAAACTCAGTAACAGGCTGTCCTTTAGCATCAGTTACAACATAATACTCCTCTGATGAAGAAGTTGTATTTTTAGGATCAGCGTCTGTAGGGTCTGCACTGTCAAGAGAATTATCACTTGAATCTGAATTAGTATCATAATTAAAAGTAAGGCTATCCTTTGAAAGTTCCTTTTTCTCTTCATCGGTAAGTGACGGTGTATTGTTTTTTTCAGCACATCCTGCAAAAGCAGCAACCACAATTGCTATCAATGAAGAAAGTGCAATAAATCTCTTTTTAAAATTATTCATAACAAAAATCCTTTCATTATAAAAGCTTTCAGCAAAATTCTGAGAAGCACAGAAAATGCTACAGCTAAACATTTTTCTTTTACTCATTATACACACAACTAGTAAAAATGTCAAGGGATTTAATAAACTGTAACTTTATGTCAACTAATTATCATATTCCTTTCACATATTATTTATTCATTATACACAAAAAGTTTATTTTGTAAAAAATAAGTGAATAGATTTTTATAATGTTGAATTTAAAAAAATATTGGTATATAATAAAGGAAAAGCAGTTTTCGTTCAGGAGATGGTTTAAATGAAAAAGAAGTCAAAAATAATATTCACTTTATTTATTGTGATACTTTGTATTGCCTTAACCATTCTGCTTATTCCCTTTGTCAAGCTTTTATCTACAGAACAGGGCAGAGATATTATAGATGAAAAAATATCATCTTTAGGAATTTTTGCTCCGCTTGCTTTTATATGTCTTGAAATTCTGCAAATTGTTGCAGCATTTGTTCCCGGAGCACCTGTAGAAATTTTGGGCGGAGTTTTGTTTGGCGGATTCTGGGGCGTTATCCTTTGCTTTGCAGGAATATTTACAGGCTCGGCTCTGGTATTCTCTCTTGTAAAAAAATTCGGACAGCCTTTGGTGCATAAAATTTTTTCTCAGGAAAAGCTTGAACACAATAAATTTATGAAGCTTATGAATGATGAAAAAAAACTTACTTTAATTATATTTATTTTATTTCTTATACCCGGAACACCCAAGGATTTTTTAACGTATATTGCCGCACTTACATCAATAAATCCATATAAATTCTTTTTTATTGCGGCAATAGCGAGGACTCCTTCCATGGCTTGCTCAGTATTTATGGGTGCAAGCATCGGTGAAGGACGTTATATAATGAGTCTTGTCTTATTCGGAGTCATAATTTTATTAAGCATAATAGGTTATCTTGTAAAAAATAAAATAGATAAAAATAAAGAAAAGCATATAAAGTAACATTTATTCAAATCCAATACAACATTATAGGCAAGTTTTGTCAGATTTATAAAAAACACTTGAAATTTATTGTGAAATAACGTATAATATAATTAAGTCAATACTGCATAAAAATTTATATGCTTGTTTTATTGGTTCAGCACTCAATTATTATATTGCTGTTGCACATGAGCCTTAATTTATTTTGATTGGAGTCTTATTATGCTTAAAGCTATCGGTTCAAAGAAAGATTTAACCGAAAACAGTTATTATGACTGTATAAAAGATATCGTTGAATCCGATGAAATGATAAAATTAAAGGACATAACACATCATGTTTCAACAACAAGATTTCAGCATTGTCTTAATGTATCATATTATAATTATATTATCTGCAAAAAATTAAAACTTGACGCCGTATCTGCTGCAAGAGCCGGTCTTCTTCATGACCTTTTTTATTATAACAGAAAAGAGTACAACAAGAATAAAGGCTTGCTTTTAAACAGCAAAAAAACACTTTCACATAGTGCATTTCATTCTCTTGTCGCTTTGGAAAACGCCTCTAAGCTCATTGATATGAATGAATGTGAACGGGATATTATAGAGAAACACATGTGGCCTGTTACAAAAAAATTTCCTAGGTACAGAGAAAGCTATATTATAGTTTTAGTCGATAAATATTGTGCAATTCTTGAATTTTTTTCTCCGAATATAAGAAAATTAACAGGAAAAATAAAAAGAAAATAATATAATGCAGTACAAAGCCAACAAACATCACTTTGTACTGCATTATTTTATGCAATTCTGTACACTACTCTTTGTACGGTGCTGCCTTTATTTTTTTACAGCCTCTTTCATACTTTTGACATAGTCATAAATATAGTCGTCTGCATTCTCACCATGTTCTGCGATTATTTTTACAATTGCACTTCCTACAATTACTCCGTCTGCAAGTTTTGCGTATTTTTCAGCCTGTTCCGGAGTATTTATGCCGAATCCGATTGCAGCAGGCACGCTGCTGTACTTTCTTACTGCTTCAACAATACTCTCTAAATCAGTTTTTATTTCTGAACGCATACCGGTAACACCCATTGAAGAAACAATATAAATATATCCCTCTGCTTCCTGTGCAATTAGCTTTATCCGCTGTTCCGAAGTAGGTGCAATGAGTGAAATAACATCAACATTATTTGCTTTTGCATATTCTTTAACTTCGTCTTTTTCTTCATATGGCATATCAGGTATTATTATACCGTCTACACCTGTTTCAGAACATTTTTTAAAAAATCTGTCTGCTCCGTATTTAAAAACAGGATTTAAATATGTAAGAAATACTATTGGTGTATCATATTTTTTTCTTATCTTTACTACAAGTTCAAAAATATCTTTTAACTTTGTTCCTGCTGACAATGCTCTTACATTGGCTGCCTGAATAACAGGACCTTCTGCTATCGGATCTGAAAACGGTATGCCTATTTCTATAAGATCTGCTCCCGCTTCAATCATTTTTATTATAAACTGCTCGCTTTTTTCTATTGACGGATCACCTGCTGTTAAAAATCCTATAAAAGCCTTTTCTTTAAATGCACTTTTTATATTACTCATAAAGTTTCTCTCCTCTGTATCTTGCTATTGCAGCAACGTCTTTATCTCCTCTGCCTGAAAGACATATTATTATTATATCGTCCCTGCTGTAGTTCTTTGCGATTTTCATTACATGTGCAACAGCATGTGCTGATTCAATTGCACATATAATTCCCTCTGTTCTAGCAAGATATTCAAATGCTGCAACTGCTTCTTCATCAGTTACAGGAACATATTCTGCACGTCCTGTATCATGAAGATTTGCATGTTCAGGGCCTATTCCGGGATAATCAAGTCCTGCTGAAATTGAATATACAGGGGCAATCTGTCCCTCATCGTTCTGACAGAAATATGACTTCATTCCATGGAAAATTCCAAGACTTCCATTGGCAATCGTTGCAGCATTTTTTTCTGTATTTACACCAAGTCCTGCCGCTTCACAGCCAATCAGCTCAACATCTTTATCTTGAATAAAGTTATAAAACATTCCCATTGCATTGCTGCCGCCGCCGACACAAGCTACAACTGCTGACGGAAGTTTACCCTCCTTATCCAATATCTGCTGACGAGCTTCTTTGCTTATTACGCTTTGAAAATCTCTCACAATCATCGGGAATGGATGAGGACCCATTACCGAACCGAGTACATAATGAGTATCTTCTACTCTTGAAACCCATTCTCTCATTGCTTCATTTACCGCGTCTTTAAGAGTCATTGTTCCGCTTGTAACTGCATTAACCTTTGCACCTAAAAGTTTCATTCTGTAAACGTTAAGTGCCTGACGTTCCGTATCTTCCTTGCCCATAAATATTTCACATTCAAGACCAAGCAAAGCTGCCGCAGTTGCTGTTGCAACGCCATGCTGTCCCGCACCTGTTTCAGCTATTACTCTTGTTTTTCCGAGTTTCTTCGCAAGAAGCACCTGCCCAAGAACATTATTTATCTTATGTGAACCTGTATGATTCAAGTCCTCACGCTTAAGATATATCTTTGCTCCGCCCAGATCCTTTGTCATTTTTTCAGCATAGTAAAGAAGTGACGGACGTCCTGCATATTCTGCAAGAAGCTTATTTAGCTCATTATTGAATTCTACATCATTTTTATAAAATTCATAGCTTTCCTCCAGCTTATGAATCTCATTCATAAGCGTTTCAGGTATATACTGTCCGCCATGAATACCATATCTTCCCTTACTCATCTCTTATACTCCTGACTAATTTTATTATTTTCTCTCTGTCCTTAATGCCATCAGACTCTGCACCGCTGCTTACATCTATGCAATAAGGATTTAAAGATACTGCATTTTTTATGTTTCCTGCATTAATACCTCCTGCAAGAAAAATTCTGTCATTTACCTTGTTTTTGATTAAGCTGTAATCAAAAGCTTTCCCTGTACCTCCGCTTCCGTTGTCTAAAAGAAAGAAATCTGCATCAATCTCATTAATTTGGTCAATGCTGAATTCATTGCTGATTGAAATTGCTTTTATTATTTTGACTTTTCCGTCTGTTTTTTCTCTCAGTTTACTTATATAAACATTATCCTCGTTACCATGCAGCTGAGCTAAGTCAATTATACCATTTTTGGCAAGCTCTGCAATCATATCCTGTGGTTCATTTACAAATACGCCCACAGATTTTATTCTGCTGTTTAAATCTCTTTTCAAATCATAAGCCTGTTGTAAGGTTACCTGACGTCTGCTTTTTGAAAAGACAAATCCTATGTAATCAGGCAATGCTTCATTAACATATTCTATATCTTCATTTCGCTTGAGTCCGCATATTTTTATTTTCATATCATACCTCTGAAGGTCTTAAAAAGCTCCGCAATATTATCACTTTTCATAAAAGCCTCACCTATTAAAACTGCGTCAACACCATATTCACGAACTGCCTTTATATCCTCTGCTGTATGTATACCGCTTTCCGAAACAAATATCTTGTCATCAGGTATATGTTTTCTTAATTTTTCACTTGTTTTTAAATCAACTGAAAAATCATTAAGATTTCTGTTGTTTACTCCGATTATTTCTGCACCAGATGCCAGAGCTTTCTGAACTTCATCTTCATCATGTGTCTCAACAAGTGCAGAAAGTCCCAGACTATGAGCTAGCTTAAGATATTCTGAAAGCCGCTTTTCATTAAGAATACTGCAAATCAGCAGTACTGCTGACGCTCCTATTACTTTTGCTTCATATATCTGATATTCGTCAATTATGAAATCTTTGCGTAGCAATGGCAGTTTTATTTTTTCCGATATTTCAGTAAGATAACGATTATCTCCTTTAAAAAATTCAGGTTCTGTAAGAACTGAAACAGCGTCAGCGCCATATTTTTCATAGTTTTCGGCTATTTCAATATAAGGAAAATCCTCTGATATAATGCTTTTTGATGGTGATGCTTTTTTCACCTCGCATATAAACGACAGTTCTTTCTTTGACAATGCCTTTTTAAACGGAAAATCCCTGTTAATCTCACACTTTTCCGCTTTTTGTTTCATTTTTTCAGGAGCAATAAACTCTTTGCTATGTGCAACTCTTTTAGCTGTAGAAACAACTATCTTATCAAGTATCACTGAATGTCCTCCTTTGTCAGCTTTAAAAATTCATTAAGCTTATTAAGTGCTTTGCCGCTGTCAATTGAATTTTCTATTATCTCTTTTATATCAAGGAGTTCCATTTCCGGATGTACAAGATGATATGCATATATACAATTCAGAACCACTGCATTTCTCTTGTGTCCCTTTTCTCCGTTTAAGATACTTAATGTTATCTCTGCATTTTCCTGCGGACTTCCTCCTGTTAAATCATTTTTAGAGCATCTATCAAAGCCCAGCTTTTCAGGAGTAATAATATATTCGCTTTCCTTGCCATCAATTATCTCATAAACTGCTGTTTCACCGCATAATGAAATTTCATCAAGTCCGTCACGTCCATAAGCTGTCATAAGATTTTTTACTCCGATATTTGCAAGTGAATGTGCAAGCGGCTTCAAGAGTTCTTCACTGTAAACTCCCATAAGCTGATATTTTGGAAATGCAGGATTTGACAAAGGTCCTACAAGGTTAAAAATTGTTTTTATTCCTATTTCCTTTCTGACCTTACCTACATACTTCATTGCTGAATGATACTTCTGTGCAAATAAAAAGCAAACTCCTGTTTTATCAAGTATTTCTCCGCTTTTTTCAGCTGATATATCAAGCTTCGCTCCAAGTGCCTCAATTAAATCTGCTGCACCGCATTTGCTGGATGCTGCTCTGTTGCCGTGTTTCGCTACATCTATACCGGCTGCACTTAAAACGAATGCTGAAGTGGTTGAAATGTTAAAGCTGTCAGACTTATCTCCGCCTGTTCCAACTATATCAAGAACTTCACTTTTGTGCGGAAGCTGTAAGCAATATTTTCTCAATATGGTTGCAGCTGCTGTAATTTCATCTATGGTTTCACCTTTTATGGAAAGTGCTGTAAGGAATGCACTTATCTGTATATCATTAACTGCTCCGCTCATTATCTTATCAAAAGCATTTTCAGTCATTTCACGGCTTAAAGATTTTCCCTGAGCTATATAGCTTATTTCATTTTTTAACATAATAAAAACTCCTTACTTATTTAAAAAATTTTTTATTATTATGTCGCCCTGAGGTGTCATTATTGATTCAGGATGAAACTGCACTCCCCAGACTCTGTAATCCTTATGTGCAACCGCCATTATTTCTCCATCATCTGATTTCGCCGTAACTTTCAGGCAATCCGGAAGCGACTCCTCTACTGCCGAAAGTGAATGATATCTTGCAACCTTTATGATGCTGTCCATATCCTTAAACATCGGATGTGATGTATCTATTTTTATATTGTCTGCCTTTCCATGAACAAGCCGCTTTGCATTGGAAACCTTACCGCCGTATGCTTCAACGATTGACTGATGTCCAAGGCAAACACCAAGAATACTTATTTTGCTGCCTAATTCTTTTATTATATTTATACACTCACCTGCTTGTGACGGTGTTTTTGGTCCGGGAGAAATTACAATAAATTCAGGATTGAGTTTTTCAATTTCAGCAGCAGTCATTTCATTGTTTCTTATAACCTTTATGTCATCATCAAATTTTCCTATCTGCTGATAAAGATTATATGAAAAGCTGTCAAAATTATCTATAAGTAAAATCATCAGTTTATACCTCCCTCTGCTCTTTTTACTGCCTGAACAACTGCACCTGCTTTATTAATGCATTCCTGATACTCTTTTTCAGGTACACTGTCAGCCACTATTCCTGCTCCGCTTCTTATAAAAAGTTTTCCGTTTTTCTTAACGGCAAGTCTTATTGCAATACATACATCAAGATTTCCTGAAAAATCAAGATATCCTATTGCTCCGCCGTAAATGCCTCTTTTATTATTTTCAAGTTCATTTATTATTTCACATGCTCTGAGTTTTGGTGCTCCGGAGAGAGTTCCTGCCGGCAGTATTGAATCAACAGCATCAAGAGCGTCCTTATCATCTGCAAGCTCACCTTTTACAGATGAACCTATGTGCATTACCTTTGAAAAATATTGCACTTCCATATATTTGTCAACTTCTACTGTACCTATCTTACTTATCCTGCCAATATCATTTCTTCCCAAATCTACAAGCATATTATGTTCTGCAAGTTCTTTTTCGTCACTAAGCAGGTCATATTTAAGTGCCAGGTCTTCATCTTCACTTTTACCTCTTGGCCGTGTGCCTGCAAGCGGATATGTGTGAAGAACACCATTATCAAGTCTTACAAGAGTTTCAGGTGATGCACCTGCAATCTCTACATCATCACTTGAAAAATAAAACATATAAGGTGATGGATTTTCTGTTCTTAAAATCCTGTAAGTATCAAATAAGCTACCCTCTGCTTCAGCTTCAAGTCTGTTTGAAAGAACAACCTGAAAAATATCACCGTCATATATATACTTTTTCGCTTTTTCAACCATTGAGCAATACTCCCCTTTGGTAAAAAGAGGCTTGATTTCAGATTTTAGCTTCAAAGGTTCACTTTTATGTGACTTTCCATTTATTATAAGTTCTGAAATTTCTTTCAGTTCATCACATGCCTTTTTATAATTTTCAGTTAAATTATCTACAGCTATATTTATAATAATAAACACTTTCTGCATATTACTGTCAAACGCTATTACCTTATCAAAGAGCATCAGGTCTACATCTTTGAAATTTTCAGTATCCTCCGCATCAAGTTTAAGTTGAGGTTCACTGTATTTTATATAATCATAAGAAAAGTAACCTACAAGTCCTCCTGTAAATGTAGGGAGATTGCTGCAATGGGGACTTTTATATTCCCTGAGAATTTTTTTGATATACTCTCTCGGATTAACATTTTCAAACTGTTTTACATCTCCGTTTTTTATCCGGAGCTTTCCGTCAGTACAAGTAATCTCCATGGACGGTTCATATCCGAGAAAAGTATATCTGCCCCACTTTTTTGCACTGTCTACACTTTCAAGCATAAAACAATGGTGACTTGCTTCTTTCAGTCTTGTCATTACCTTTATCGGCGTAAGCATATCGGATAAAATCTCAGCTGCTATTGGAACAATGCTGTATGAACCGCTTTCAGTCATTTTCTTTGCGTCATCAAAAGTTGTAATAATCTCAAAGTTATGCATATAGCTACCTCCCTTATCTGTCAGGAAAAAGTTTTAATACCAATCACCTAAAAAATACCAGTATAAACAAAAAATCCTTGACAAGATAAAATAATCTTGTCAAGGACTAATATAACTATACTTATATCAGCGGTGCCACCTTGATTTACAAAACTGTACTCTCAGCAGGATACTATCATATCCCCGACAACTAACGTATGCCAAAACGTCATGGAATACTCGGAACAATCCTTTGACCATGCCCTCAGCGGTCCATTTAACAGTCCGTATCATTTCAGGCTTTCACCTACCCTGAATCTCTGTAAAGTCGGTTTCTGTTTTTATCTCCGCTTCAACGGTTTTAATTTATCATTATTATATTCCTTCAAAACAAAAATGTCAATAGCCTGAAGTGTTTTTTTGTTTTTTTAACAATTTGAGCCATAAAAATTAAATTCATAAATGTCGATGCTTAAAAAACAAAAATCTCAAAAGTCTAAATTCTTATTTAATTGAGGAAGCAACCAAAAACACATTAAACTCAATTTATAAAACTTCAATCATTCTGTATCCAACGCCAATTTCTGTAATGATATAGACAGGCTCTGCCGGACTTTTTTCAATTTTCCTGCGAATATTAGCCATATTCACACGCAGTATCTGATTATCACATTTCATATTTGGACCCCAGATATTCTTTATTATATAATCGTATGTCAAAACCTTGCCTGCATACTTCGCAAGCAAAGAAACTATTTTATATTCATTTTGTGTTAATCCTGCATCTTTTCCATTTATAAACACTCGCCTTTTGTTATAATCGACACATAGTTCGCCAACACAAAATTCGTTTAATTGAACATTCATGCCTGTTTGACCGGAGTTTGAATGCCGCAGTCCTGCACGAACTCTTGCCAGCAGTTCCGCAGTACCAAAAGGCTTGCTTATATAGTCATCTGCACCCAAATCTAATGCCTCAACCTTATCATGCTCATGAGTTCTTGCTGACACAACTATAATCGGCATAGATGACCATTCTCTGATTGACTTTAAAATTTCAAGTCCGTCCATATCAGGCAGTCCCAAATCCAAAATAACCAGATCGGGACAATATGAATTTACCATCATCATAGCTTCAGCACCGTTTTTAGCTGTATATGCATTATATCCATTAGCAGTAAAAACCATTTTCAATATACTGCTTATGCTGTTTTCATCCTCTATAATTAATATTGTATATTTGTTTGACATATGTACTCCTTTCAGACAGGAAGATTAAAGCTGAAAAACGCTCCGCCGTCTTTATTATTTCCGGCATTCATTGTACCATTGTGTGCTTTTATTATAGTATTGCAAACCGAAAGTCCAATACCCATATTTCTTTTTGCATCACTGTAGGATTCACTCATATTGCATGCATCGTTAAAAATATCAGCAAGCTTCTTTTTTGAAATTCCTACACCGTTATCGCTTATTTTAAACATTATGCTGTCATCCTCCGCTACAACAGACAGTATGATTTGCGTAGCAGTTTTTGAGTGCATTACAACATTTTCTAAAATATTTATGATAACCTGTTCAATCAGCATAGCGTCCATAGGAATAAACAGAAGTTCATCAGGTACTGTTAATTTTATAGGCATATCCGGGAATCGCTTTTTGAATTTTCTAACGGAAGCAGCGACAACTTCTTCAACTGCCTCAGGAGTTTTCGTAATTTTTGCGGAACTGTTTTCAGAATTATCAATTCTTGTTATCGAAAGCAGATTTTCAACCATTCTTATAAGCCATTCCGAATCTTCTTTAATGCCCTGCAAAAATTCTATACGCTGTTCTTTTGATATATAGCTGTCGTTTTCAATCATCGCTGAACTTGCACCTACTATAGAAGTAAGCGGAGTTCTAAGGTCATGAGACACTGCACGGAGCAGATTGCTCCTCATCTTTTCACGTTCCGCCTCAATTTTAATCTTTTCCTGTGCTTTGATTTGCGATGTAAGGGTACTTGTAGCAACAGCAACAACCAGCATGGATAAAATTGAAACAGGATACCCGGATAATGTGAAATTAAAATCATAATACGGATATGTAAAAATAAAATTAACAATCAGTACACTTAATAATGATGAAATTATACCATAAACGTAACCATAAGTAAGTCTGGAAATTATGAATACCGCTAATATAAAGATCATCGGAGCATAAGCAGCTGTATGGTCCACTATTCTTAAAATGTAGCAGATGAGAATTGCACACATTATTATTATTACAGATACAAGCACATTTCTTAGCAAGGATTTAAAAGAATCCCTTTTTAAAATTCTCATTATCCATACCCCTAACTATATTTTGACATAAACAAACTAAATTCAACACTGTTATTATATCATATTTCCAAAACTTAATAAAGTATTTAATTGCATTTTTACGTTAAGATGAAGTTAAGATTTTATAACATTGCTATAGATAAAAACGTAATATGCTGATATATAATTAAAAACCTATACAAACAAAATTTGTACAGGTTTTTATAAAATCAATGTAATTTAAAGCAGCACCGAACACGCTTTATGCGGTACTACATTAACTTATTATAATTGATTCATCTGAAGCTGAAGAATCATTAATAACTGCCGCCTCATTTGAACTGTAAAATTTCTTAAAGTCTGACGGCGTACAATGCTTTATTTCCTTAAAAATACGGTTAAAAGTAGTAAGACTCGAAAATCCTGAACGCATAGCAACCTCTGTAATAGGAATACTTGGATCCAAAAGAAGCATCTCAGCTGCTCTGGTACGTCTTGTGTTTATATATTGCAGATATGACATTGAATTATACTGCTTAAAAATTCTTGAAAAGTGATACTTGCTGTAGCCTGCAATATCAGCTAATTTATCAAGTGAAATATCATACATATAATTCTTGTCAATATATTTTAAAACCATACTGAATTTTTCATTATATTCAAGCAGCTTGTTTTTTTCACATGGAAAACTTATCCTGTACTGCTGCAATTGGTATTCCCTTACAGCAACAAGCATTCCTATAAGATTCATATAAATTTTCACATCTGAGATTTCAGAACCTGAATAATATTCCGAATATATATCAAGCATGCCTTTTTTTGCTCGTATATACAGGTTTTTATCAATTTCAGGATTAATATAGATAGGAGCAGCAAGAACAGGCGATACTGCCTCTAATGCAGATGCGTCTGCTAAAACAGAATTGTCACATTGAAAAATAATGCGTCTTCCCTCTTGAGACGGAAGCGTATGCAGTTCTCCGGGAGGAATAATTATTATTTCTCTCTCATTAAGAACATATTTTGTTTCACCTATATACACAACAAAACTGTTTTGTAAAGGCATAATTATCTCCACAGCATTATGCCAGTGGGTCGGATATGTTTCTGTTTCCACATTATCATAAAGCATTACAAACCGCTTATTTTCATATTCAACCGTTTCATAATCTCCCAAAAGATTTTTTATCATACTTAAACACCTCACTTTTTAATCAGAACTTGTTCTCAACACTCAGCAAAATCTGTATTATATGTTACTCGTATTTTTGTCATACTGCACACATAATCTGCTGCCGTATTCATGTACCTTCGCCCTAAATATTCAGCCAAAAACAACTTGCCTCGTTCATACCAAAAATTGTGATTAAATTCCGGTCACACTACTATAATTTATACTATTATTATAAAACGATTTTAGTTTTTTGTAAATAGATTTTTAAATTTTTGTGTAAAATGAGCAATAAACAGCAATAAAACAGCAACAAATGACTAGTTAATTTTAAAAAACTGTAATATAATAATATCAGTAAATAAAAAGGAGAACAATATGCCTGTTAAATGTTATGAAACCGAATACAAAAACTTTGGTAGATGTGTTTGTTTGGAGAATGACATCATCAAGCTCATGGCAACGGTGGATGTTGGCCCAAGAATAATCTATTTCGGACTTTGCGGAAATGAAAACATATTATTTGAAGATATAGACAGAAATTTTTATGAAATGAATAAAGGCTATGGAATATGGTACGCTTACGGCGGACACAGACTATGGTCAGCTCCGGAAACGATGCCGGAAACATATCTTCCCGATAACCATTATGTAGATTACTCATTTAAAGATGACACTCTTACTCTTACTCCTCAAACAACAATTTCAGGCAAGCAATTCTCTATTGTATGCAGAATGTCAGACAAAAACAAGGTTAAAATTGAAAATCGCATTACAAATTGTTCATCAAAACCTCAGAGCTTTGCTCCATGGTCTGTAACAGGCTTCTCGTCAGGCGGAACTGAATTTATCCCATTATGCAGTAAAAATACCGGCTTTCTGCCAAACAGAACCATGGCTTTGTGGAGTTACTCTGATATAAATGATAAGCGTTTTACATTAGCAGATAATTATGCCACTCTGAAACATAATGAATCTGAAAGCAAAGCATTTAAGGTTGGCTTTAATGTCAATGACGGATTTATAATCTATACGGCAGGAAACCAGATTTTCAAGAAAACCTTTGATAATTATAAGAATACAAATTACCCCGACTTCGGATGCAATTTTGAAACTTATACTAATAAACATTTTCTTGAATGTGAGCTTCTTGGTGAAGAACGTGAATATATGCCTTCTGAAACAGCAATTATTTCTGAAACTTGGGAAATCAGAAAAACTGAGTGGGATACTGAAAAAATAATTTCAGAATATATTAACAACCTGTAAATCAACATCATTGATACAGTCTTACACTTAACGCAAGATTATACAGAATTTGAATTTGTCATTACATAAAGGTATATTATAGGCAACACCGCACAAAGCACG
>DJPR01000024.1:81284-101330 GCA_002438605.1 Ruminococcus sp. UBA6407
ACAAGCTTCGTGCGGTATTGCCTATACACTCGGAGGTATAAAATGGATAAATACTTGAACAAAAAATATTCTCCTCTTGAAAGAGCAGAGGATCTTACAGATAAACTGACTGTAGAAGAACAGACTGAACAATTGAAATATGACGCTCCTGCAATACAAAAGCTTAATATTCCTGCTTATAATTGGTGGAGCGAGGGTCTGCACGGTGTTGCTAGAGCCGGTGTTGCTACAATGTTTCCTCAGGCTATAGGACTTGCAGCAATGTTTGACGAAGAAGAAATCTTCAATGTCGGTGAAATTGTTTCAATAGAGGCTCGTGCAAAATACAATGAATTTTCCAAGCATAATGACCATGATATCTTCAAAGGACTTACCCTTTGGTCTCCTAATATAAATATATTTCGTGACCCTCGCTGGGGCAGAGGTCAGGAAACATATGGAGAAGATCCCTACCTGACTTCCAGACTGGGTGTTGCTTTTACAAAAGGACTTCAAGGAAATTCAGAGGTTCTCCGTACTGCTGCTTGTGCAAAACATTTTGCGGCTCACAGCGGTCCTGAAGCAATAAGACATGAATATAATGTCGAAGTAAGCCAAAAGGATCTTGAGGAAACTTATCTTCCTGCTTTTAAAGCTCTTGTTCAGGAAGCAAAAGTCGAAAGCGTCATGGGGGCTTATACCAGAATAAATGGTGAGCCGGGATGTGCAAGTAATTATTTGATGAACAAACTGGAAGAATGGGGATTTGACGGTCATTTTGTTTCAGATTGCTGGGCATTAAGAGATTTCCATACTTCTCATCATATAACTAAAACTGCACCTGAATCAGCATCTCTTGCACTTAAAACAGGCTGTGACCTGAATTGCGGAAATACATATCTTAATCTGCTTATTGCATTTCAGGAAGGACTTATTTCTGAAAGTGATATAAGAAAATCCTGCATAAAGCTCATGAGAACAAGAATGCGACTCGGAATGTTTGATAATGGTACAGAATATGACGATATTCCTTATAATGTTGTTTCATGTGATGAACACAAAACCGCTGCATTAAAATGTGCAGAAAAATCAATGGTTCTTTTAAAGAATAATGGTATTCTGCCTCTTGATAGGCAGAAGATTAAGACTATAGGTGTTATAGGACCTAATGCTGACAGCCGAGAGGCTCTTGAGGGAAATTACTGCGGAACTGCTGACAGATACATAACCTTCCTGAACGGAATACAGGATGAATTTAACGGCAGAGTGCTTTATGCTCAGGGTTCACATCTGTATAAAGACCGTACAATGAGTCTTGCATTGCCTGATGACAGAATTGCAGAAGCTGAAACGGTTGCAGAACGATCAGATGTTATTATTCTCTGTGTTGGTCTTGACGCATCCATTGAGGGTGAAGAAGGCGACACAGGAAACGAGTTTTCTTCAGGTGATAAAAATGATCTCAGACTGCCTTTAGCTCAGCGAAAACTTGTAAAATCCGTAATGAAAAAAGGAAAGCCTGTTATCATAGTAACAGCCGCAGGAAGTGCGATTAATACAGAAGCTGACTGTGACGCTCTTTTACACGTCTGGTATCCCGGACAAATGGGCGGAAGAGCATTGGCAAATATTTTGTTTGGAAATACATCACCGTCAGGTAAACTGCCTGTTACATTTTATGAAGATGCTGATAATCTGCCTGAATTTTCAGATTACAGCATGAAAAACAGAACATATCGCTATGCTGTTGATAATATCTTATATCCGTTTGGTTTTGGATTAACATATTCCAAAGTTGAGTGTACAGATTTAAAATATGATAACTTTACTGCTGAAATAGCTTTGAAAAATACGGGAACCAAAGATACCGAAGATGTCGTTCAGCTTTACATAAAGGACACCTCTGAATGTGCGGTTCCGAACTACAGCTTATGCGGATTTAAAAGAGTTTTCCTAAAAGCAGGAGAAAGCATAAAAATCTGTATTAATATTGATAAAACTGCTTTTGAAGTCGTTGATGAAAACGGTATCAGAGCAATTAAGGGTAAAACCTTTACATTATTTGCAGGCATATCTCAGCCTGATGCATTAAGTGAAAAGCTTAATGATACAAAATGCTTATCAACTCAAATCAATCTATAATTTTATGGAGGAATTTTTTATGAAAAAATACTTTGAAACAATTGACAAAATAAAGTACGAAGGAAAGGACAGTCAAAATCCGCTGGCATTCAAATATTACAATCCTGATGAAGTTATTGACGGAAAGCCTATGAGAGAACAGCTTAAATTTGCTCTTTCATGGTGGCACACAATGGGCGGTGACGGAACTGATATGTTCGGCTGCGGAACGACCGATAAAACATGGGGCGAAGCAGATGTTCACAAGCGTTCATTTGCCAAAGTTGATGCTGCATTTGAAATCATGGATAAACTTTCAATTGATTACTACTGTTTCCATGACAGAGATTTATCCCCTGAATACGAGTCACTTTCAGCTACTAACGAAAAGCTTGATGAAATAGTTGATTACTGCTCTGAAAAGCAGAAAGAAACAGGCAAAAAACTGCTTTGGGGTACTGCAAAGTGCTTTGACCACCCACGTTTCATGCATGGTGCAGGAACTTCACCTTCTGCCGATGTATTTGCTTTTTCCGCTGCACAAATCAAAAAGGCTATTGAAGCAACAGTGAAACTTGGCGGAAACGGATATGTTTTCTGGGGCGGACGTGAAGGATATGAAACTCTGCTTAACACAGACATGGGACTTGAGCTTGACAATATGGCACGTCTGATGAAAATGGCAGTTGATTACGGTCGTTCAATCGGATTTAAAGGTGATTTCTATATTGAACCTAAGCCCAAGGAACCTACAAAGCATCAGTATGATTTTGATACTGCAACTGTTCTTGGATTCCTCAGAAAATATGGTCTTGACAAGGACTTCAAAATGAATATTGAAGCTAATCACGCTACTCTTGCACAGCATACCTTCCAGCATGAACTTAATGTCGCAAGAATTAACGGTGCATTCGGTTCTATTGACGCTAATCAGGGCGACACTCTTCTTGGCTGGGATACTGACCAGTTCCCTACCAATGTTTATGAAACTACTATGTGTATGTATGAAGTTATCAAGGCAGGCGGATTTACAAACGGCGGTCTTAACTTTGATGCAAAAGCAAGAAGAGGTTCATTTACAATGGAAGATATCTTCTATAGTTATATTGCAGGCATGGATGCTTTTGCTCTTGGATACAGAGCTGCATTGAAGCTCTTAGAGGACGGAAGAATAGAAAAGTTTACTGCTGACCGTTATTCATCATGGAAAAGCGGAATCGGTGCAGATATTATATCAGGCAAAGCAGATATGGCTGCTCTTGAAAAATATGCTCTTGAAAAGGGCGAAGTCGTTTCCTCTCTCTCAAGCGGCAGACAGGAAATGCTTGAATCAATCGTTAATAATGTTATTTTTAATCTATAATTTATCTGCGGAGGTTATTACATGAACTATACTATTGGCGTTGATATTGGAACAAGCGGAACCAAATCGGTTCTTTTCGATGAAAAAGGAAATGTAATTGCTTCCGCATCAGCAGAATATCCTATGTATCAGCCTCAGAATGGTTATGCCGAACAAAATCCTGAAGACTGGTATAACGCATCAATTTCTACAATCAGGGAAATTGTAAGCAAAAGCGGAATTGATACAGATAAAATAGCAGGCTTGGGACTTTCAGGACAGATGCATGGTCTTGTTATGCTTGATGATGAAAATAAAGTAATTTGTCCTGCAATAATATGGTGTGACCAGCGTACATCAAAGGAATGTGAAGAAATTACAGAAAAAGTCGGTGCAGAAAGACTTATTGAAATTACAGCCAATCCTGCTCTGACAGGCTTTACAGCTTCAAAAATTCTTTGGGTAAGAAATAATGAGCCTGAAAATTACAGTAAATGCCGTCATATTCTTCTGCCTAAGGATTATGTAAGGTTTATGCTTACAGGTGTTTATGCTACTGAGGTTTCAGACGCATCAGGAATGCAGCTTTTAGATATCCCAAACCGCTGCTGGTCTGATGAAATTCTTGAAAAGCTTGATATTGATAAATCACTTCTTGCAAAAGTTTACGAATCCCCTGATGTTACCGGATATATAACCGAAGCTGCAGCAGCCCTTACAGGACTTAATGCCGGCACAATTGTTGTCGGCGGTGCAGGAGATAATGCAGCAGCAGCTATCGGAACCGGTGTTGTTTCAGATGGAAAAGCTTTTACAACCATCGGAACAAGCGGAGTTGTTTTTGCCCACACTTCTAAAATTTCTATAGACCCTAAGGGAAGAGTACACACCTTCTGTTGTGCAGTTCCAGGATGCTGGCATATAATGGGAGTAACTCAGGGTGCCGGTCTTTCATTAAAATGGTTTAAGGATAATTTCTGTCATGAAGAATCGGAAACTGCTAAACTTCTTGATAAAAGCGTTTATGCTTTGCTTGATGATGAAGCTGATTCTGTTTCTATCGGTTCAGACAGACTTATCTATTTGCCTTATCTTATGGGAGAGCGAACTCCTCATCTTGACCCATATGCAAGAGGTGTCTTTTTCGGACTCTCAGCAATACATACCAAAAAGCATTTATTGCGTGCAGTAATGGAAGGTGTCGCTTTTTCTCTGCGTGACTGTGCTGAAATCTGTCATGAAATCGGTGCTGATATTGATGACATGATGGCTTGCGGTGGTGGCGGAACATCTGCTGTCTGGCGTCAGATGCTCGCTGATTTATACAATTGTACGGTAAAAACAGTTTCAAGTAAGGAAGGTCCTGCCTTAGGTGCTGCAATTCTGGCAATGGTAGGGGCAGGAATCTATAAAACAGTCCCTGAAGCTTGCAGTCAAATCATAAAAATCAATAAAACTCAGGCTCCTATCAAGGAAAATGTGAATAAATATGAAGATTTTTATAATGTCTATAAAAAATTGTATCCTGCTTTAAAACAGCAATATAAAGAAATTGCTCAGATTTAAAGCCTAACGTTTTAGTGATTGTAAGCTATAAATATATTGATTTTAGGCGGCGACGTACAAAAATTACGCATCAGAAAACAGCAGGTTTACAACACAAGTTTTGTATGGTGTTGCCTTTATAAAGGAGTTGTGATAAAATATAAGCTATAAACAGCAAATACTTTTATAAAAAACAAAAAATTAATTTATTTGGAGGAAATTATGAAAAAATTATTATCTACTTGTGCAGCTTTAAGTATTCTTTTAACATTTACAGCTTGCGACAACAGCTCAAACTCAGATTCATCTTCAAACAAAAAATCAAGCAGCGGTAAAACTACACTTAACATCTGGGCTTTTACTGATGAAGTACCTGGAATGATTGACAAGTACATGGAACTTCACCCTGATTTTGCAAAGAAGTATGAATGTAATACAACAATTATTGCTACAACTGACGGTGCTTATCAGCCGGCTCTCGACCAGGCTTTAGCAGCAGGCGGAAAAGACGCTCCTGATATTTATTGTGCTGAAGCTGCTTTCGTATTAAAGTATACACAGGGTGATGCTGCTAAGTATGCTGCATCTTACTCTGATTTGGGAATTGACGTTGAAAATGAAATTAAGGCTGCTGATATTGCACAGTATTCAGTTGATATCGGAACAAATCCTGACGGAGATGTTGTAGGCCTTGGTTATCAGGCAACAGGCGGTGCGTTTATTTATCGCCGTTCAATTGCCAAGGATGTTTTTGGTACTGATGATCCAGCAAAAATCAAGGAAATAGTTGGTCCGGGCTGGGATAAATTCTTTGACGCTGCTGATAAGCTCGCTGATAAGGGCTATGGCATTGTTTCAGGTGACGGTGATATATGGCATGCTGTTGAAAACAGTTCAGATTCAGGCTGGATCGTAGATAATAAACTCGTTATAGATCCTCTGCGTGAAGAGTTCCTTGATCTCTCTATGAAGCTTAAAGAAAACAACTATCATAATGATACAGAGGACTGGAAGGACGCATGGTTCGCTGATATGAAGGGTGAAGGTGCTAAGGAAATTTTCGGATTCTTTGGTCCTGCTTGGCTTATAAACTATACTATTGCTCCAAACTGCGGCGGTGAAAAGGTTGGAGAAGGTACTTACGGCGACTGGGCAGTTTGCGAACCTCCAATCGGCTTCTTCTGGGGCGGTACATGGCTTCTCGCTAATAAGGACAGCGATAATAAGGAAGCAATCGGCGAAATTATCGACTGGATTACTCTTAACTGCACAGAAGACGGCTTACAGTATATGTGGGCAAACGGAACATACAATGAAAGCGGCACTAAAGATGCTGTTGCTTCAGGCACAGTTATGGAAATGTCAGACGGCTCTCTCGACTTCTTAGGCGGACAGAATATGTTTGATGTATTTATCCCTGCTAACCAGTTTGCTAACGGTAAAAACCTCACACAGTACGATGAAACAATCAATAAGTATTGGCGTGATCAGGTTAGACAGTACACTTCAGGTCAGAAATCACGCAAGGAGGCAATTGATGCATTTAAGCAGAACGTTGCCGATAACCTTGATGTAACAGTAAAATAGAACTGATTTTATCCTGTCCGGAGCAGTTTTTTACGAAAGACTGCTCCAATGGACAGTATGAAAGGAGGAGTTTGCCATGAAAAGTAAAAAGCATGGCATTAACTACGCAAAGTATGGCTATCTGTTCAGTATTCCGTTTATTGTTACATTTTTGATATTCTCCTTATACCCTACAATTTATACTGCCGTTCTGGGATTTACAGATTGTAAGGGACTCGGAAATACAGACTGGCATTTTCTTGATAATCCATTTGATAACTTTAAAAATGTCTTGGATAATCCATCATTTATTACATCTCTAAAAAATACAGCTGTTATATGGATTATAAACTTTATCCCTCAGATTACAATTGCTCTTTTGCTTACAGCTTGGTTTACATCAAAACGTAATAAAATAAGAGGTCAGGGTTTCTTCAAAGTTGTATTCTATATGCCTAATATTATTACTGCGGCTACTGTTGCAATTTTGTTTAATGCAATGTTCAGTTATCCCGTTGGCCCTATTAATGATTTGCTCGTTTCTTTAGGAATAAGAGATTCAGCTTATTATTTCCTTTCGGATAAATTAGCTGCAAAGCTTATTGTTGCTTTTATTCAGTTCTGGACGTGGTACGGCTATACAATGATTATTCTCATTTCAGGTGTACTTGGTATCAGTCCTGATATTTATGAAGCAGCAGAAATCGATGGAGCAAATGGTATTCAAACTTTCTTCCGTATCACAATACCAAACCTTAAAACTGTCCTTCTCTACACAATGATAACAAGTCTTGTAGGTGGACTTAATATGTTTGATATTCCAAAGCTCTTCCTCGGAGGAGGCCCTGATAATTCTACACTTACAACAAGCGTATTTATTTACAATCAGGCATTCAGCGGAAGTTATATGTATAATCGTGCTGCTGCTGCAAGCATGATCATGTTTTTGATTATTGCAGTTTGCTCCGCTATAGTTTTCTACATAATGCGTGACAAAGATGAAGCTAAAGCTAAGAGTGAAGCTCGTCTTGAACGCAAAAAAAGAAATACCATTTAAGGAGGCTGCAGAATGATTAAAAAACAAAAAACATCAAGTGTTGTATTCAAAGTATTTGCTTATGTGTTCTGCATCCTTCTTGCAATCATCAGTTTACTTCCATTTGTTATAATGATAATAAACTCAACAAGAAGCACCACACAAATTCAGCAGCATGCTATCTCACTTGTCCCTTCCACACATCTTTTAGAAAACTTCAAGGTTCTTACAGGAAAAACCTTTGACCCTATAAAAGGCTTTATCAACTCAATGATCATTTCATGCGGTGCAACAATATGTACTGTTTACTTCTCAACAATGACAGCTTATGCTCTTGTAGCATATGACTGGCGTCTGCGCAAACCTTTTTTCACAATGATCATGTGTGTTCTTATGATACCTGCACAGGTTACAACCATTGGTTTTTACCAATTTATGTACAGCATAGGCATGACAAACAACTTCCTAGCATTAATTTTACCTGCTATTGCATCTCCGACAACAGTTTTCTTTATGAGGCAGTTTATGATTCCCTCCCTGCCAATGGAGATTTTACAATCCGCAAGAATAGACGGTGCGGGAGAATTCAGAATTTTCAATCAGATTGTACTGCCGATGATGAAACCGGCAATGGCTACACAGGCTATTTTCGCTTTCGTTTCAAGCTGGAACAATTTATTCCTGCCGCTTATTCTTTTAACCAAGAATGATAAATATACCATGCCTATCATGGTAAGCTTACTTAACGGTGATATTTACAAAACCGAATATGGTGCTGTATATCTTGGTTTGCTGCTTACTGTACTGCCTCTGTTTGTAATATACTTTTTATTATCTAAGTATATTATTGCCGGTGTCGCACTTGGTGGTGTCAAAGAATAATTGCCCTCTCTGCAATGAAGTTTCAGTAAAATGATATTTCATTGTTAAAACCAATAACGTGCAAAATGTTAGACGAATTTTGTACGGTATTGCATTAATACATACCCCTCCTTAAATATTTTCTCTTCTTTTCATGGGACTGCTTTGCAGTCCCATTGTTTTATCTGTTTGCAAAGTATAATTTCATTCTTCAACTACTTCCTTCAGAAAATAAAACTGTCGACCTTATTCGCTTCTCCATGAGAAACAAATAAAATTGGCTGTACAGCAAATAAAGCCCATAGATACGGGCTTTAAAGGGTGGACATCTATTTTGTTCCACAAGCATATCTGTCTTATACAAAATAGATGACTAAAATTTTCATGATAAAAGAAAACGGACTTCAACAAGTGAAGCCCGTAATCGCCCAGCATTTGGCTGGTGTGTATGGGCTATAAAAAGATAGATTTGCGTTTTTGGATTGTCAAGCAAAAATTATCCAGAAATTATTTAGCCAGGTGTAATTTTTTAAAATCAACCGGAGAGAGATAGCCGAGAGAGCCATGAATACGAAAATTATTGAACCAATGCACATAATCAGCAAGCTGAAATTTAAGTTCGTTACGTTCAACCTCATTTGCAATTTCTTCCTCATTGCAAGTGCTTTTGTAAACCTTGAATTGATTAATTGTATAATTTGATACAAGTCCGTATTTATCCATAATGCGACGTATTTTCCTGCGTGAAGCAGTTATGTTTTCCTTTTTCAATTCAACCTTTATCTTTCTTGAGCCGTAATTATTGTGACTGTCTTTGAAAATTTTGATTACAGCATTTTCAAGTCTGCTGTCAATTTTTCTTGTTTTTCTTTTGTAATACACGAGACTTCTTGGTATTTTTAGTTTTCTGCACATTGCGCTGATACTGTACTTATGTCGGTTTGCGAGAATTATTTTGACTTTCGTGCCATTATCAGCGCTGCCTGTTTTAAAATATCAGCCTCCATTTCAAGTTCCTTTACACGTTTTCTGAGTGTTATCAGCTCGTTTTCTTCCGATGTTCTGTTGTCCTTTGCTTTAAATGAACCGGATTTATTGAAATCTCTCACCCACTTCGTTACGCTCGATTTTGCTATTCCATATTCCTTTGCTATTATACTTGATGTTTTTCCGCTTTTTACAAGCGATACTATCTGTAATTTAAATTCATCTGTGTAATTCCTTGCTTTTCCTGACATTTTTTACCACATTTTTTCTATTATACCATGGCTAAATGTTTTTTGTCTAATTTATTATAACCGATCCAGAATGACTTTCTCAACTTCAATCTGCATCGGCTCATTGCTGTAAGCCTTGTGATTCAGCGGAGCATTAAATACAATTTTCTCCATGGACATCAACTCTCTTTCTTTTTAATAGTATAGGGGGAAAATAAAAAATGCCGAATCAATCGAGGGACTTAACCTCAATCAATTCGGCATAACGAACAAGAAACCGCTTCAAACTTTGTGTAAGATTTTCGCTATTAAAAAGAGCGGATCTCAGAAAATTCTTTCCAAATCTGCTCTCAAATCTCTTGAAAATGAAAAATCGCCCGTTTGAGTCCTGTTTTACGGCTGAAAAGGCGAAATGTCATCTACGGTTTTCATATAAAAATTTAGGGTTCCATATACGCAAAAAAGCCCGATAAATCGGACTTTTTTGGTCTGTCATCTATTTTGTATAACAGAGATGGTGCGCCGGAAGGGACTCGAACCCCCGACCTACTGGTTCGTAGCCAGTCACTCTATCCAGCTGAGCTACCGGCGCACATTTGAAATTTATTTATTCAACGGTATTTATTATACCACATTTATAAAGTTGTGTCAATAAAATTCTGAAAAAATAACATTTATAATATTTTATTTTAATTTTATTAAAAAAATATATTTAATATGATGTTTTTTAATTTTTCTATTGACTTTTATTCTTTTTTCTGATATAATCATAAATGTTGTGAGACATTAGCTCAGTTGGCAGAGCATACGCCTTTTAAGCGTAGGGTCGAGGGTTCAAATCCCTCATGTCTCACCAATAATTTATATTATTATAAAGCCCGTAGAAACGGGCTTTATTTTTTTAGATTATAGCAATACAACAAATTATTTTATTGCATTGCTATAACTATCTTCTATTTTTGAAAGATCTGTTTCTCTTATTTTCTTTCTGACTTTCAATATTGCTGACGGTGAAACTGAAAGTTCATCAATACCCATTTTTAAAAAAACAGGAGTTAAATCAGTATCAGCTCCAAGCTCTCCACATATTCCTACCCATATATTGTTTTTATGTGCATTATCAATAACCATTTTTATCATTCGCAAAACTGCCGGATGATGAGGATTGAAAAAATCATCAATTTTTGAATTCTGACGGTCTATTGCTAATGTATACTGAGTCAGGTCATTTGTTCCGATACTGAAAAAATCAACTTCTTTTGCAAGTTCATCACTTATTAATGCAGCGGCAGGTGTTTCAATCATTATACCCTGCTCAACATCGTTAAACGTGACTCCTCCTGCTTTAAGCTCATTCTTTACCTCTTCAGTTATTTCTTTTATCCTCTTCACTTCATCAACTGATATAATCATCGGATACATAATGCTAATGTTACCAAACGCACTTGCTCTGTATATTGCTCTGAGCTGAGTTTTAAAAATATCAGGCTGTTTTAAGCAAATTCTTATTGCCCTGTATCCGATAGCCGGATTTTCTTCACTTCCTAAATTAAAATAACCTGCCTGTTTATCTGCTCCTATATCAAGTGTACGGATAATTAACTTCTTTCCTGCCAAGGTTTCTGCCGCAACCTTGTATATCTGAAATTGTTCTTCTTCTGACGGAAAATCATTACGTTCAAGATAAATAAATTCTGAACGAAAAAGTCCTATACCGTCACCGTCATTTATAAAAACTGACGCTAAATCCTTTAAATTTCCAATATTTCCGTAAAGCTTTATTTCTTTTCCATCTAAAGTGGTATTAGACTTTCCTTTTAAAGTGAATAAAAGCTTTTGCTTTTCAACATCCTCCTGCTGTCTTTTCTTCATAGCTGATATTATACTCTCATCAGGCTCAATATAGAGCTTGCCGTTATATCCGTCAACTATGCCGAAAGCACCGTCAATATCTGAATCAATTTCAACAGGACAATTTATAACAGACGGAATATTCATGGTTTTGGCAAGTATGGCAGTATGTGAATTTGAAGAACCATGTACCGTAACAAAGGACAGTACCTTTTCTTTATCAAGCTGTACCGTTTCGCTTGGAGCTAAATCATCTGCAACAATTATAACAGATTCGTCAAATGAACTGTTAATATCCTCAATTTTAGCAAGATTGCGAATTATTCTTTCTGATATATCCTTTACATCTGACGCTCTTGCTTTCATATAATCATCATCCATAGCACTGAACATCTCTGAAAAATTGTCACCTGTCAATGCAACCGCATATTCGGCGTTGACTGATTGAGTTCGTATAACATTTTCAATTGACTCTATATAATCCAAATCATCAAGCATCATATTATGAATATCGAATATTGCTGCATTTGCTTCTCCAACTTCCAAAACAGCCTTTTCATATAATTTTTCAAGCTGCTCTTTGGAGTTCTGTTTTGCCTGAACAAATCTGTTAACTTCTGATTCTGTATCTGTTATGTGAATACGTTTAACCTGACTGTTATCCTTTTTTATGACTTTTATTGGACCAATGGCAATTCCGCCGTATACACTTTTTCCACTATACTCCCTCATAAGAAAGCTCCTTATAATACAATAAATAAATTACACTACTTGGTGTCATGCAGATTGTTGAAAAAAAGATAATTGGGTTTCCCAAGGGTTTGCTAACCGTTTGGCGAAGTTCAGAGGCAGAGCATTTGGTGTGGTGTGGGAAGCCCTGCATATAGCCCTTAAACGCTCCGCAAAGGATGAATTAAACAGCAGTACGTAGAACTGCTTTTTAAGAGGGAACGCCCTGCAAGAGAGGACGTTCCCTTATTTTATCAAACTTTTTCAATAATCACAATTACACAATTTTGTGAAATAGTGCTTTAACGCTTTCTTTTATTTTTCCACTTTTTTTTAAAGTAATGCATACAATGCTTCAATTTCGTTTTTTTCTGCAAGATTTTCAGAAAATGTACTTGCACTTCCTGCTGCAACCCCCATTTTTAATGCATAATTATAGTCATTTTTTTCAATCCAACCTGCAAGAAAGCCTGCAACCATTGAATCACCTGCTCCCGTAGAATTGACAACTTTACCTTTTATTGCTCTGCTTTTAATAACTTCATTATTTTCAGTTAAAAGAATCGCACCGTCTGCTGCCATGGAAATAAGCACGTTTGCTGCACCAAGTTCCTGAAGTTTTTTTGCAGCGTCTATTATTTCTGCATCTGTACTCAAAGATGCTCCTGTTATTTCTTCCAGTTCTAAAACATTTGGTTTTATGAGAAACGGATTATATTTTAAAGTTTTTGTAAGCAGTTTGCCTGCAGCGTCAACAACAAAACAAATGTTTTTATGCGACAAATATTTCATTATCTCACAGTAAATGTTTGACGGCAATGACTTTGGAACACTTCCTGCAAGTACAAGTATATCTCCGTTACTTAGTAAATCAAGTTTTTTATATAATTTCTTTAATGCTTCTTCATCTATCTGCGGTCCATTTCCATTTATTTCAGTTTCCTGCTCATTTTTTATTTTTACGTTTATTCTCGAATATCCGCTTTCAAGAAAAATAAAATCATTTTTTACTCCGCTGTAATCTAACATATCTTTTATTATTTTTCCTGTAAAACCCGAAAGAAATCCCAATGCTGTATTTTCAATTCTAAGATTTGTAAGAACAGTTGAAACATTTATCCCCTTTCCTCCGGTAAGTAATTTTTCATCAGAAGTTCTGTTTACTGTGCCCATAATACATTCAGGAACTTTTATAACATAATCCAATGCAGGATTAAAAGTCATTGTATATATCATTTTTTACCTCCAACATATTATAGCAATACAACAAAATGCTGCAACTAATCTGACAATTCAAACCGCATATTACTGCGTTGTCCTCCTCACCATACGACAGTATGCTTTCGTCATCCGCCTTGTACTATGCGGTTTGCTTTTGTCATCTTATGTCGCATTATTTTATTGCATTGCTATAGGCAACACCGCCAAAACCATCTCTGATGACTTTATGCAGCATTGCCTTGATTTATTTTTATTCAAGTCCGGATAAATAATCAACAAGCTCCAGATTATACTTTTTTGCAAGCATATGACATTTTTCTATTCCATTTTTATTCAAAAGTTGATCGGGAGTATGTGCATCACATCCGATAATAGCCTTGTTTCCTACCTTTTGAGCTATCTTTAAAAATTTCTCAGAAGTATAATGACGACCCTCTGAAACTCCAAGGACGTTTATTTCCAAAGGAATGTTTTTACTCTTTAAATAAGTACAAAGTTTGGTAAAATGCTTTTCATATATTTTATCATCACCTACAAAATGCATCAAGTCAGGATGTGCAACATAGATATATCTGCCTGTTTCAACGCCCTCAATTACTGCATCTACATATTTTTTCAGCAAGCCTTCATCAGCTGTCGGAAAACCTGTATAAGTATCAAACGGTTCACGTTCAGTATAATGCTCACCCATAATCATGTAATCAAGAGGATACCCCTCAAGCAATCGGCTCTGATTTTCAATTAGCTCCGGAACATATTCGGATTCAAAGCCTGCATAAATAGTAATTTCCTTTGAATACTCCTTTTTCAGCTTATCAATTGATGTAAAATAATCGTCAACCTGTGATGGCAGCATTCTTATTGGTGAAATATGACCATCTTCAAATACAAACGGGCAGTGGTCAGAAAAGCCAAGAACCTTAAGCCCTGCTTTTATTGCTGCCTCAACATATTCTCTGTCTTCTCCAAGAGCATGATTGCATCTTTTAGTATGCGTGTGATAATTTGCAAGCACAATAATTCATCCTTTCATTTTTTTATCTTTGTAAAATAAAAAACAGCAAGCTGAGTTCTGTCACGCAAATCAAGCTTTTCCAGAATTCCGCTTATATAATTTCGGACAGTCCCTTCACTTAAATAAAGCTCCGCCGCAATTTCCTTGTTGCTCATTCCATCTGCTACAAGCTCTATTATATCCTGTTCCTTATCGGCTATATCATATTCTTCAAAATCAAATTCTCTTTGACTATTCATAAGTTCCGGTAAACGGCATATTACTTCCGAGCCATAAACATTTTGTTCTTTGACAACAGCTTCAAGTGCAGGTGCTATACCGTTAAAATCCTGCTTTAAAATATATCCTCTGACTCCAAGCTTTAAGGCTTTTACTATATATTCATCATCAGAAAATGTAGTAAGAAACAAAATTTTAGCTTCTTTGTTCTCTTTTAATATTATTTCTGCGGCTTCAAGACCTGTCATGCCCGCCATTCGTATATCCATGAGGATGACATCCGGCAAATTCTGCCGCCATAATTCTATTGCATCATTTCCGCTGTTTCCTATTGCGGCAACTTCAATTTTTCCTGTTGCTTCAAGAATGGTTTTAAGTGAAATGGCTACAAGGTTGTCGTCATCAATAACTATTATCTTCATTCTGTAATACTAAATCCTTTCTTATTTTTAGGAACTGATATAAATATTTTAAATCCTTTTTCACTTGATATATTTATAATTCCATTTAATTTTTCAATTCGCTCACGCATACTGAAAAGTCCCATTCCCTTTTCAGATGAAATATGTATATCTGTTCCATTATCCTCAACAATAAGCTGATAAAATGCCGGATGTTCCTGCAATGAAATTTTTATTGCTGTACAGTTGCTGTGTTTAAGGATATTTGACATTGCTTCTTTTATCACGCTTAAAAAACACATTTTTATATTTATTTCTGCTGCTTCACTAATATTTAATTCACATGAAGTTTCGTAATTTTCTTTCATCGAATCAAGAATTTCTCTTATAGACTGCTTTAAGTCAATTGATTCATCATGTAAATTATGAACACTTTCACGAATGCTTGTCATTGCACTGTCTAAGGTTTTTTTTAGTTCTTCAAGCATCTGCTTTTCATTCGGATTTTTATTGATTGTAAGCATCGCACCCAGCTGCAGTATCGACCTTGTAAGCAGATGTCCGACATTATCATGTATTTCTCTTGAAATTCTGTTGCGTTCCTTTAACTTTGCGAGATATATTTCATAATCCTGACGTTCTATCAAATCCTTATTTTTCAGTTCAAGCAGATACTTTACTTCTATTCCTGCATCACGAGTTTCAATGAGAGTTTTCTTAGTTTGTTCCAATTTTTTGGTTTTTATTGCAAGCAGAGCTGAAAAAAGAATACTTGTTAAAACAGATGCTAAATAAACCAATGACAAACCTGATACAGCATATATGCATAATACTGCTGAAGCCGTTAGTGCAGCTTTATTTTTTGAGTATACGACCTCATAAAACACAATTGGAAACATAAATATAAGTTCAGGTGCAAACAGCATAAATACCATATATGATATCATAATTACGCTTTTTATTTTTACATTTTCAATAGCTTGTACCAAGGTTGAAACTGCGGCGGCACTTAATGTTACTGTAACAGGAATAAACAAATTATCAAATTTTAAAACTGTACTCAAAAGCCATACCATTAAAACGGCTTTATCAATTAATTTTGCTATTAACCCCACATCCTTTCCATAATTTATTCTATCATATTTTAAAAAAGTTGTCTATAAGAATTATTATGACAAATGTCATATGAACTCCTGACAATTCTCACTTACATTTTTTTATTTTATATACTATAATTAAAATATACTAAGGTAACATCGCACAAAGCACATCAAATGACTTTACACAGTGTTACCATAAATAAATTTTGAAAGGGTGTTAATATGGCAAAAACAGTTGTGAAAATTGAAAATCTTGTTAAACGATACAAAGAACTTATTGCTCTTGACCATTTAAATATTGAAATAAAGGAAGGAGAAATATATGGTCTGCTCGGACCCAACGGTTCAGGCAAAACAACTGCTATTAACTGTCTGCTTTCTCTTTTAAGCTATGATAAAGGCAATATTGAAGTTTTTGGTGAGAAGATGTCGCCAACAAATTATAAGGTGAAAAAGGAAATCGGCATTATTATGCAGAATGTTGCTGTTTTTGATGAGTTTACAGTCTATGAAAACATCGACTATTTCTGCGGTCTTTACATAAATGACAAAGAATTGAAAAAGAAATATGTTCAGGAAGCCATTGATTTTGTTGGACTTGAAAATTACACTAAATTTTATCCTAAAAAACTTTCAGGCGGTCTTTTAAGACGTCTTAATATAGCATGCGGCATTGCTCATAAACCAAAGCTTATCATTCTTGATGAGCCTACTGTTGCTGTTGACCCTCAGAGCAGAAATAAGATCCTTGAGGGAATTCAGGAACTTAACCGCAATGGTGCTACCATTATATATACTTCTCATTACATGGAGGAAGTTGAACAGATATGCACCAGAATTGCAATAATTGATAAGGGGAAATTAATTGCTCTCGGTACTAAGCAGGAGCTTCAAAAGCTTATACAGAAGTCTGAAACAATCAACATTGAAATTCCTGTCATAGATGATAAGCATATAAAGGAAATAGCTGCTTTTCCTCATGTTTTTGAACATAATTATGAAAATGGAAAACTCCAGATAGTTTATAATGGCGGTAAGCACAACCTTACAAGAGTATTAAGTTATCTTCAGGAAAATGAGATTTCATTCGGCAGAGTTTACTCTGAACTTCCTACACTCAATGACGTTTTCCTTAATATTACAGGAAAAAATCTTCGTGATTAAAGTTTGTGACACTATCGTTTTATGTCACACTATTTCATAACTCTCAGCATACACTTCATTTATGCTGATATATTCTCAGAAAGGAGCGTCCTTAATGTTTGGACATATTTTTAAATACAGCATGCTTTCAGCTTTGAGAGTAAAATCACTGAATTTCTGGATACTTTTATTTCCTATTATTCTTGGAACATTATTTTCTCTTGCATTTGGAAATTTCTCAAATTCCGAAAAATTCAAGTCAATTCCCGTTGCAATTGTTGAGGAAAAACAAAATGAAAACTTTAATAATATTATTAAAAGCATATCAGAATCTGATGCCCCCTTGCTCAAACCTGAATACACTGACAGGAAAACAGCTCATGAGATGCTGAAAAAAGGCGAATGTGAAGGAATTATAACGGTAACTGAGCAGCTTTCACTTACTGTAAGTAAAAATAACATTAAACCAAGTATACTTAAAAATTTTCTTGACCAATATAAAGCTAATGAAATGGTTATAACAGATATAGCAAAAAACAATCCTGCTGCACTTTCCGCTGTAACGGAACAAATGTCAGCAGAAATCAACTGCAATAAAAAGCTCTCATTCTCAAACGGCAATACAGATGTAATGGTACAGTATTATTACAATCTTATTGCAATGGCATGTCTTTTCGGAAGCTTTCTGGGAATGTATGCTGTAATCAATAGTCAGGGTAACTTATCTGCAATCGGTGCAAGAAAATGCACATCGCCAATTACTAAAAGAGTATCACTTTCAGCAAGTCTTTTGTCATCGTTTATAGTGCATGTTTTATGTATTTCACTAGATTTATGCTATCTTATGTTTATATTAAAAATTAATTTCGGAGATAATATTCCGATGATTTTTGCAGCATCTTTTGTCGGTTCAGCTGTAAGCATTGCTATGGGATTTTTCATTGGTTCAATCGGAAAATTCACTATGGGTACTAAAATAGGAATACTCACTTCATTCAGCATGATTCTTTGCTTTTTCAGCGGACTTATGGTTGAATCGATCAGAATGAAGGTTGAACGTTATTTCCCTGTTCTGAACAAAATAAGTCCTGCCGCACTTATCTCCGACTCGTTGTATTCGATTAATATCTATGATACTTATGACAGATTTTGCACGGACATTATCTCGCTTATTATAATAACAATTATTTTTATAGCAGGCGGATTATTCCTTACAAGGAGGGATGAATATGCAAGTCTTTAAAGCCTTTTTCAAAATTTCAAAAAAGAAACTGGGAATTATCATTACATATGTAGCAATATTCGCTGCAATAAGCATGTTAATAACCTCAGACGCTTCAAAAGATGATGATTTTTCTTCTACAAAGCTTGATATAACTATAATAGACGAAGATAAATCAGAAGAAAGTGAAATGCTTGTAAATTATCTTTCCACAAAGCATGATATAGTTGATATAGAAAATAATAAAGAAGCATTAACTGACGCATTATACTATTATGAAACCTCATACACTCTGAAAATTAAAAGTGGTTATGCAGAAAAACTTAAAAATAACATTTCAGATGAATTATTTGAAAGCTATCAACACTCTGAATCGTACAGAAGTACATATTTTGAAACACAGCTTAATCAGTATATAAACACAATTTTAATGTACGAAAAGGGTGGATTTTCTCTTGATGATGCTTGCAAAAAAGCAGAAGCTGCTGTAAATGAAAGTGTTGAAGTCAAAAAAGAGGACTTTTCAGGAAATAATACTTTTAGTTCAATGGCAGGAATATTTTTTCAATATTTGCCATATATGTTTATTTCAATGTTTATTACTTGTCTTTGCCCAATACATGTTAAATTCAACAGAGATGATATCAAAAACCGCATGAACGCATCTTCTTTGTCTGTAAAAAGCAAAACATTACAAATATTATTTGCATCATCATTTTTTGTTTTGGCTATATGGATTATATTCATGCTCATATATATTGTTTACAGTTCCGTAATAAGCGGTAAATTACATATCATTTTCTCTAAAAATGAGATGATTGCAGTTCTCAACAGCATAATCATGGCAATCATTGCAGCAGGAATTGCATTAATAGTATCCAGTTTTTCTCCAAAGGACGAAGCGGTGAGCATGATAGGAAATATTATTGGACTCGGTTCAAGCTTTTTATGCGGAGTTTTCGTAGACCAACAATTTCTTGGTTCAGGTGTTCTTTCAGCTGCAAGATTCATTCCTGTTTACTGGTATGTTAAAGCAAATAACACTATTTTCGGAAGATCCGGAGAAACTTATGATATAACAAAGGTTTTTGAATATATTGGTGTAGAACTTCTTTTTGCAGCATTTATTTTTTCCATTCTGTTTCTCCTTACAAAACTTAATCAATCGGATAAAAAATCACTTTAAAATATACAGCGTACAAAGTACATTATAAGACTTTGTACGCTGTTGCCATAATAGCTAAAAATGATAAATGCAAAAAAATAAGCAATTAATGACTTGATTTTTCGATTTTACGGCAGTAAAATAATATATATTTATATTGTGTGGAATTAAGGCAACACCGTATAAAGCACGTCAAAAGACTTTGTACGTCATAAACTTGCAAATTTCCCGTCATCTTACACATAATTTTCTCACCATACGAAAGTATGCTTTCAAAAATTTTATGTAATCTGACGAAAAATATATCTGCGTT
>DJPR01000024.1:101387-147032 GCA_002438605.1 Ruminococcus sp. UBA6407
AGCTTTATGCGGTATTGCCTTAAATTGTACAAATCACTCTATTAAAATAAAGTGTGCTTTGTATTATATTGCCTTAATTTAAAGAGGAGGTTTACTAATGAACAAAATTATTTTGAAGAAAATGGCTTGCGGAGCTGTTGCATCTTTAATCTGTGCTGCAAGTATGCCAAACTTTTCGGCTAATGTTTCAACTGTTCTTAATGCAAGTGCAATTGATACATCTTCCTATTTTTACAGTGACTTTGAACAAGGTTTGGGAGATTGGTCGGCAAGAGGAATGGGAACATCCGTATCTGTTGATACTGACAATTACTATTTCGGAAAAAAGTCGCTTTTTGTAAGCGGCAGAACTGATAACTGGAACGGTGTACAAACTGAATTGGATACAAGTATTTTCATCCCCGGAAACACATACAGCTTCAGCTGTGCAGTTCTCCAGAACAGCAATTCAGCAACAGATATGAAAATGACACTTCAATATACACTCAGCGGACAGGATAACTATGATGAGGTTGCAATTGCTACAGCTAAAAGCGGTGAATGGACAAAGCTTGAAAACACTTCATTTACAATACCCGCTAATGCAGTTAACCTTATCCTTTATGTTGAAGCTCCTGACAGTCTTACAGATTTTTATATAGATGCTGCAAGCGGTGCTGTTGAAGGAACAGCATCAAATGTAGTTACAGGCGGCGGTACAGTTGCAGGAAAAACAAGTGATGTCACCAATCCTTCAGTTAATAATATTATAGGAGATGTTAATGGTGACGGAGTAATTGATGTTTTTGATGTTACAAATGCAAAATCACTCATTCTTAAACAATTTGTGGGTGTTACAGTACCTGTGACTGCTGATACAAATCAGGACGGAAAATTTGATGTTTCTGATTTGGTTCTTATTCATCAGTTTGTTATCGGAAAAATCAATACCTTCCCAAAACCGCCTGTTGTTACAACAACTACTGCGACTCAGCAAACAACAATTACCACTACTACCACAACAAAAGTAAATGGTGACAGTTCTTCATATATGGACAAAATAAAAGATACAGTAACTATAAATGTTCCTTCATCTGCAACTGCAGCTGCAAGCAATCAGGGAACAATGAAATCTATTACATATTACTCTGAATATGCACAGCGAAATAAGAAAGCAAAGGTTCTTCTCCCACCAGGCTACTCTGAAAGTGAAAAGTACCCTGTTATGTATGTAAATCATGGTATTTTCGGTGATGAAAACAGTATGATAAGCGGATTTAACATAGAAAATATGGCTGCAAATCTTGCTGCAAGCGGTGAAGCTGAGAAAATGATAATAGTGTTTACCTCTATGTATACAAGCAAAACTTCGGATCAGCCTGCAGGAATGAGTTTTAATACTGAAACAACTCAAAATTACGACAATTTCTTATATGATATAACTGACAGCCTTATGCCTTATATTGAAAAGAACTTCTCTGTTAAAACAGGCAGAGAAAATACTGCAATTACAGGATTCTCAATGGGCGGTCGTGAAGCATTATACATCGGCATTATGAGACCTGATGTATTCGGATATATTGGAGCTGCATGCCCTGCACCGGGTATAACCCCTGCACAGGATATGTTTATGACACATCCCGGCAATATGCAGGAAAGCGAATTTAAAATCAAAGACCCTGCATATAATCCTTATGTACTTATGATAGCAGGAGGCACGAATGATTCTGTAGTAGGTACATTCCCTGAAGCGTATCATAAGACTCTTACTGCTAATAATCAGGAGCATATATGGATTTCAATTCCCGGAGGCGGTCATGACGCAAGCTGCGTAACTCCTCTTATGTATAACTTTATTAAATCTGCTTTTAAATCATAAAATTCAAAAATGTGTCTGCATAGAGATTATGCAGACACATTTTTATTAAGGCAATACCACAAAATTATATTGTTTTATTTGTATTAAAAATATATATTGAAAATGTGTTGCCATTTTCACCGCATTTCAGATTTATATATCCGTTTTGTTTTACTGCAATTTCACGGGCAAGGTACAGGCCTATACCTATTCCTTCAGTTTTTCCGCTGTTTTTGCCTCGATAAAACCTTTCAAAAATTTTACTTTGTTCTTCTTCAGAAATCGGCTGTGCCATGTCGGCTATATCAACTGCTGAAAAAAGACCCAATCTGCGAACATTTACAGCAATGATACTCCCTGTCGGAGAATACTTTACTGCATTATCAAGCATATTGAAAATTGCTTCGGCAGTCCAGCGTTTATCATGACAAATTTCTATTTCTTCCTCAGAATTATATGTAATTTCAACGCCCTTATTTCTTGCTTTAACAAAAATATTTTTTATAGCTGTAAGAACAGTTTCGTTCAAACTCTGCATTTCAGGTTTAAGATGAATCAGTCCGCTTTCAAGACGTGATATCTGTATCATGCTTTCAGATAAAAAAATAAGTCTGTTTACTGAAAGGCTGATAATTCCAATATACTCCTGACGCTGTTCTTCCGAAATTGACGTATTCTCCAGAAAAGCCACATACATTTTCAAATTTGCAATCGGAGTCTTTAACTGATGAGAAATATCTGATACCAAACCCTTTATATTTTCCTGCTCCTGCTTAGATACTTCATTCTTTTGCTTTAGGATCTTCACCAGTTTCATCATCTTATGCTGAAGCTTTGAAAGTAGATTTTCTTCATTTTCAGGGAAAACTTCACTTTCCTTTAACTTGATTAAGTTATCGCAAAGGTCTGATAAATCTGCAACAATATCTGATATATATCGCCGATCTATATATCTTTGCATCTCAGCCAAAAGTGAGCCTAAAGAAGCAGTACAGCATAAAATCACTGAAACAAGCCAGCTGCGTACAAGAAAAAAAGTCACAGCTCCGCACATCAGCGGGAAAAAGATTTCTGCCAATATCATAAATTGCCTGAACTTTTTGTATTTTTTATTGTACATTACATTTCTCCAAAAGTATATCCTATACCAAAGACAGTGATAATATATTTCGGCTTTTTAGGATCAGTTTCAATTTTTTGACGCAGACGGCGAATATGTACACTAAGCGTATTTTCATCAATAAAATTTCCGTCACAATCCCATATACGCTCTAAAATGATACTGCGAGTCAAAACCTGTCCCTGATTACGAATCAGAAGCTCAAGCAATTTATATTCAGTAACGGAAAGCTTTATCGGATTATTATTTTTTGTAACCTGCATCCTCGAAAAATCTACAGTTAAATCTATATATGAAAATATTTCTCCATCTGATGAAGATTGACTTCTGCGTAATACCGCTAAAATTCTTTGATATAAAAGCTCAACTGAAAACGGCTTTGAAATGTAATCATCACAACCGTTATGAAATCCTGCAATCATTTGTTCTTCCGTATCATTTGCAGTAAGAAAAATTATGGGAACAATATCATTTTGGCGAATTTCTTTACATAAATCCAGTCCGTTTCCATCAGGTAAATTAACGTCCAATAAAATCAGGCTGTATTTTGTTTTCATGGCTGCTTTGGCCTCAGCAACAGAATTTGCACAATCTGCAAAAAAACCTTTGCTTTTAAGATAGAGTTGTATGCCGCCGCAAATAATTACGTCATCTTCTACTATTAAAATTCTCTGCATGATATTTTCACTTCCATGTTTTCAGAAAATATTGCACAAATACTGTGCAATATCTGCATAATCTATGATTTTCAGGCAACACTGCACAAGGTCTTTGATAAGCTTTATGCGGTGTTGCCTTTATTATATCACAGAAAATACATATTGTAAAGCTGCATTTTGAAGCATTGACACAGCAAAGTTTGTGCAATTCTGCAACAAGAATTAAAAACGCATTAATTTATTTAAAATCTATTGACAAAAACTACATCATGTTATAAAATAATATTATATGTATTTGATAAAATGCTGTACTGTGAGATATTATTTTCATTTTTATGCATCAGCATTTTTCATAACCAAATTGTAAAGGTAAAGGCGGTAAACAAATGGGATTAATTAGCAGAATTTTCGGTTCCTACAGTACAAAGGAGCTTGCAAGAATAGAGCCTATAAAAAACAGCGTTTTAGCTCTTGATGAAGAATATCAGAAGCTTTCCGACGCTGAACTTAAAGCAAAAACAACTGAATTTAAAGAAAGACTTGACTGTGGCGAAACACTGGATGATATTCTTCCTGAAGCACTTGCTACTGTAAGAGAAGCGGCAAGCAGAGTTCTTGGTAAAAAGCCTTTCCCTGTTCAAATCATAGGTGCAATTGTTCTTCATCAGGGACGTATTGCTGAAATGAAAACAGGTGAAGGTAAAACTCTCGTTGCATGCGTAGCTTCTTATCTTAACGCTTTAAGCGGTAAAGGTGTTCACGTTGTTACCGTTAACGACTATCTTGCTAAAACTCAGGCTGAAGAAATGGGAAAAGTTCATCGTTTTCTCGGTCTTACTGTTGGATGTATCCTTCATGGCCTTAATAATGAAGAACGACGTGCAGCTTACAACTGTGATGTTACATATGCAACAAATAATGAACTCGGATTTGACTATCTTCGTGACAACATGGTTATACAGAAAAAAGACAGGGTGCAGAGAGAACCTAATTTTGCGATTGTCGATGAGGTTGACTCTATTCTCATTGATGAAGCAAGAACACCTCTTATTATTTCCGGACGCGGTGACAAATCTACCGAGCTTTACTCAATAGTAGATAAATTTGCTAAAACTCTTGTTCCTGCTACTGTTGTTGAGATTGATGACAAGCAGGATCAGGATGAAATAAATGAAACAGCCGATTACATTATCGACGAAAAGGCTAAGACCGCTACAATTACAAGACGAGGCGTTAAAAAGGCAGAAGAAGCTTTCAATGTTGAAAACCTGATGGATCCTGATAATATGACTCTTCTTCATCATATAAATCAGGCAATCAAAGCTCATGGTATTATGAAAGCTGATATTGACTACGTTGTTAAAGACGGTGAAGTTATCATTGTTGATGAATTTACAGGCCGTCTTATGCTCGGACGTCGTTTCAATGATGGTCTGCATCAGGCTATTGAAGCTAAGGAAGGCGTAAAGATTGCTCGTGAGTCCAAGACGCTTGCTACAATTACGTTCCAGAATTTCTTCCGTCTGTACAGCAAGCTTTCAGGTATGACCGGTACTGCTATGACCGAGGAAGATGAATTCAAGGAAATCTATAAGCTCGATGTTATTGCTATTCCTACAAACAAACCTGTTAAAAGAATAGATCACAATGACCAGATTTACCGTACTGAAAAGGGTAAATTCCATGCAATTATTGATAAAATCGTTGAATGTAATCAAAAAGGTCAGCCTATACTTGTTGGTACTATTTCAATTGAAAAATCAGAACTTCTTTCTGCAATGCTGAAAAGAAAAGGTATCAAGCATGAAGTTCTTAACGCAAAACACCACGCAAAAGAAGCTGAAATCGTAGCTCAGGCAGGTAAACTCGGAGCTGTTACAATCGCTACAAACATGGCAGGACGTGGTACTGATATTATGCTCGGCGGTAACGCTGAATTTCTTGCTAAGGCTGAAATGAGAAAAAGAGAATATCCGGAAGAAATTATTACTGAAGCTATCGGTTTTGCAGATACTGACAATGAGGAAATTCTTGCTGCCCGTAAGGTTTATCGTGAGCTTTATGAAAAATATAACATTGAGGTCAAGGAAAAAGCTGTTGCAGTTAAGGAAGCCGGCGGTCTTTACATTCTCGGTACAGAACGTCATGAATCAAGACGTATTGATAACCAGCTGAGAGGTCGTTCAGGACGTCAGGGTGATGAAGGTGAAAGCTGTTTCTTCCTCTCTGTTGAAGATGATCTTATGCGTATATTTGCAGGTGAACGTCTTGAAAATATGATGAGAACCCTTAATGTTGAAGAAGATATGCCTATTGAGAGCAAAATGCTTACCAAGATCATTGAATCTTCACAGAAGAAAGTCGAGGGCAGAAACTTCAGCATAAGAAAGAACGTTCTTAATTATGATGACGTTATGAATACTCAGCGTGAAATCATTTACAAGCAGCGTTCACAGGTTCTTGACGGTGAAGACCTCCACGGCAGCATTCTTAAGATGATGGATGAGCTTATTGAAAATACAGTTAATCTCTATCTCCCTGAAGAAGATGTTAAAGAACATTGGAATATTGTTGGTCTTAAAGACTACTTCCTCGGCTGGCTTATTTCTGATGAGGACCTTTCTTTTGAAGATAATGAGCTTGACGATATTACAAGAGATGACATTATTTCTGCTCTTAATGACAAGGCTAAGGAAATATACTCCGCTAAGGAAAAGGAATACGGCGAAGAAATTATCCGTGAGCTTGAACGTGTAATTCTCCTCAAGGTTGTTGATACAAAGTGGATGGCTCATATTGACGATATGGACGAGTTGAAAAAAGGTATCGGACTTCGTGCATTCGGTCAGAAAAATCCTGTTGTTGAATACAGATATGAAGGATTTGAAATGTTTGACGCTATGGTTGACTCTATTCGTGAAGATACAGTCAGAATGCTTCTTACTGTTAAACTCCAGAAGAATGTTGTTCCTGAACGTGAACAGGTACAGAAGCCTGACGCTCCGAATGCAGGTGCAGGTGACGGAAGTTTTTCAGAAGAAAGAAAGTCAAATAAGGTTGGTGACAACGATCCTTGTCCTTGCGGCAGCGGCAAGAAATATAAAAAATGCTGCGGAATGAAGAAATAAATTTAAAATTTTACAGGCGGCTTTTTATGACAATACCGTGCAAAGTCATTTGATATGCTTTGTTTGGTGTTGCCTTAAGTCGCCTGTATTTTAAAGAGGTGTTTTTTTGAGCAGTTATAATGTCTTTGCAAAATATTATGACGAACTGACAGCTAATATAGATTACAAAAAAAGATCTGAATATTTTAACTCGATCATAAACAAATATAAAAAAACTGACGGAGCAGTTTTGCTTGACCTTGCGTGCGGAACAGGCAGTATTTCTCTTGAAATGGCTAAACTCGGATATGATGTTATAGGCATTGATAATTCAGTTGAAATGTTATGTATTGCAAGCCAGAAAAATTATGAAAACAATCTGGCAATTCAATTTATATGTCAGGATATGCGAAATATTGACTTGTATAGTTCGGTTGATATTACCATATGTGCTTTAGACAGCATAAATCACCTGAATTCATTAAAAGATGTAAAAAGTGTATTTAAAAAGGTTTCAGAATTTACTGAACCTGACGGTCTGTTTATATTTGATATCAATACAATTTACAAGCATAAATATATACTTGCAAATAATACATTTACATATGAAACTGACGATGTATATCTCGTATGGGAAAATCAGTTTAATGAAAAAAATAATAATGTTAAAATAAATCTTGAATTTTTTGAATATGAAGACGGTGCATATTACAGAAGTTCAGAAAGCTTTACAGAAAAAGCTTACGATATTAACGAAATTGATGCAGCATTAAAGGAAACAGGATTTGAGATTATCGCTCATTTTGATGATGATACATTTAATCCGCCAAATGAAAAAAGTCAGCGTATTGTAATTGCTGCAAGAAAAATATAAATAGGAGAATACTATGGGAATTTTAAAAAGAGCTATTTCTGCTGACGCTTCAGCTATATCAATGGTTCTTGACGCTACCGATATTGTCGGAGAAATAGAAAAAATACACAAAACCTCTGCTGTGGCTACAGCTGCTCTCGGCCGTCTTTCAATTGCTGCTTCATTAATGGGATATTCTCTCAAAAATGAAAATGACAGCGTTACAATGAGAATTGATGCAGACGGGCCTCTTGGTCAACTCGTAGCAGTAGCTGACAGTAAAGGAAATGTAAAAAGCTGTGTAAACAATCCGATTGTTGAAATACCGCTTAACAGTGCAGGCAAGCTTGATGTCGGCAGTGCAGTCGGTAAAAACGGTATATTATCAGTAGTTAAAGACCTTGGACTAAAAGAACCGTATGTCGGAATCATTCCGCTTGTATCAGGTGAAATTGCTGAAGATGTTGCAAGCTATTATGCAACAAGTGAGCAAATTCCTACTGTTTGCGGACTCGGTGTACTTGTTAACCCTGACCTTACAGTTAAAGTTGCAGGCGGATATTTAATTCAGCTCCTGCCATTTGCAGATGATAAATGCATTGATACTATTGAAAAAAATATTAAATCAATCCCACCTATGACTGCAATGATGACATCTGGTTTAACTGCTGAAGAAATTGCTTTAAAACTTCTTGAAGGTTTACAGCCCAATATATTAGACGAATCTGAAGTTTTTTACAAGTGTGACTGCAGTCGTGAACGCACTGAAAAAATCCTTGCAAGTATAGGGAACGATGAACTTGATTCACTTGCGGAAGAAGAAACGATCCATGTCTGCTGTCATTTTTGCGGCAAGGATTACGCCTTTACACCGCAGGAGGTATTAAAGCTAAGAAATAAATCTTAAACACCATACAATCTTTTTACAGTGTCGCCTCAATTTATTAAGTTTATTGCCATTCGATAATAAGCCTGAGAAGACTTAACTTCTCAGGCTTTTTTATGATTGCAAAATCTATTTAAAATATCTTTGAAAGTTCATAAATAAATGTCATTTTTTTGTTAAAGTATTATATATTTTGTGAACATTAAAAGTGGCGTGTTGACAAATCTGCAACAATATTGTATAATTAAATTATAAAAATACATCTTTTTACCGGAGGTGGACAGAATTGGCTAAGGTCATTAAACGTCAGATAAACAGACGACTTATTCTAATTATGGCATTAATATCAATCTTTGGATTTATCCTTTGCTTTATTTGTATTAATTCTATTAGCCAGCAGTATACTCTTAATTTAGGTCGCTCTGCCACTGACTTTGCTGAAACAATTATTGACGCTGATGACGCCAAAAATTACCTGACTACCAGAGTAACCGATAATAATTATGATACTACCCTTCAATATATAAAGAGCTATGAATCAAAAAATCCAAACATAAAAAGAATTTCACTGGTAAGTTATAGCAATTCATCCGGTTATTATATTTATGATACTGAAGACAATCCACTTGGAACTAAAATTGAATATAACAGCTACACATCATCAATTAAAGCTGAACTTATAAACGGAAGAAATCAATGGAATACATCAAGCGGCAATTCACTTTTTTTGTATCGTCCGATAAGAACACTTGATGATAAATTAGCAGGCTATATAATTGTTGAAATAAACAGTAAATTTAAACAGAATTATCTGCTTATTGCTTCAATCAGCTTCGGTTGTATGTTTATTCTTGAAATGATTTTTGTTTTCTTTTTGTCACGTTTTATGAACAAAGAGATATTTATTCCTATAAAAAATCTTTCAAGAACTGCACTTGATTTTACAGCCTCTGTTTCAAATAAAAATGAAATCAAAACAACTGAGCTGTTTACAATAAATAAAGATAACGAGGTCGGTTATCTTGGGAATGCAATCCAAAAAATGATAACTGATATTAACAGTTCTACAGAAAACCTTTCAAAAGCAATTTATGAAGCTACTCATGATGCAATGACTCAGGTTTTCAATAAGCGTCATTATAATAATACAGTTTCAACATTTCAAAACTTTTCTGCGATATGCATTATTTTCTTTGACGTCAATAATCTGAAACTCATGAACGATACATTGGGACATGAACATGGTGACTATGTCATAAAACAGGCTGCTGAATACATAAAAAGAGTTACGGAAGACAAACATCTGTGTTTCAGAATAGGCGGAGATGAATTCCTTGTTGTAATGAACGATCCGTCTTATTATGAAATAGACAGAATAATTGATACAATTGAAAAAGATGCCCCTTATATTTTAAGTCCTGAAGGAGATTCAATAAAATGTGCATTATCTTATGGATATGCATACGCAAAAGGTGAATATTCCTATGATGAACTTTTTACAGAAGCGGAAGAAAATATGTATAAAAAGAAATCCGAGCTTAAAACTCTTTTAAATATGCCTGACAGATAATATACCAGATTTAATACTGCTTCAATAAAAGAGGTGGAAATAATATGGAAAAAAGAAACTATAAACCAAATTTCAAAAAAAACATAAAGAAATATAAGAAAAAGAATAAAGGCAATCTTATCTCCAACATTAAGATTAATACTAAGCTAATCTTGATTTTCCTTATTTTTATTTTATCGCTGTCTTTCGTCTTTATAATAATGATAAGAGATCTGTCAAAATCAGATGAAAAATATAAAAAGGAAATGGAAGAAACCACAATCTCTGCCGTTGAACAATATATAAATACTTCTATTGATAATGTAGTTTCAATAGCAAATACTTTATATACAAATAGCACTTTATATGAATTTCTGAATAAAAATTATGATACTTCTACGGAATATTACGACGCATTTTATCAAATCAAAAAAAATAATTCACTTTCTGTTGCAGAAAGTCAGAACATCACAAAATATACAATTTATACTGAAAATAAAACAATTTTAAGCGGTGGTAATTTCAGCAGCTCTTTGAACAGCTCTGAGGAGTGGTATAACTACTTTGTAAAAGCAAATAAACCAATGATTATATATTGTGATCAGCAGGAAAACAAGATGTCATTAATTCGTAAGCTTGATTTCTATACACTCAATAGCGGAAATTGCTACCTTAAGATTGATATAAACCTCAATTTAATGCATGATTATTTTAATAATATCAATTTTAACGGAAAACTTCTGATAATGAACGGCGGCTTCATTATTTACAGTAATCTTGATGACAATAGTATGGAAAACCTTAAAATCACTACCGAATATAACTGTTATACTAAAAATTACTATACTGCTGATATTGAATACTACTCATGTGCAAACAAAACAACATTTTCTGATACCGTTTCAGATAATATTGCTATTATTATTCCATTTTTAATTGCAATTGTTATTTCATTAATATTGTCATATCTGATAGTTCACAATATAGTTGCAAGAATTAATAAGCTTAATACTATGCTTTTGTTCAACAGCAAAACTAATTTCTCGACCAAAGAAAACTTCGGAAATGATGAAATTGGGGAACTCTATAAAAAGTGCTGTATCCTTAATGACCGAATGGAACAAAAGAAAAAGGACTATTATGCCTGCAATAATTTGTTAAACAAACGTAACAAGGAAACTGAAACCATACTTCTGCAAGCTCTGCATCTTGATGTTTATATGAAATATCAAAATACAAATGTTATTAAGTCAACAAAATTTGATATTCAAACGCCTCATCCATTGAAAAATGAACTGAATATACTAAAAGAAATAATAAATTCAAGTAACTATAACTGTGAATTTAATTTACCTAATGATAATGAGATTTCAGACTCGTTTAATATCCTGCCTCTATCTGTTTCATTTGTCATCATTAATCTTATAAATGACTGCACAGATGAAACAATGCATAAATTCTCAATGGATTGTGTAGAAGATGACAAAAACAAGATAATAAATATTTCCGGAACACAGCCAATCGAATCAAGAAAACTTTTAAAATTACAGGCAATTTTTGAAAACAAATCATCAAGAGATATTTATTATTTCCAGTCAAATTATGAATATAACATATATATTCGTATAAAAGAGTTTTACAGAAGCAGTATAAGTTTCTTTGTCAAATCCAATGATGAAGGTTTTAAATTAACATTTATTTTATAATTTCAGGAGGTGTCTTGTATGACAAAAAGCAAAGTTCTTTCAACATTATTAGTTGCAAGTTTAATCTTTTCAGCTACGGCAGGCTGCAACAGCAAAACAAAAAAAACAAATAATAACAACTCAACAACACAACAAGAGATAAGAACATACACAGGTTTCTTTGCTGCACAGATTGGAAGTGTAGACGAAAATAATGTAGTAAAAAATCTTATTGCAGAAAAAATCGGTGCCAGATGTGAGGAAACATGGCTTGATGAAACAGGAAACCGTGATAACATTATCAGTAACATGATTATTCAGAATGAATATCCTGATTTTATTTATCCTGATGCTGCAAATTATCAAAAGCTTTTGCAAGCCGGAGCTTTATCTCCTATTGACGCATACTGGGATGACTATCCTAATGTAAAAAACTATTTTTCACAGGCACAATGGAACAGAATTCGTGAAGACGATGGTCATATTTATATGATACCTGTTTTCTCAAATTGTTATATGTATGATACCAACACTTTACATAATGATGAAGCCTTTTGGATACAGGTAAAGGTGCTGAAATGGGGAGGATACCCTAAAATAACAACACTTGACGAATATTTTGATTTGCTTGAAAGGTATGTTGAAGCAAATCCAATTGCAGAAGACGGAACTCCAAATATTGGTTACGAAATTCTTGCCGATCCTACAATCTTCTTCTGCCTTGATAATCCGCCGCAATTTTTAGCCGGATATCCTAATGATGGTTGTTGTATCGTTGATCCCGATACACTCGAAGCAGTTGATTATAATCTTTCAGATACAGCAAAGCGTTGGTTCAAGAAACTCAATGAAGAATATAAAAAAGGCATTATTGACCCTGATTGTTTTGTTTTAAATCAAGATCAATATTATGATAAAATCAGAACAGGCAATGTTCTTGGAATGGCTGATCAAAAATGGAACTTTCAGCGAGCAACCTATGAACTTCCCGATGAATGTCAATATGTACCTTTGGGAGTTGTAATTGATGAGGGCATTGAGGAGCATTATCATTCGCAGCCGGCTTTCGATGATTCTATGGGTATTACAATTTCAACAAGCTGTGATGACGTTGAAGGAGCACTGAAATTCTTAAATGACTTATTATCACCTGAGATTTTAACTCTCCGTTTTTGGGGAATAGAAGGCAAGGATTATATGGTTGATGACGACGGTCTGTTCTATTGCACTGACGAACAAACAGCAAATCGAAGCAATTCTGAATATGCATATAAAAATTTATGTGAATATACATATTTCCCATATTATTTCGGCATGAATCATGATGGTATAAATGCATATTGTCCTGCATATCAGCCGTCCGAGTTCTATAAGGGTTTAGGTGACATAATGAAAGAATGCTTTGATGCTTATGGAGTAAAAACATATGTTGAAATGCTTAATAAAGCTGAGGAAAACCCTGCTTGGTACCCTATGTGGTCTTACAGCAACACATTTACTACTGATACAGACTATGGCAGAGCTTTGAAATCAATTGAACAAACAAAGCTTAAATATCTTCCTAATGTCGTAATGAGCAATGACTTTGAATCAGCATGGAATGAATATGTAACTGAATATGAAAAATGTAATCCTAAAGTTTTATTTGATGAATTAACTCGTGAAGTTAAAAGACGAGTTGACGAACAATCATAATAAAAAAGTTGCTGCATTTTAAATGCAGCAACTTTTTTTGACACTGTCGTCATAAGAGATATGTATATATTTCTTTTAACAATGTCTTAATTATCAAATTTTTCCATTTCATATTTATGCGGACGCATCATAAGACGGTCAAGTGCTTTTTTAACATCACCTTTTTTGAACAGTACTTCATAAAGCTGCTCTGTTATAGGAATATCAACTCCTAGCTTCTGTGCAAGCTCATAGGCAACCTTACAGCAATGATACCCCTCAACTGTACCAACTTTATTAACTGCTTCTTCAGGAGTAAATCCCTCTCCTATCAAAATGCCTGCACGTCTGTTCCTGCTGTGCATACTTGTGCAGGTTACTATCAAATCACCAATTCCAGTCAGTCCGCTGAATGTTTCAATCTTACCGCCCATTGCAGTACCGAGTTTAGCTATTTCATGAATTCCTCTTGTCATTAAAGCTGCTTTTGTATTATCACCATAACGCAGTCCGTCACATATACCTGCACAAAGTGCTATTATATTTTTTAATGCTCCGCCTACCTCACAGCCAATAACATCCATGTTAAGATATATTCTGAATACCTTGTTTGACAAGATTTCCTGCACCTTTTTTGCTGCTTCATAATTTTGTGACGCTGCTACAACTGTAGTCGGTATACTTCTTGCTACTTCCTCAGCATGCGAAGGTCCTGACAAAATAACGATATTTTCATTTGCAAGCTCCTCACCAAGAACCTGACTCAAGGTTTTAAATGTGCCTTCTTCAAGCCCTTTTCCTGTATTTACAACAATCATTTCAGGTGTTACATACGACTTTGCCAATTTAGCTACATCTCGTACAAATGAGGACGGTATTCCAAAAATAATCATATCACATCCATTAATACATGAAATATCACTTGTTAATACTATGTTTTCAGAAATCAAAACTCCGGGGAGCTTTTGAATATGCTCACCTTTAGCTCTTATTTCATCAATTTCTGATTGAAATTTAGACCATACTGTTACCTTATGTCCTAATCTGTCAGCCATAACAGCAAGACTAAGTCCAAATCCACCTGAACCCAGAATAGTTACATTTGCCACAAAATCACTCCTTTATACAAACTTTAAGGCTGTTAACACAAAAGATATTTAAACAAATTATGTATCATGCTGCCCTAAGCTTTTGATTTAAAAGAAAATCTGTTTTCCGTTCCATTTTTTAAACGCTCTATATTAGTTTTATGCATATATACAACAACTGAAGCCATTATCAATGAAAGAATGCTATACAAAAGCGTATGCAGCAATGTATCATCAAAGAAGAAAAAGTGAAGTAAAAATGTTGCAATCGGACAACACAAGGACGCAATAATTGACGAAAGTGATACATACTTGGAAACAGCGAGAATAACTGCAAAAATTGCAATTAAAATAAAGAAAATGACAGGGTCAACCGCAATAAAGGTTGAAACGCCCACAAGAACTCCTTTTCCGCCTTTGAATCCGTAATATATTGGGAAAATATGACCTATAATTGCAAAAAATCCTGCTATATAGCCAATATAATGAGTATCATTATCCGGAGATAATCCGCCCTCCATTAATCTGCACAGACAGCGGGACAGCGTTACTGCCACAACTCCCTTTGACAAATCACCTATTAATGTGAGTAAGGCACATCCTTTTCCAAAGCACCTGAGTGTATTTGTCAGCCCTGCATTATGACTTCCAAAATTCCTGACATCTTCATTTTTCAAAAGCCTTACTACTATAATCGAGAAATTGCAGCTGCCTAATAAATAGGATATTAAGGCAGCTATAGCAATTGACAATGCAATGTTCATCATTTGTCGGTTCCTCCACGCTCTCTGACAACAAACCTGATCGGAGTTCCTTCGAGTCCAAATGTGGAACGAATTTGATTTTCGATATATCTCTGATATGAAAAATGAAATAAATCAGCACGATTTACAAAGGTAACAAACGTTGGCGGTCTTGTGGACGGCTGAGTCATATAATAAATTTTCAGTCTTCTTCCTTTATCTGAAGGCGGCTGAACTCTTGACGTTGCATAGGCAAGAACGTCATTCAGCATTCCTGTTGATATACGCATTGAATTCTGGTCATATGCATACTTTATAAGTTCAAAAAGTTTATTTACTCGCTGTCCTGTTTTTGCTGATATAAACACAAAAGGTACGTATGACATAAAACTGAAATCATTTTCAAGCTTTGTTTTGTATTCCTGCATCGTTTTATCAGTTTTTTCAATAGCATCCCACTTATTAACTGCAACCACACAAGCTTTGCCCTGCTCATGAGCATATCCTGCAACCTTTGAGTCCTGTTCTGTAAAGCCTACCTCGGCATCAATGACGATAACGCATACATCAGCTCTGTCAACTGCCATATAAGCTCGCAAAACGCTGTAATGCTCAACCTTATCATTGATTTTCGATTTTTTTCTTATTCCTGCAGTATCAATGAAAATAAATTTTCCGTTCTCGTTTTCAATAACAGTATCTGTTGCATCTCTCGTTGTACCTGCAATATTTGAAACAATTACACGTTCTTCACCTGAAATTCGATTTATTAATGAGGATTTGCCGACATTCGGCTTACCAATGATAGCAACCTTAATTGAATCATCATCTTCTGTTTCTTCAATTTCATCAGGAAAATACTTTATTATCTCGTCAAGCATATCTCCTGTTCCATGACCATGAACAGATGATACAGGAAACGGCTCACCGATTCCAAGATTATAGAACTCATATAATTCCATTGGAGGCTCACCAAGTGCATCACATTTATTAACTGCCAGAACAACAGGCTTTCCGCTTTTCATAAGCATATCGCTAACAGCATAATCGTTAGCCGTAACACCACAGCGAACATCTGTAACAAGAACAATAACATCTGCTTTTTCAATAGCAAGCTCTGCTTGCCTTCTCATTTGCGATAAAATTATATCATCGCTTTCCGGTTCGATACCTCCTGTATCTACAACCATAAACTCTCTGCCTCTCCATTCACATTTTGAATAGATTCGGTCACGGGTTACACCCGGAGTATCTTCAACTATGGAAAGTCTTTGACCAATCAGCTTATTAAAAAGTGTTGATTTACCAACATTAGGTCTTCCAACAACTGCAACAATAGGCAATGGCATATATTTTTCTCCTTTCCTTTTAAGGCAACACACATTTTAAATTGAAAAAAGAGAGAAAGATTACTCCTCCTCTCCTCCTTACATATAGGGAATTTCGGCTTATTCAGCGTCAACCTTGATAACCTCAACGCCCTTGTAGAATCCACAATTCTTGCAAACCTTGTGTGGAGCCTTAATAGCACCACAATTATCGCACTTGCTCATTGCAGGAGCATCGAGCTTCCAAACAGCAGAACGTCTTTTATCACGTCTAGCCTTAGAAGTTTTTCTCTTTGGTACAGCCATGTTGGCACCTCCTTATAAAGCATAAACTGCCTTTATTTTAGACAATCGCATTCAGATTCATTAAGGTCACAGCCACAAATCATGCAAAGTCCTTTGCATTCTTCATCACAAAGAAACTTTGTAGGACATTGAAGCAGCAAATCTGATACAGCAATATCATTCAAATCAATGCTCTCGCCATCAGCTACAATATATTCATCATTACTGCAATCAGCAGAACCAACAACAATATGTTCAAAATCAAAATGATAATCTCTATCAAGTTCTTTCAAGCATCTGTCGCATATGATTTTAAGTGTGAAATCAACCGAATAATTCAGATGTACAATACCTGTTTTATTGAAAATTTCACCTTTAACATGTACCGGAGAAATAAAATTATATCCGCTGACTGAAGAAAGTTCCTCAATCGGAATATAGTAATCAATGTCTTTTCGTTCTCCAATGATATTAAAAAGCTGTTTTAAAACAATAATCATCGTGTTTTATCCTTTAGAGCATTACAAAATATATTATACACTAATAAATAAAAAGTGTCAATAGTTTTTTTAAAATTATCCGGCAGAGAAACATAAGCTTCTCTGCCAAATAAATTATTAATCAAGGAACTTAGTAACTGAAGCAGGAAGTTCAGCGTTATCAGCAGAGATTGTGAAAACAATTGTTGTATCACTGCCTGTAAGAGTCTGGAGCTTATCAAGCATTACGCCGAGTTCATTAAGGTCAGCACCGCCGATTTTAATGATACCGTCAACAAAAATTTCCTTGATGTCATAGTTTCCTGCAAGCATACCTGCAAGGAAACCATAGAAAGCATCATATCCGCTGATGTTGAACTGTTCTACTCCGCACCATCTAACCTTATAGCTGATTGAGCTTCTGAGTGTTTCACCTTTCTCAATACAAACAAGACAGCCATTTGTTGTTGATACTGAGTCATTAATCATATCAATAAGGATTTTAGTTTTTCCTGTACCTTTTTTACCTGTAATAAGTTTAATCATAATTTTCTCCTTCCATTGCCATACGGCAACATAATTTATTTAAAGTCAGGATATTAGCCCAACTTTGCTTCTAAAGCAGCTTTTTGTCCCTCATATCCCGGTTTGCCGAGAAGAGCGAACATATTAGCCTTATAGCTTTCAACTCCAGGCTGATTGAATGGATTTACACCAAGAACATATCCTGAAATAGCACATGCTTTTTCAAAGAAATATACAAGGTAGCCGAAGTTTTCTTCTGCTGTGTCATCAAGCTCAATAATAATATTCGGAACTCCGCCCTCTGTATGAGCAAGAACTGTACCCTCAAAAGCCTTTCTGTTTACAACAGACATATTTTGATTTGTAAGGAAGTTAAGTCCGTCAAGGTTTTCAGCGTCATCTTCAAGGAAGAAATCCTTTTTAGGATTCTTTATATCAACAACAGTTTCAAACATAACTCTTGAGCCTTCCTGAATGAACTGGCCCATAGAATGAAGATCTGTTGAAAATACAGCTGCTGATGGGAAAATGCCCTTGTTGTCCTTGCCTTCACTTTCACCAAAGAGCTGCTTATACCATTCAGCCATTGTAACAAATGCAGGATCGTAAGAAACGAGCATTTCAACTGACTTACCTTTTCTGTAAAGGATATTTCTCAATGCTGCATATTTATAGCAGTCGTTATTGTCAAAATCAGCCATATAGTCCTTCTGAGCCTTTGCAGCACCAGCCATTATTGCATCTACATCGCAGCCTGCAACAGCAATAGGAAGAAGTCCGACTGCTGTAAGAACAGAGAAACGTCCGCCAACATCATCAGGAATGACAAATGTTTCATAACCCTCTGTATCTGAAAGGCTCTTAAGAGTTCCTCTTGCCTTATCTGTTGTAGCAAAAATTCTATCCTTAGCACCTTCCTTGCCGTACTTGTCCTCAACTAATTTCTTGAAAACTCTGAAAGCAAGAGCAGGTTCTGTTGTTGTACCTGATTTTGAAATTACATTAACTGAAAAATCCTTGTCCTCACAAAGTGAAATTATTTCATTGAGGTAAGTAGGATTTATATTGTTGCCGACATAATAAATGTCAGGTGTATCCTTTTTCAAGTTATTATATAAAGGCGATTTAAGAAGCTCAATTGCAGCTCTTGCACCAAGATATGAACCGCCTATACCAATAACAATAAGCACATCTGAATTAGACTGAATTTTCTTAGCAGCTGCTTTAATTCTTGCAAATTCGTCCTTATCATAATCAGTAGGAAGATTAACCCAACCTAAAAAGTCATTTCCAAGACCTGACTTTTCATGAAGAGTTTTTGCGGCAGCCTCAACCTGAGTTTTTATGCCGGTTAATTCATCGCTGTTAATAAAACTTTCAAGATATTTTGTATTAAGTTTTAATGACATTTAAAAATTACCTCCAGATTTGTATTATCACTCCGCTGAAAGGTATGGCATGTCAAATAATTATCGGTTCAACAAAGAGCTAATACAATATATTTTACCAATATTATAATACTATATTTTTTCATTTTTTTCAAGCATATATTTAATTATTGTTTATACTTTACAAATATTCTAACACTTTTTCAGTAAATTCAACAACATTTTCTTAAATACAAATAACATTGATGTTTTATCCACATCATTTTTTGCTATTATTTCTGTTTCATAAACAAGTGTGTCCTTATTATAGAAACCTATACATCCTATTTTTTGTCCCCTTTTTATTGGTGCTGACACAAACTGCGGCAGAACAACAACATTTGAAAGTTCACTAACATTTCTTGGAATTACTATGCTGTTTTGCGATTTCAGTTCAAGCTCAACTGCACTGTCAACGCCATGCTTTACTTTCATTGGCAGCAACAATTCATCAAGAAATCCCGGAACAGTTACCTTATATTCGTTAAAGCCTTTATTGACAAGCTTTTTTGCCGTTGAAAACATTGTATCTTCGTCATCAGCTCCTAATACTACCGCAATAAATTTGTTTCCATCATCAGAAATCCCAGCTTCTGCTATGCAGTATCCCGACTGCTCGGAATGTGCTGCTTTATATCCCAAATGGCTTTTATATGTTCTGGAAAGTGTATTTTCATTTACAAGCTCTGTCTGTCCTTCTTTCACAAAGTCACGCCATGTCTTGAAATATGGCTCAAGGAACTCATAATGCGAAAGCTCTGAACATATAATGGCCATATCATGTGCTGTTGTGTATTCCTTTTGATTGTAATACCCATGCGGTGACATAAATACTGTATTACGCAATCCCAAATCAAAAGCACGTCTGTTCATTTCTGATGTAAACTTTTCAATATTTTGCTGTGATGCCACTGCAAGAACCGTTAGAGCATCATTTGCATTTCCAATTATAACCGACTTTAAAAGTTCTTCAACAGTCATTTTATCCCCTGCTTCAAGCCATACAACCGAACCTTTAGTACCTGTAACAGCATTGGGTGCTGTCAGAACATCATCCAGCTTGTATTTACCTGTTTCAATATCCTCGGCGATAATCAACAGTGACATAAGCTTTGAAAGGTATCCGCAGTTTAATTCCCTTTGGGAATCTTTTTCCTCCAGTACTGTACCCGTTCTTGCTTCTATAAGTATATACGATGTAACAGAATTAATCTCATCAGCATATATCGGAATACAACATAAAACAAGCATCAAGCAAGTAAAAATTGCAGTTATTTTCTTTATTTTCATAAATACCTCCATAAAACATACTATATAATATTATGTGAGGTATTTTTATATTAGAACAATTATAAATCAAAAAAGTCATTTCTGAGAATTTGCATCAGAAATGACTTTTTAAAAGCGATATAATTACACTTGATTACTTAATCATGCTTGCAACTTCATCAGCAAAGTTATCTGCTTTCTTTTCGATACCTTCGCCTCTTTCAAAACGTACAAACTGTGAAATAGTAATAGGTGAACCTACTTCCTTAGCAACAGAATTGAGGTATTCTGTAATTGTCATCTTGTTCTCCTTAACAAAATCCTGCTCAAGAAGACAATTTTCTTCATAGTACTTGCCAAGCTTTCCTTCAACAATCTTAACTCTAACCTGCTCAGGCTTATTTGCCATTTTAGGATCTTCTGCCATCTGAGCAAGCATGATCTTCTTTTCTTCTTCAAGAGCTGATGCAGGTACATCTTCTCTCTTGAGGTAAGGTGGATTCATAGCAGCAACCTGAAGGGCACAGTCAAGACCAGCTTCAAGAACAGCAGGTGTTGCACCAGCCTTTGTGTCAAGATTTACCATTGCACCAATCTTACCGCCGCCATGAACGTAAGGAATGAGAAGGCCTTCAAGTCTTTCAAAACGACGAATCTTCATATTTTCACGAATCTTAAGGAATAATTCCTGAAGAGTTTCGTCAACAGTCTTATCTCCGCCAACGATTTTTGTAGCATTAAGTGCATCAATATCAGCAGGATTTGTTTCAATAATTGTCTTAGCAACATTTGTAACAAACTGCTTAAATTCTTCATTACCGGCAGCGAAGTCTGTTTCTACGTTAACTTCAACAACTGCACCAACTGTATGGTCATCGTTAGTAAGAGCCATAACGATACCTTCAGCAGCTACTCTGCTTGACTTCTTAGCTTGTGTAGCAAGACCTTTTTCACGAAGAAGAAGGATAGCCTTTTCAACATCGCCGTCAGCTTCAACAAGTGCTTTCTTACAATCCATCATGCCAACACCGGTTGATTTCATAAGTTCTTTTATTTCCTGAACAGATACTTTACCCATTGTATTTTCCTCCAAATTAGTTATTGAAAAACCCGAACTTTCATTCGGGTTTAAATTTTATGATTATTCAGCCTGTACAGCTTCCTCGGCTACAGTTTCTTCTGCCTGTGCCTCTTCAGCAGCAGCGTCATCACCCTGTCTGCCTTCAATAATAGCATTAGCAATTGTACCTGCAATAAGCTTAACAGCTCTGATAGCATCGTCATTACCAGGAATAACGTAATCAACTTCATCAGGATCACAGTTTGTATCTACAATAGCAACAATTGGGATATTGAGCTTCTTAGCCTCTGCAACAGCAATCTTTTCTTTTCTTGGGTCAACGATAAACAATGCACCCGGAAGCTTCTCCATTGTCTTGATACCGCCAAGGAACTTTTCAAGCTTTTCAATTTCAAGGTTAAGCTTTACAACTTCTTTCTTAGGGAGAAGTGCGAATGTTCCGTCTTCTTCCATAGCATGAAGCTGCTCAAGTCTTTTAATTCTTGTCTGAATTGTCTTGAAGTTTGTCATCATGCCGCCGAGCCAACGAGCATTTACATAGTGAGCACCTGCACGGATAGCTTCTTCCTTAACAGAATCGCCAGCCTGTTTCTTTGTACCTACGAAAAGTACATTCTCACCCTGTGCTGCGAGGTCACGAACAAACATGTAAGCTTCTTCAAGCTTCTTAACTGTTTTCTGAAGATCGATAATATAGATACCGTTTCTTTCAGTAAAAATGTATGGTGCCATTTTTGGATTCCATCTTCTTGTCTGGTGACCGAAGTGAACACCGGCTTCAAGAAGCTGTTTCATTGATACTACTCCCATTGTGTAGTCCTCCTTAATTGGTTTTAAATTACCTCCGCCGACTTAACTTGCAGACGACCTTGCTTCAGACAAGGCACCGAGCCTGCAAAAGTACAAGCGTGCGAATTGCTTTAATATTATACCATATTATTAAACTAATTGCAAGTTTTTTTATTCTACCATTTTAACAAGCTTTTTATACCATTTGAACTTGTATTTGTTGAATTTGCAAATTTCCTTTCTTTTTGTACTATTAAAATTACGTCAGTACCTATAACCTTTATTTCTTCGCAGGAAATCACAATGTTTTCTTCACGTCCAAGCAATCCGAAAAGCCGTTCACGTCCATAAATAACAAATGACGCTATTTCAGCAGTTTTAAGATTAAACTCAACATCATCAATAAATCCCAGTCTTTCACCATTTTCAGCATTTATAACTTCTTTGCCCTTTAAGGTTTCAAGACTGCATATCAATACAAACACTCCCTGTAATATCATTATATAGTTAAGGCTATATTGCTATAATATATTGCTTATTCCTTCCATTTATACTATAGCAATACAACAAAATGCTGCAACTAATCTGACAATTCAAACCGCATATTACTGCGTTGTCCTCCTCACCATACGACAGTATGCTTTCGTCGTCTGCCTTGTACTATGCGATTTGCTTTTGCCATCTTATGTCACATTATTTTATTGCATTGCTATAGGTAGTTTCTCGATACTGCCTAAAATCTGAAATCACGCTGTCCGTTTTTAATGTTTTCGAGATTTTTAACTACAATTTCCTTAACCTTTTCATTTGGGATATTTGCAAGCTCTTTAATAATAAGTTTATCCCCTATTTCCTTTGTGTCTTCCGAGGCATAGTCCTCCAGATATTCTTTAAGAGTCATAAGTGCATTAGGATGACAGCAGTTCTGAATCTGTTTTGACTTACACAACTGCATAAATCTGTCACCTGTTCTGCCCTCTCTGTAACATGCGGTACAGAATGACGGAATATAGTCCATTGTCATAAGCCAATTTACAACCTGGTCAAGTGTACGTTTATCCTCTACATCAAACTGTGCTGAATTTTCTTCTTCAGTTTCTTCTTCAACATATCCTCCGACGCTTGTTCTTGAACCTCCGCTTATCTGTGATATTCCTAGATGAAGTACCCTTTCTCGACAGACTTTACTTTCTCTTGTTGATATTATCATACCTGTATACGGTACTGCAATTCTTATTACTGCTACAATCTTTGCAAATGTATCATCATCAATTCCGTTGTCAAAATCATCAGGATCAATATCATCTGCACGTCTAAGACGTGGAACTGAAATTGTATGAGGACCTACGCCATGTACAGCTTCAAGATGCTCAGCATGCATCAGAAGTCCTACAAGTTCATATCTGTAAAGCTCAAGACCGAACAATACGCCAAGTCCGACATCATCAATACCGCCGTCCATAGCTCTGTCCATGGCTTCAGTGTGATAATTGTAATTATGCTTCGGACCTGTTGGATGAAGTTTCTCATAACTCTCCTTATGATAGGTTTCCTGGAATAAAATATATGTACCTATACCTGCATCCTTGAGCTTTCTGTAATTTTCAACAGTTGTTGCAGCGATGTTTACATTTACTCGTCTTATTGCACCATTCTTGTGCTTTATTGAATATATAGTCTTAATTGAATCCAGAATATACTCTATCGGATTATTGACAGGGTCTTCACCTGCTTCAATTGCAAGTCGCTTATGGCCCATATCCTGAAGTGCAATTACTTCCCTCTTTATTTCTTCCTGAGTGAGCTTTTTTCTCTTTATATGGCAGTTTTTCTTATGATACGGACAGTACACACAACCATTTATACAGTAATTTGAAAGATAAAGCGGTGCAAACATTACTATTCTGTTGCCGTAAAAGTCTTTCTTTATCTGTTCGGCGAGTTTGTAGATTTTTTGATTAATTTCCTCATTATCACATTCAAGAAGAACTGCCGCCTCCCTATGAGTAAGACCTTTTCTTTGCTCAGCCTTTTCAAGTATTTCATTTAAAAGCGCTGTATTCGACTTATTTTTTTCAGCATATTCAAGAGATTCCAGAATCTCCTCGTGATTAATAAATTCTTCTGCATTTAACGATTTTACATTATACATTTTTCTTTTCCTCTCTAATTCTTTGATATTGCTGCTTTAACAGATACTCCTTTGATTTGTCCCAACCTTCCTGTAAGGCTGCTTATTTCATCGGGAGTTCCGTCAACTGATAATGAAATTACCGATACATTTCGTTCCTTATACGGTATCCCCATACGTCCGATTATAATTGAACTTTTTTCATGCAGAACCTGATTTACCTCCTGAACAGATTCTGATGCGTCAATTACAATTGCAATTACTGCTATTCTTTTATTCATTTAACCTCCATAATTCTCTTAGGGCAAAAAATAATCCGAATGCAACCTGCAATCGGACATAGTTATAGCTTAATCATTAAAACAAGTTTACTAATCCGATAACAAAGCAATAGCCCTGATGCCCGAAATTCTTAGTTTAAAACAGAAAAGTCAAAAGCGAAATAAATCCCGATTTTCACAAATTCCAATTTATATTAGTATAACATTATCACAAAAAAAAGTCAAGGCAACACCGCACAAAAAATGCAGTATTGCCTTGACATTACCTATAAAACATTTACACGTCTTACAGGCATTTGCGATAGAATTAAGTATAGCAAGATAATTGCATTAAAGCATATCATCTCAACTGAACAACAGACTTATATTTTAAACGCAGCTTGTCCGTTATTAATGCAATAAATTCAGAATTTGTAGGCTTTCCTTTGTAATTATTAATCGTATAACCAAAAAACGAATTAATAACTTCCATATTTCCTCTGTCCCAAGCAATTTCAATTGCATGTCTTATTGCACGCTCAACTCTTGATGAAGTCGTTTCATAAGTTTTAGCCACAGTCGGATACAGCATCTTAGTTACACTGTCCAGCAAGCTCTGATTTTCAATCGCTGACAAAATAGCAGTTCTCAGATAATGATAACCTTTAATATGTGCAGGTATTCCAATCTGATGAATAATATCCGTTACGACAAATTCCAAATCATCACAATCTTCTTCTACTTCTGTTTTTGCAACTGCCTTGATTACAGAGCAAAGTGTGTCTGCCTCAAACGGTTTAACAAGAAAATATGCAGCACCATTTTCAATTGCCTGACGCTCGATAAAATGATTATCAAAAGCTGAAGTAATTATAAACTCAGGCTTTTTGATGTTCATTTTTGAAGTTCTTTTCATAAGTGCAATGGCATCTAAATTCGGAACTGTCAAATCTACGACAACAACATCCGGAGAATCATTTTTTATTGATTCTAACAGAACATTGCCGTCCTTTCTTCTCGTATAAGCGTATAAACCGCTTTCACGCAGTTTGCTGGCTAAATTCACACCGTATTCGGCAGAATCATCACCAATCATGACCTTAATTTTGTTGTTCATCAAAACCTCCTTCTTTTCTACAAGAAATAGTTTATCATATTTCCAATATAAATTTCAAGGTGTTTTTTTTAATTTTTTGTCGAATTTTATCGAATTTAATTATATTTATCTTTTAACTATTAAAAAGAAAGCTAATTATGTTAAAAATAGTTAAGCTCTAAGATTATATATTGACTTATTCGTTTTTTTATGAGATAATATACAGGAAAATGTTATTTGAAAGGAAATAAAATTATGTCAGAAATTACAGAATCTTTCACCGCATGGCTTGCCGCCCATGGCATACCTGAATGGCTTATTCCATTTCTTGTTTCAATATTACCGCTTGTTGAGCTAAGAGGAGGTATCATTGCAGCACGACTTCTTAATATGACACTCTGGAAAGCAATATGGGTTTGTATTATCGGAAATATTCTCCCGATACCATTTATACTTATGTTTGTTGACAAATTCTTTGCATGGGTAAAAAAACATAAAATTCCCGGTCTTACCAAATTTGTTCTTTACCTTGAAAACAAGTCATTGAACAAAAGTGATAAAATGGAAAAAGGCGAATTTATATTCCTAATGCTGTTTGTTGGTATTCCTCTTCCAGGAACAGGTGCATGGACAGGCTCACTTATTGCTGTTTTAAGAAGAATTAAACTTAAAAAAGCTGTTCCTGCAATCTTACTTGGTATCTGCATTGCTTCAGCAATAATGTGCATACTTTGTTATGGCTTCCCTGAACTCTTTATAAAACTGTTTTCATAAATAAAGTAACCGCAGCATATAAATACTGCGGTTATTTTTATATAAAAACTATATCCAGCTTTTTATTGTTAATCAAAAATAATTTGATTTTACTCCTTTACACCGCCAAGTGCTACACCTGCAATAATGAACTTTGAAAGGAAAATATACGCAATGATGATAGGAAGAATTGAAAGTGCAATTGTAATGTATACAACACCATAGTCAATCTTATCACTAGCCATAAGTGAAGAAATCATCATTGGAAGTGTTTTCTTTTTAACATCAACAGAGAGAAGAATCATCTGTGGTGTATAAAGGTTATTCCAGTTAGCAATGAATGCAAAGATAGCTTGTACTGCAATAGCAGGCTTCATCATTGGAATAGCAATTTTTACAAATGTGCTGAATTCACCTGAGCCGTCAATTCTTGCAGCTTCAACAATTTCCTGTGGAAATGATGACTTCATGTATGAACGCATGAAGAATACTACAGCAGGAGCTGCAACAGCAGGAATTATCAAAGGCCACTTTGTGTTATGAAGACCTAACTTGATCATAAAGTTAAGGAAGCCGGCACCTGTAACCTGAATCGGAACCATCATTACGATAAGTATAGCTGTATATGAAATTTCTTTAAGCTTAAAATCATATACCTGAATACCATAAGCTGTAAGTGCAGAGAAAAATACTGTCAATGCACAAGCAGAAATTGTAATAATAGCACTGTTAAGGTAACCATATGCTATATTAACTGAGCTTGCAAAGTTTGGATTGGTTGTAAGCTGCTTAAAGTTTTCTGCCAAAGCCTTTCCAGGAACGATTGTAAAACCATTCATAATTGCAACAGAATCTCTAGTTGCATTTACAAGAAGAATAAGAATAGGAAATAAACAAATTACAGTAAGAATAACCATTAAAAGGAACAATGACCATGATTTAAGCTTAATCTTAAATGAATAATTTGCTTTTGGTTCATCATAAGTTGATTTCATACTCATATACTAAGACCTCCAAACTGCTTATTTTTAGCCTTAGCCTGCTTTACGAGCATTCTGCGCTGCTTTCTCTTAGCTGCTTCATCTTTATCTCTATTAAATGCAAAGGTAATTGAACCAAGAATAATAGTAACAAAGAAAAGAAGAACTGACGCAGCACCGGCATAACCGAACTGATAACCATTCTTGTTTTTATACTTCTGAAGAATATAAACAGCAATAGTTCTGATATCATCCCTAACCTCAGTACCATTATGGAAGAGGAATGGAATATCAAACATCTGTAATCCACCAATCATTGAAGTAACAACAGTGTAGACCATAATAGGACTCAGAAGAGGAAGAGTAATTCTCCAAAATGTCTGAGAACTGCTTGCACCATCTATGTCAGCAGCTTCAAAAAGTGAGGGACTGATACCCATAATACCTGACATAAGCATAATCATTGTATTACCAAACCACATCCAGGTTTGAATAAACATGACAACACCTCTTGCCTTTGTAGTATTGATAAAGTCAACACTCTCAAAGCCCATTCCATTCAAAATCTGATTAACTGTACCCTTCTGTGCACAAAGAGCAAGGAAGAGAACAGAAACTGATGCAGCTGTTATAATATTAGGCATATACATAACAACCTTAAAGAAGCCTTTACCCATGATCTTGAGTTTAGCATCTGTAAACCAAACAGCAAGAGATAAAGACAAGATAATCTGTGGAATAAAGTTGCCTATCCACAAAATCAAAGTATTACCAAAAGCTTTAAAAAACTGTTCATGCTGAACAGTAGCAGCATCAAATTCATCCTTGCCGCCGAAAAGTAAAGCCTTAAAATTGTCTAAACCAACAAATGCATCATTATGTGTTTCATTGATTAAATCCTGACCTGTCATAATATCCTTACCAATAACTCTATTACCGTTACCATAAAAGCTCAGAATAAAAGTGTTGATCAAAGGCCAGAGCTGAAAAATAGCATAAACGAGGAAAAATGGCAAAATAAACAGGTATCCATATTTAGCATAGCTGATTGACTTAATTCTTTTTTGTGCAGCTGACGCCATAAAACACACCCTCTCAATTTGTTTGATATAAATATACACCTACGGAACGCAAAGCATTCCGTAGGCAATTAATTTGACAATTAATTTTCGTATATTACTAATTATTCAACGTTGAGAGAATCGATTTCACCCTTAACAGCCTTCTTGAATGCTGTCATTGTGTCATCCCATGACTTTCCACCTACAACATAGTCGTTCTTAACTGTATCCATGAACTTAGCCTTGATTGTAGCATCATAAGGTGTGATAAGACCCTTAAGGTCTACACCCTTAACTGATTCATCAAGAACTTCAAAGTAGTTCTGACCCTGGAGGTTATCAAGAACTAATGTATCCTTGTATACTGATGTATCAGCAGCAGCTTCCTTAATGATTTCAGCCATTACAGTTGTGTTGTTGCAGTATTCAGGCTTGCTGAGAGCGTATTCCTTGATCTGAGCATCATCAACAGTAAATGTCTTGATAAAGCTCTGGCACTCTTCTGCGTTATCAGTGTCAGGGCTAACAACCATCCATGTACCGCCCCAGAAGTATTCCTGTGGGCCTACACAAACATTCCACTTACCATATGTAGCACCGCCTTTACCGCCAGCAGCACCAACGAGGATTGTATCACCAAAGCCCCATGTTGATACGAAGTAACCCATTACTTCATCAGTCTGACCCATTGGCTTCCATTCATTGCCCCACTGATCATACTGTGTAACACCGCCCATATCCCAGAGCTTCTTAGCAAGATCAGCAAATTCCTTGCATGAATCATCAATTACGAGTGTGTTGTTCTGTACCCAAGCACTTGTTCTACCAGCAGCAAATACCTGCCAGAGACCGCCGAGTGTATCACAGAGAGCTGTCTTTCCGTCTGTAGCATCTGCAACAGTCTGAGCAGCATCTACAAAACCATCCCATGTACCGATCTTAGCCTGCATTTCTTCAGGTGTCTTAACATCAAGGTACTTTTCAGCAAGGTCTGTTCTGTAAGCAAAACCGCCAGCAGCAGCCTGCCATGAAGCACCCTTACGAACACCGTTGAGGTCCTTACCGATTTCGTCTGTATATGCATACATTTCAGCAAAGTTAGCATCTGTAAAGCCGAGCTTGTCAAGAGCAACTGTCTTTGTATCATCATTTACGAACTGGAGAGCCCAGTCAGCTTCAACGAAGAAGAGGTCGATATCATCGCCTGCATTAAACATGTTGTTGTACTTTTCAGCAGCTTCACCGCCGGCACAGCTCATGTTGTTGAACTTAGCCTTCTTGCCTGAAACTGATTCCCACTGCTTGATAAGAGCTTCAGCATCGTCAGCGTTCCATGATGAAACTGTGAATGTGTCTCCGCCTGTCTTAAGGCTGCTGTCGATTGCACCAACTTCTTCTGACTTAGCACTTGGATCAGCAGTTGAATCATCATCTGATGACTCTGCGTCTGATGACTCAGCATCTGAAGATTCAGCAGCTGAAGATTCTGCCTTTGATGATTCAGCCTTTGATGACTCCTTACCGTTATCACAGCTAGCGAAAGCTGTTGTAGCCATAGCAAGAGTAGCAACTAATGCCAATGTTCTTTTAAGTTTGTTCATTTGAAATTTCCTCCTTAAATATATATTATATTAAAATTAATATAATATGTTTGATATAAAAATCAAAAATTCATGTCTTTCCATGATGTCAAGCAACTTTGAGAATCCTGTTCACCTTTAGTTTATATGTGAATGTACTCTCATATAAATTAATCAGCTTTGAATCATTTTACAATAATCCTTCAAAAAACTCAAAGCTTACATCATACTTTACAAACCAAAACCCACTATATCAGCTGCAAAGCAATCAGTAAATTTATTACACAGACGAATAAAGCAGTCTGATGTAACCATAATAAAAATAAAACAAGTATGATAAAAAATGTCATTAATATTCAACAATAATCACTTGTTTTAGCATCATTAATATACCTTATTTTTTTATCAAAGTCAATGCTTTGTATCATTCTTTAATCTTTTTTAGTCTTTCTGCACATTTCTCAAGATGTTTTTTTGTCAATTTTCACAAAATAATTATGAAGATTTATAAATAGTTACAAAACGGTTAAAATAAGACACAATGACTGATTTTAATATCAATTAGCAAAATTTAGTTATGCTTATTCAACAATTTCCAAATACTCCACATATTTCGCAGCAAGCGTTCTTGAAATACCATCTGTTAAATAAATTTCATAAACATGTGAAAATTCACCGATACTCTCTCTTAGTGATAATATTTTTTCTGCATTCTCTTCAGTCATTTCCGGAATTGTCAGCAATTCATCTTTTGTCACTTTATTTAAATCGTATTTCGTAAAAATGTACGCAGTCGCTTCTTCCGCTGCTTCTGTTTCATAAACCTCAGATTCTTCCGTTAAGTCAATGTCAGTCAATTCTTCAGCGTCAGCATCATCAGTATCTTCTTCACTTTCATCACTATTCGAATACACAGGATTATCTACATATATATTTTTAGATATAACTTCAAATTTACTTTGACCTATACCATTTACCAACATAATTTCCTCAATATTCTTAAATTCGCCATTCATTTCTCTGTACTGGATAATTCTTTCAGAAAGAGCTTCACCAATTCCGTCCAGCATCATTAACTCCGCTTTGTTTGCAGTGTTTATATTTATAGGAAATTCAATTACTGCATCTGTTGGTTTTGTAGGTTTTTCAGTCGTTACAATTTCTTTTTTATAAGCAGTAGTCTCTTTTGCTTTTTCATTTGAAGTGTTAATTATCGTACTTGTAATTACTTCTGTTTTACTATTATATATATTGATTTCAAAATCACTTTCCTTTTCATAAAGCAATATGTACATTATAATAGAAACAATTACTATCAATCCTATTGATATGATAACCAAGCCTTTTTTATTCAATTCATCACTTCTTTTCCGCAAATCATTTAAAGCAAAGCCTGTCTGCATAAAAAATAAATGAAAAAATACAATAAAAAACCGTTACTTATTAAGTAACGGAATGGCGGAGAGGGTGGGATTCGAACCCACGGTACGTTGCCGTATCACTGGTTTTCAAGACCAGCTCCTTAAACCACTCGGACACCTCTCCATTATCAACACTAATTCAGTCATTTTTTCATAACTTAAATCAGCTTTTAAATTATATCATGATTAAATAAAAATGTCAATATTTTTTATTCCAAAAACGCAACAAAAAACTATCAACATTTTTGTTGACTATTACCATATCAATTTAAGCAAGTAACCTTTCGCCTATAAACACCATAAACCTGTAACAATAAAGAAAACTCCTTATTGTTACAGGTTTTAAGACAAAACAAACTATGAGAACAGGTTTTTAATAATTATTCAATACATATTTTGAAACCAGTTCCGTTTCCATTTCTTGTGCAGCTTCATTATTATACTTTTTTCTTGCATCAATCATTGAAAAAACATCAAGAACTTCATTTTCATCAGATTCAGTATCCTTTTCCCAAACTGTGCCAAATGTTATTGACTGCCCTGACAAAAGTGCGGGTACAGTAAAAATATCACCAGGCTGATACGTTTCATTTTTATATGTCCAACCTGCAAATTTATATCCCGAGTATCTGAAACTGCATTCAGGCATAACAAGCTCTGAATTGTACTCAGCTTTTATAGGATACTTCTGCTTCATATCATTACTTGAGTAAAAAGTAAGAGAATATACAGCAGGAGTCCAGACTGCTGTAAAATGCACCTCTGATGACGGCATCTCAAACTGGGAAACAGGCGGATACACCTTATTGTCATAATCACAAAGCCAGCCTGTAATTGTATAGCCTGAACGTGAAAGTCTTGATGCATTTGCAACATCAAATACACTTGTTTCCATTCTGTTAAACACTACGGATTTTGCACCATTTATATTATCAACATCACCCGCTTCATAATATACATCAAACATTTCATACCACTTTGGATAAAGTTCAACATCATGTGAAGGCATAATTATTTTATCTGACGAAGTAAACGTATGTGTTCCGTCTGTCCAGCCAATCTGAGTAAAACCCTCTCTAAGGCATCTGTTATTGGATATTCTTACAGGGTAATTAGCATTTTTCTTTGTTGCAACAATTTTATCTACTGAAGGATAACCCTCAGTATTATAGTTGACCTTATAGACTCCCATATCCTCGTCATCAGCCAAAACAGGCTGTAAAACAACGTTTTCATCAGGCATAACAAATACATCACCGGGTTCAAACATCACAACATTGTCATATGTCCAGCCCGTAAAATCATATCCCTCTTTTTCAAGTGCATAGGAACTTAGTATAACTGTTTTTCCGCCCTTAGCCGTTAAAGGCGGAAATGCTTCTTCTGAACTTATCGGTTCATCGTCAATGACAATGTCCAGTCCATCCAGATTATAAGTTAAAGTATAGAGTTCGTCCTCCGGAGCTTCACTTTTTTCAGCCAAAACAGCTGTTGATTGCAGTGAAGCAAGTGTTATTGCTGCTGTGAGCATAACTGCTGCACATTTTTCCATTAAACTTCTTTTCATTTTTTCCTCCCATTAAAAACTGTATCACACAAGATATATGTAAACATTATGCTGATTATTTAAAGCTGTTCGTTTTTTCATTATAAAAGTAACCGATATCATTTAATTTACCATTAATTTCACTTTCTGAAATACTGTGTGCCTTGCAGAATTCCTGAAAGCTTGAAAAGTTATCTCTTAATTCTGTATTAACAAAACTAAGTAAAATCATTGGGTCTTTCGGCAGCGAACTATACATAAAAATGCTCCTTAATCAGTAATTAATATATTTTTGTAATTTCAATATACATTATATACTGAACTTTGTCAATCAATAATTGAATATTTATAAAATTAATTTTTTGTAATATTATTAACATTAATTACTATTAATGTTATGCAAAGTAGAAATAACAATATGTAGTTTTTGATATACCATGCAGGTAAAAATATTTAAAATACTGTTTTTTATTGTTATAATTAACAGATTATTCCATGAATATTACTCATTTATTGACCTTTCAGAGCTTTCATTGTACAAAAGCACTAAATTTGTCGATTTGTATTAGTGCATTTTTAGGAATGGAATTTTAATCATCATTATGATATAATTGTAAAAGTATATGGATGTCCGAGAAATTGTCATGCTATTCAATTTCTTACATTATAAAAATCTGTCCGAACGGGATTATCCTGCCTAAGCTTCTATATGGACAGGTTTATACATATTTATGTAGTATATCCATACTAAAAATCAAGGAGGTTCATTCAATGGGTTCAGCAAAAGCTAAGGTACCTTTCAGCGGTACTCCTGAACAGGAGGCACAGCTTCTTAAGGTCATTGCGGAAAAAAAAGGTGAAAAAGGCGCTTTAATGCCAATTCTCCAGAAGGCACAGGAAATCTACGGTTATCTTCCAATTGAGGTTCAAACTATTATTTCAAATGAAACAGGTATCCCTCTTGAAAAGATTTACGGCGTAGTTACATTCTATGCTCAATTCTCTCTTAATCCAAAGGGAAAATATAAAATCTCAGTCTGTCTTGGTACAGCCTGCTATGTTAAAGGTTCAGGAGATATTTACAATAAGCTCCAGGAAAAGCTTGGTATTGCAGGCGGAGAATGTACTCCGGACGGTAAGTTCTCTCTTGAGGCATGTCGCTGTATCGGTGCATGCGGACTTGCTCCTGTATTGACAGTAAACGAGGATGTTTACGGACGTCTTACTGCTGATGACGTAGACTCTGTTCTCGCTAAATATGCAGACTAGTTTCAATTAATTACTATCAAATAGGAGGAAAAAATATGAAGACTCTTGAAGAACTTAAAGCAGTCAGAGAAAAAATGGAGAGCGAAGTTGCCCTCAGAACTCATGGCAATGCTTCTTCAAAATATGAAAGACATGTACTCGTTTGCGGCGGTACAGGCTGTACTTCATCAGGTTCAGCTCAGATTATTGATACGCTCACTTCAGAACTTGCTAAGCAGGGACTTACCGATAAGGTTCAGGTTGTTAAAACAGGATGTTTCGGACTTTGTGCTTTAGGTCCGATCATGATCGTTTATCCTGAGGGCACTTTCTACTCAATGGTTAAAATTGAAGAAATCCCTCGTATCGTTGAAGAACATCTCCTCGGCGGAAACCCTGTTAAAGAATTCCTTTATAAAGAAACTGTAACTGACGAAGGCATCAAGGCTCTCGATGAAACAGCTTTCTATAAGAAACAGCACAGAGTTGCTCTCAGAAACTGCGGTGTTATCAACCCTGAATGTATAAACGAATACATTGGCAGAGGCGGTTATGAGGCTCTCGGCAAGGTTCTTACTTCAATGACTCAGGACGAAGTTATCCAGACAATCCTCGACAGCGGTCTCCGCGGCAGAGGCGGCGGCGGATTCCCAACAGGAATGAAGTGGAAGCTCGCTAAGAATATTGTTCCAAATGCTGACATGAAGTACGTTTGCTGTAACGCTGACGAAGGCGACCCGGGTGCATTTATGGACCGTTCAGTTCTTGAAGGCGACCCTCACGTTGTTCTCGAAGCTATGTCTATCGCAGGCTATGCTATCGGTGCTAAACAGGGTTATATTTATGTTCGTGCTGAATATCCTATTGCTGTTGAACGTCTTGAAATTGCTATTAAGCAGGCTCGTGAAGCCGGTATGCTCGGCAAGAATATATTTGGTACTGACTTCTCATTCGATATTGACCTCAGACTCGGTGCTGGTGCATTCGTTTGCGGTGAGGAAACAGCTCTTATGACTTCTATCGAAGGCAACAGAGGCGAACCTCGTCCACGTCCTCCGTTCCCGGCTGAAAAAGGTCTTTTCCAGAAGCCTACTATCCTCAATAACGTTGAAACATATGCAAATATTCCTCAGATTATCCTTAAGGGTGCTGATTGGTTCGCTTCAATGGGTACTGAAAAGTCTAAGGGTACTAAGGTATTCGCTCTCGGCGGTAAAATTAACAATACAGGTCTTGTTGAAGTTCCTATGGGTACTACACTCCGTACTGTTATCGAGGAAATCGGCGGCGGTATTCCTAACGGAAAGAAATTCAAGGCTGCTCAGACAGGCGGTCCTTCAGGCGGCTGTATTCCTGCTGAACATTTTGATATTCCGATTGACTATGATAACCTTATCGGTATCGGTTCAATGATGGGTTCAGGCGGACTTATCGTTATGGACGAGGATAACTGTATGGTTGATATTGCTAAGTTCTTCCTTGAATTTACTGTTGATGAATCATGCGGTAAATGTACTCCTTGCCGTGTTGGTACTAAGAGAATGTATGAGATTCTTGACAAAATCACCAGAGGTAATGGTACTCTTGAAGATATCGACAAGCTTGAACAGCTTTGCTATCATATTAAGGCTAACTCACTTTGCGGTCTTGGACAGACAGCTCCAAACCCTGTTCTTTCTACTCTCCGTTACTTCAGAGATGAATATATTGCTCACGTTGTTGACAAGAAATGTCCTGCAGGAGTATGTAAGCATCTTCTCCGCTTTGAAATTGAGCGTGACAAGTGTATCGGCTGTGGTATGTGTGCTAAGCAGTGTCCTGCATCAGCAATTACAAGAACTGATTACGTTGCTCCTGGCAAGAAGCTTGCTGCAATGCAAATCGATTCTGAAAAGTGCGTAAAATGTGGCGCTTGTATTGCTTCATGTAAGTTCAATGCAATTATCAAGAAATAAGCGGAGGAATTTTAGATGGAAAATTTAACAGTTAAAGTAAATGGTGTTGAAGTATCCGTACCTGCTGGCAGTACTGTACTTGAAGCTGCTCACATCGCCGGTATTGAGATTCCTACACTTTGCTATATGAAAGAAATAAACGAGATTGGTGCATGCCGTATATGTGTTACTGAAGTAAACGAAGGCAGAGGCTTCCGTCTTGTTGCTGCTTGTGTATATCCTTGTTCAAATAACATGGAAATCCTTACAAGCTCACCAAAGGTTATCGAATCAAGAAAGAAAACTCTTGAACTTATCCTTTCTACACATAACAGAAAGTGCTTATCATGTGTAAGAAGCGGTAACTGCGAACTCCAGACTCTTGCTAAGGACCTTGGCGTTGAAATGGAGGATATTTATGACGGTAACTCAAATACATATGAAATTGATGATTCAGCTGCTCATATGTATCGTGATAATAACAAATGTATCCTTTGCCGCCGCTGTGTAGCTGTCTGCGAAAAGACTCAGGGCATTGGTGTTATTGGTGCTAACGAGCGTGGATTTAAGACATTTATTGGTTCTGCATTCGACATGGGACTCGGCGAAACAAGCTGTGTATCATGCGGTCAGTGTATTGCTGTTTGTCCAACAGGTGCTATTGCTGAAAAGGATTACACTAAGGACGTTATGGCTGCCATTGCTGATCCTGACAAGCACGTTATCGTTCAGACTGCTCCTGCTGTTCGTGCTGCTCTCGGTGAATGCTTTGATATGCCGATCGGAACAAACGTTGAGGGCAAAATGGTTTCAGCTCTCAGACTTCTCGGTTTCGATAAGGTATTTGATACTGACTTTGCTGCTGACCTTACTATTATGGAAGAAGCAAACGAATTTATCGGAAGAGTTAAGAACGGCGGAAAGCTTCCTCTTATCACTTCATGTTCACCTGGCTGGATCAAGTACTGTGAGCATTACTTCCCTGATATGACTGAAAACCTTTCTTCATGCAAGTCACCTCAGCAGATGTTCGGTGCAACTGCTAAGACTTACTATGCAGAAAAGATGGGTATTGATCCTAAGAATATCGTTATGGTTTCTATCATGCCATGTACTGCTAAGAAGTTTGAAATCGGCAGAGATGACCAGAATGCTGCAGGTGTTCCTGACGTTGACTTTGCTCTTACAACAAGAGAACTCGGCAGAATGATTAAACGTGCAGGCATCAACTTTACTGCTCTTCAGGACGGCAAGTTTGATGAACCTCTTGGTATTTCAACAGGTGCTGCTGTTATTTTTGGTGCAACAGGCGGTGTTATGGAAGCTGCTCTCAGAACTGCTGTTCATACACTTACAGGTGCAGATGTTGTTGATTTCCCTGAAGTAAGAGGTACAGAAGGTATCAAGGAAGCTACTTACAAGGTTGGTGATCTTGATGTTAAGGTTGCTGTTGCAAGTGGTCTCAGCAATGCAAGAGAACTTCTTACTAAGGTTCAGAACGGTGAAGCTGATTATCACTTCATTGAAATCATGGGTTGTCCCGGAGGCTGTGTAAACGGCGGCGGTCAGCCACAGCAGCCTGCTACAGTAAGAAACTTTACTGACCTCAGAGCTGAAAGAGCAAAGGCTCTTTATGCTCAGGACGCTGCTATGCCAATCAGAAAGTCACATGAAAATCCGGCTATAAAGGCTGTTTATGAAGAATTCTTCGGTGAACCCGGAAGCCATAAGGCTCATGAAATTCTCCATACAACTTATGTAAAGAGAACTATAAACAAGTAATCTGTTAAATAAATTCAGGGTGCTTTTATATAAGCACCCTGAAATTTTACAAACTCGGAGGAAATATGAAAAACGCAATTATTTTTGACCTTGACGGCACTTTATGGGATTCATCAGAAGAAGTCATTTTTGCTTGGAATCATATTCTTAACAAATATACAGATGGAAAAATCCAAATCGACATAAAATTTATGCAGAGTTTGATGGGCAAAACCATGAAAGAAATAAAATGCCTTATATTCAAGGATTATCCTCAATTAAATGCTGACTTAATTTATGATGAATGTATGAAATATGAAAATGAATATCTAAGAAAAAATGGTGCTAAACTTTATCCTTCGTTAAAAGAAACTCTTTCTGTACTCGCAAATAATTATGCACTTTCAATAGTAAGCAATTGTCAATGCGGATATATTGAGGCATTTTTGGAATACTATAAATTAAATCATCTTTTTGCTGATACAGAATGCTATGGAAACACATTAAAGGAAAAAAGCGAAAATATCAAAGCTGTAATTAATAGAAATAATTATCAAGAATATTACTACGTTGGTGATACATTAGGTGACTATAATTCTGCGACAGAAGCAAATGTTCCTTTTATTCATGCAAAATATGGGTTTGGAAATGTCCCACAGGCAAAATACAGTATTTCAGAAATCAGTGAACTTATACCCTTAATGGAGAAGCTGAAATGAAAATATTAATTGACGGAGATGCATGTCCTGTTATAAAAATAGCTGAAAATATTGCTAAGGATTTTAAAATTGAATGTGAAATTTTTTGTGATACATGTCATGTTATTAAAAGCAATTACAGTAAAATCACAATAACAGGTCAAGGTTCAGATGCGGCTGATTTCAAGCTTATTAATTCTTGCAAAAGCGGCGATATAGTTATAACACAGGATTATGGAGTAGCTTCAATGGCTTTGGGCAAAAAGTGTCATGTAATACATCAAAGCGGAAAATGGTTTACATCTGATAACATTGACGGACTTCTATCAATGCGTCATATCAGTAGAAAACTTCGCCAAAGTAAAAGCAGAAATCATCTTAAAGGTCCTAAAAAAAGAACCACAGAAGATGATGAAAACTTCCGCAGTTCATTAATTAAATTAATAGAATCAGTGATTAAAGAGAAAGGGTAATATTGTTTCCGGTTGGGATATACTGCTCAACAGAAACTCCGCACTTATCAAACATCATTGCAGACGCTTTTACGCTTTCTGTATCAGCATACTTATTTCCCATGTAAACAACTCTTTTAATCCCGCACTGTATAACAGCCTTTGCACATTCATTGCATGGATATAGTGTAACGTAAAGCGTTGCTCCTCTTAAACTATTGCAGTTGCTATTTAAAATTGCATTTAATTCAGCATGACATACAAACGGATATTTTGTGTCTAAACTGCACTCCCCTTCCCTTTCCCAAGGCATATCATCATCACAGCAACCAATTGGCATTCCATTATAGCCTACTGAAATTATTTTTTTCTCGTCATTAACTATACATGCCCCAACCTGCGTTGAATTATCCTTACTTCTTTGTGCAGAAAAAAGAGCAATTCCCATAAAATATTCATCCCATGAAATATAGTTATTCCTTTTCATAAGTTCTCCGTTCCGCTGCATTTTATACAGCTTTATTTTTTATAAGTATACCATAAAGTTTAGCCAAAATCAACTGCAACAAAGGCAGATACATATAATTAAAAAATTATAAAATATCATTTTTCACTTGATTTTTATTGTTTTATATGTTATAATTTTATAGTTATTAAATTGGGCTATAGCCAAGGGGTAAGGCAACGGACTTTGACTCCGTCATTCCGATGGTTCGAATCCATCTAGCCCAACCATCTCTGTTATACAAAATAGATGACAGACAAAAAAAGCCCGATTTTTCGGGCTTTTTTGCGTATCCGGAGCCGAAAAAATTTATATAAAAACCGTAGATGACATTTCGCCTTTTCAGCCATAAAAGTGGACTCGAACGGGCGTTTTTGAAAATTAAAGAGATTTGAGAGCAGATTTGGAAGAAAAATTCCGAAACCTGCTCTTTTTGATAGCGAAAATCTTTCACAAAGTTTGGAGCTGTATATTGTTCGTTATGCCGAATTGATTGAGAGTTGAATTCTCGATTGATTCGGCTTTTTTTATTTCCCCTATACATTATAAAGAAAGAGAGATGATGCCTATGAAAAAAATCACATTCAATGCTACGCTGAATCACAAGGCTTACAGCTACGAGCCGATGCAGATTGAGGTGGAAAAAGTCATTACCCTCTACGGCAAGAGGTTCGAGCAGATGAGAGATCATCCCTTGGATGACTGCCCCGAAATCATCGAGAATAGAGATCTGATGTATATGAAGGGCAACACTGCACACTGTATCCTCTTCCTTGATGCCAACGGCAATGACGGAATACTCGTTGAAGCCGAGGGTGCGGACTACGCTCGGAAGTCACAGTTCATTCCAAATGCAAGAGCAATCATTGAAGCGAATGATATTACCACCGTAGAACGCCAGCTTCATGCTGAACTGAAAGGCATGGCGAACCGCATTGCTGAGCTTGCCCACATGGGAGAAAACAAATTCAGCTTTGAAGAAATGCTCGGTGACGGGAATATGAAAGCCATGATGATTCAGGCTATGGCTGAAATGCTTGACAGGCGTGATGACCTTGCAGAGGTTCGTGACCACTACCTCGGGGAATCGCAGGACAGCCCGACCTCACAGTTATTGCAAAACCCACGCAGGAGATGAAGCTCTACTGTCCGCTTGTGATTCAGGCTGAACCACAGTATGATGAGGATGAAGATTTTAATGAAGATTATGAGGTTATCCCATCAAGCTGTGCTTGCGGCTGTGAGGATGAAATCAATGCAGCAATTCAGAAGTATTCAGAGGCGGAGGAAGTACACCGTGGACTGATGATTTATTATGACGAGAATTTACCAGTCAATGAAAAGATTGTATCAGCATTCCCGTCTGTAGAAGTAAGAAATGGAGAACTTGTGGGAGTCCTCACCTGCCGATTGACTGAACCGCTTACTGATAGCGAAATGGCTGAATTTCAGGATTGGTGGACTGGACAAGCAGCAGATGGCTGGGGAGGGGGGTACGAACAGCAGGAAATCAAAACCGATGAGTTCGGTACGATTTATGTCAGCTTCTGGAACTCCTCCGACAGCTGGCAGATTGAAGTTGAGATGACCGATACCGCTGATATTGAGGAAGAAGAAAGCCTTGATATGGGCGGTATTTCTATGTAAAGGGGTGTATATATGAGAGGATTTCCTAGTAAAAAGGAATTGGAAAAGATCAGACAGATGTATCCTGCCGGAACAAGAATCGAAGTTGATAGTATGGAAGATCCGTACCATCCGATTGCATCAGGCACTAAGGGAACGGTAAAGTTTGTTGATGATGCAGGAACAATACACTGTGCTTTCGATAACGGATGCAGCCTTGGAGTTATTCCCGGTGAAGATGGGTTCCACAAAATCGGTATGGAATCAACATCAGGGCAGGCCGAGGATGAGAATCTGAACGAAGCGGAAGATATGGATATGACGATGTAAAACAAGTGGTGCAGACTCACCTCTGCACCGGTACATAGCCTCTTGTGAGCAATCACAGGAGGCTTTTTTCATACCCAAAAACAAGAAAGGAGATGGTCAGATGATCCGAGTATTCGACGCTTTTTCGGGCATCGGAGGGTTCCGCAGTGCCTTTGAAAGAGTCGGAGGTTTCAAAACGGTGGGCTGGTGCGAGATTGATAAGTTCGCACAAAAGTCCTACCGAGCGCTTTTTGACACAGGAGGACTTGCAGACTTTGATCTCCTCGTTGGAGGATTTCCGTGCCAACCATTCTCGGTTGCCGGAAAAAGGCTTGGAACAGCCGATGAACGAGGCGATCTGTTCTTTGAGCTTGCCAGAATCCTTGAAGCCAAGCGGCCTCGCTATTTTATCTTTGAAAATGTACCCGGACTGCTGGGTATTGAAAAAGGGCAGACTTTCAAAATCATCCTTGAAACGCTTTCAGAGCTGGGGTATTGCGTGGAATGGCGAGTTTGGTACAAACGTAGTGCATCTGACAGCGCCGGCTTCGGCGTACCGCAGTCGAGAAAACGAGTGTACCTTGCAGGATGTCTTGGAGTCGATTGTTCCAGAAAAATACTGGCTTTCGGAAACTGCGACGAGGAAAATAGCAGGAAAGTGAAACAGCTGATCGGTGGCTGTCAGGGACAGCGAGTGTATGCTCCCGAAGGTCTTGCAGTTACGCAGTGCAGCGGTTCAGGCGGTATGGGTGGAAAGACGGGGCTATATCTGATAGATATGAACTATCCGCCTACCCTCACGGACAAAGCACGCTGCGTTACAGCCCGTCAGGACAGCGGCGTGAGCAAGCATAAGGGCGAACATTCTGCTGTGTTCTGTGATCTGAATGAAAATCCACAGATCACAGAAAATGCAAGATGTCTGCACACAAGAATGGATATCGGCGTAGGAAAAGGAACGCATAAGGGAGAACGCTCCGGAGTTTTGGTAGAGGATGGTCCAAGAGCCATCCTCAATCCGTTTAAAGAGAAAGTCTACCAGAACGGACGCAGAATCAAGGAACCAAATGAGCAGATGTTTACACTGACAGTTGTGGACAGGCATGGCATTGTTCATCAGGGCAGAATCCGCAGACTTATGCCGATTGAGTGCTGGAGATTGCAGGGCTTCACGACCGAGCAGTTTCGCAAGGTGGAAGCCGCAGGGCTTTCCGATGCACAGCTGTACAAACAGGCAGGCAATGCTGTCACGGTGAATGTGGTGGAAGCAATTGCAAGGAATCTTTTGAAATTTGATAAGGAGTTGAGAGTAAATGGAAAATATGATTAAGACATTTGTCAACGAGGAATTCGGCACGGTGAGAACACTTATGAAGGACGGTCAGCCGTGGTTTGTGGGAAAAGATATTGCCCCATATTCTGGGATATGCTGATCTCAATAAAGCGATTGCAATGCATGTTGATGATGAAGATAAAAAACTCAACGACAAAACGTCGTCGAGTTTTGGTCAGCGTGGAGCAACCTTAATCAATGAATCAGGTTTCTACAGTCTGGTTCTTGCAAGCCGCCTCCCCAATGCCAAGAGATTCAAGCGCTGGGTAACAAGCGAAATCCTTCCCACCATCCGCAGAACCGGCGGCTATGTGGGTAACGAGGATATGTTCGTGGAAAGCTATCTTCCTTTCGCCGATGACGCATTGAAGAACCTGTTCCGACTGAATCTCATGACAATCCGTCAGCTGAATGAAAAAATCAGAAGGGATAAACCTCTGGTACAGTTTGCTAATCAGGTAGCGGACACAGAGAATGTTATCGACATCGGCAGGATGGCAAAGCTCGCCAATGAGGAAAATATCCGCATCGGTCGCAACACCCTGTTCCGCTGGCTCAAGGGCAGAAAAATCCTTTTGAGCAACAACATTCCCTATCAGCAGTTCATTGACAGAGGATATTTTGTTGTCAAGGAGTCCGTATACGAGCAGCATGGAATGCAGAAAACCTATCAGCAGACCTATGTCACAGGCAAAGGACAGCAGTATATCATCAGACTGCTGAAAGATTATTTCAGGGAGGGATGCTGATGCCCAACCATGTAACCAACATCATCACCTATGAGGGCGACAGAAAGCAGATTGCCGAAATGCTTGAAGCAATCAAGAACGACGAATTCGGCATCGGAACAGTGGATTTTCAGAAAATTATCCCCATGCCCGATGATATCTATACAGGCGATCTTGGCAAAAAAGAAATGGAACTCTATGGAGATAAGAACTGGTACGACTGGTCCAGAGCCAACTGGGGAACGAAATGGCCTGCTTATGGCTATCAGGAAAGCTTCGATTACAGCCAGACCGACAGTCTGTGGTTTCAGACCGCTTGGTCTGCTCCGCACCCGATTCTGCAGAAGCTCACGGAAATGTTCCCCGAAATCGAGTTCAAGCATCAGTGGGCCGATGAGGACATCGGTTACAACTGCGGTCAGCACAGATATCACGGCGGTGAGCGTACTGATGAGTACTACCCCGAAAGCGAATTAGACAGAATCCGCTTTGCCGCCGAGGTGCTTGATGTTGATCCGCAGGAGTATGGACTGTTCCTCAATGCCACGGAAAACGGCTTCATTACGCTTCCCGATGAGGATTTTGAGCTGATTGAGGTTGCAGGACAGACTGCACTGTTCACGGAGAACAGATATATTGACGAAACAGTTCCCATGGGACTGCACTGTTATCAACTTCGCCACTCCGATGACGGTGAGAGGTTCGCAAGCCTTGAACGCAGAGTATCTGTTAACTTCGGTGGTACGGTTATTACAAAGGAAAGCATTGACCTTGGCAGGGAGCAGTGCATTGAATTTGACGAAGAAACCGAGCCGAATTTCCTCGGTGAAAGCTGTCAGATGGAAGAATTCATCGCAGGAGATTATGGGCAGGAGGAAGAAATGGGACTGGAGGTGACAACATGACGCATCTGTTCATTGGAATGCTACTCGGTATGATCATCGGACTTGCTATCGGCGGTCTGAGTGTAGCGGTGAAGTATTCCGACTATGAGATCAAAAGGCTGAACAGAGAGCTGAAAGGCTATGACCGCAGCTGAATCTAAACAATAAGTCGTTTTGCCAATGATGGAAATTATTCTGTTATTCGCAAAGCGACTTGTTCTTTCTGTCATTGGCATAAACGACAGAAAGGACAAGAATGAACAGTTTTATGTCATGGGTAGGCGGCAAGAAATCACTGCGTGATGCAGTTCTTGCAAGATTTCCTCCCTATTATGAACGATATATCGAGGTTTTCGGCGGTGCAGGCTGGCTTCTGTTCCATAAACCGCCCGGCAACGACTTTGAATGTTACAATGATTTCAACAGCAATCTGGTGAACCTGTACCGCTGTGTAAGGGATAATCCGAATAAGCTGAAATACAAGCTGAGATATGTCCTTGATTCCCGTGAGGATTTCGAGTGGATTGCAAGCCTGCATAAGCGTGGACTTTTCCCAAGATTTCGGGATTATGATAGAGCTGCGAAGTTCTATCAGCTCATCCGTTACAGCTACGCTTCGGGACTTGACAGCTTCGGCAGTCAGCCCCATTCCATCTGGTCGGACTTCCCGATGATAGATATGGCAGCAAGAAGATTGCAAAAGGTTGTGATTGAAAATAAAGATTTTGAAAAGCTCATCAGGCAGTATGATCGCCCTGTGAGCTTTTTTTATTGCGATCCGCCGTATTTTGCAACGGAGAGCTATTACAAGGACGTGGGGTTCACGACAAAAGACCACATCCGACTGCGTGATACACTCCTCGGCATTTCGGGAAAGTTCCTTGTATCCTACAATGATTGCCCTGAAATCCGTGAGCTGTGGGACAAACCGGGTGATGTAGTATAATAAAACTTG
>DJPR01000044.1 GCA_002438605.1 Ruminococcus sp. UBA6407
ATGCAAATCCACAGGGAAATGTGAACAGCAATTCCATGTATGGAAATAATCCTATGTATGCTTATCAGCAGGAAAATGTAAATAATAATTCTATGTATGCAGACCAAGCAAATCAACAAAATATGCAGAATTACAATCCTTATGCTCAGACTTCAAATCAGCCTAATAATAGTATTTATCAGCCGCAGAATTCAGAGTATTCTGTACAGCAGCCTGCAAACAATCAGTATTATTCGCAAAATCCATATTATAATGCACAGCCTGTTGGTAACCAGATGCCTTCACCTTCACAATATTTTCAAGCACCTTATGGTCAGGCAGGAAACAGCTATTTTGCACAGCCGTCAGGTCAGACAGGTATGATTGGAAGCAGTAACCAGCAGCAGTCTGTATATTCAACAGGTTCAACAGACCAAATGCAGATGAATACCGGCAGCGGTTCTTTGTTTAAGCAGCGTTTAAATGACATCTTAAATACACATACACCTTCTTTGCCTGCAACAAATCAGGAACCGACATCTATGGCAAATTTAAATGAGCCATCAAAAAGTGATTTATTAAAGTCTGCCAGAGAAAAGAAAAAATTGGCTAAAATAGACGCTAAATTTGCTAAAAAGGTGAAAAGAAAAGGATATAAATAAGATTATTTCAAAAGCGGAAATGCATTAATTTGTGTTTCCGCTAATTATTTATCTGTAAATGTTAACCAAATGAAAAAATCTCTATTATTTTAGTAGACAAAAAGAAATTTTTATAATATAATAAGAGCAAAGTACATATAAAGGGTGATGTTAATGAATACAATTTCTGAAAATACAATATTTAGAAAAAAACTTCTTAAGCTTGTTATTCCAATTTCTATGCAGCAGCTTATGATGGCTCTTGTTGGTGTAACAGATGCGGTAATGCTTGGATTTCTCAGTCAGGATTCATTGTCAGCAGTATCTCTTGCGGGACAAGTTCAATTTGTTTATTCATTATTTTTATTTTCAATAACAGGCGGCGTTTCAATTTTTGCATCACAATATTGGGGACGAGGAAATAAACAGGCAGTTGAAAAAATTTTAGCTATAGGATTAAAAATATCTGTTATAATTTCTCTGCTGTTTACATTCGGATCTGTTTTTGCACCTGTTGGTCTTATGAAGATATTTACGTCAGAAACTGTACTTGTAGATATGGGAGCAGAATACCTGAGAACATATGCATTGTCATTTTTTATGCTTGGTATTTCACAAATATATTTGTGCGTTATGAAAAATTGTGGACAGGCATATAAAAGCTCAATAATAAGCTCAGTATCTGTTGTTATTAATATTGTAATGAACTGGCTTTTAATATTCGGAGTTGGAATATTTCCAAAAATGGGAATATCAGGTGCAGCTTTAGCTACTGTAATATCAAAGGTTGTTGAGCTTTTGTGGACTTTAATTATAATGCTAAAAAAAGACAATGTAAAAATACAATTATCATATATCATTAGTACTGATCGTGTTTTAAAAGATGATTACTTTAAATATACACTTCCAATCGTCGGAAATGAACTGGTTTGGGGACTAGGCTTTACGATGTATTCTGTAATTATGGGACATCTGGGAAGTGACGCAGCAGCAGCTAACTCTATTGCAAATATTATCAAGAATTTGTCAGTATGCGTTTGCATGGGAATTGGAAGTGCCAGCGGAGTAATAATAGGTTCAGAGCTTGGCAGAGGCAATCTTGAAAAGGCGAAGAAATATGGTTCAAAGCTTTGTAAAATTTCAATTATCGGCGGAGCTATTTCGGGTGCTGTTATTTTATGTATAATTCCATTTATTCATTTGTTTTCAAGTTTAACATCTACTGCACAGGATTATCTCAAAGTAATGCTTATTGTTTCATCATATTATGTAATAGGCAAGTCAATTAATACAACGACCATTGCAGGAATTTTTCCGGCAGGCGGAGATTCAAAGTTTGGCTTAAAATGTGATGCTTTTACAATGTGGGCAGTCGTAGTTCCTATAGGCTTGATTGCTGCATTTGTACTTAAACTTTCAGTGCCGCTTGTATATATAATGATTAATATTGATGAGATAGTAAAATTACCTGCGGTATATCATCATTATAAAAAATATCATTGGCTGAAAAATCTGACTAAATAGAACAAAACCCGAGAGAAAATCTCGGGTTTTAAAATTGATATTTTAAACAGGTAATTTGTTGATTATATTTAAAATATACTTTTGTATTGCAACAGCATCCTGAGTATTAATTCCGTTTCCTGAGGCATGAACATCTGCATTAATTATGCCCTGAGCTGAAATATTATAGGTTTGATTATTCAGCAGATAACACTTGATAAGTACTGCATCTGAAACATCAACGTTTCCGTCACAGTTAGCATCACCATAAGTAATTTTCAAGCCTGTATCAGCAGGTGTTGTTGGGGTATCAGCAAGAGTTAAAATCCAGCTTTGACATGAATATCCGTTTAACTCCCATTGCTGAACATTTGCACCGTCAGTTGTTGAACCATTTATAACTTCAATACATGAAGCATTATTTGAGATTTTAGTTTGTATTAAATATGAACCGTCACTGTTTTTAACAAGTTTAAATTGTTGATTATCATTTCCGGAGTAATTATATATCTGTATATTTGTACCATTATCTGTTTTTTTGGCTGTAACATCAAGAGCAAATGAACTGTTGTCTCCAATTTGAGGAATAAGAGAATAATATCCGTCACCCTTTGAAATCAGTTTCCAGGTTGTTGAATCTGATAAGGATTGCTGTACATTTGATACATTTGAGGGGACATTATTTTCAACATTGAGATATAATCCACTGTTAAGATTTTTTATTACATAAATTCCACCGTCAATAATTTCAGTGGGATTAGTGTCAGACTGCTGTTGAGTTGTGGTAACTGTTGGCTTCTGTGTGACAGCAGTTGTAACAGGTTCAACAGGCTTTGAAGCTCCATTTACTTTAACCGAAGGTCTGTCAGGCATTTTTTCGTCTGAACCTAAATAAAAACTGGTATGTGCAGGCTGATTATAACAATTTTGTTCTCCTGCTACTTGAGTGCGGTACTGAACATCATGCATCAGGGTTGTAATACGGCTTCCTGTTAAGTAAGGCGTGCAGAAAATTCTTAATTTAGAGCTGTCACTTGTAGGGAAAATGACTTCTTCTCTCCAGTCACCAAATATATCAGCCGATAAACATGGATTTGCTTTAGTGCTATTGATTGAAACACAGCCTTCAGCACTAAAAAGTGTTTCGATTTTTGTTGTACTGGTCATTTTACTGATAGTTGTACCGTCAAGAAGTTCTCTTTCAAAATCTCCGTCCCAATAAATAAGGAAATTTTGTGCAGGTCTTTTTGTACCTATTGAATTTCCATATCCGTTATAAACGTCATTTGAAGCTGCACCCCAGAATTCTGAACCTTTATTTCCTGCATATACATTTCCTGCACAACAGCGTCCTGTATCCTTTGAGCCGTTATAATGAAAAATAATACTGCCGTCTTTAGCGTCAATCAATGATACACCATATGGAGCAGCTTCATGACATGTCCAAAGCTCAAGACCATTTCTGTCTGGCAAAAGATCTGCAAGATGCATAGCGTCGCCATGACCAAGTTTTGTACACCATAAGAGCTTTCCGTCATCATCAATACATGTAGCACCTAATACAAGCTCCTGTTTGCCGTCTCCGTCAACGTCACCGGCCATACAGTTATGGTTTCCATTGCCTTTGGCTGCTGATGATTCTGAATTATTTGAATCAAAAGTCCAGCGTTTAACTAATTTCTTGTTTACTACATCATAAGCAACAGCAGTCATTCTTGTATAGTAGCCTCTTACAGAAACTGCACTCGGATGTACTCCGTCAAGATAAGCAACAGCTCCCAAAAAACGATCTACTCTGTTTCCGTATTTGTCACCCCAATCTGCAACCTTGCCTCTTGGAAATTCGTAATCTACTGTATCAAGAGCTTTACCGGTAGCACCGTCAAAAAGGGTATAATATTCAGGGCCGTCCAGTATGTATCCGCTTGAATTGCGATAATTTTTGCTTGCATCACCAATAATATTTCCAACGCCGTCTTTTGTGCCGTCTGCGGTTTTACATGTCATTTCTGCTTTGCCGTCACAATCAAAATCAGCAACGAGAAATTGTGTATAGTGAGCTCCGGCACGAATATTTTGACCTAAATCTATTCTCCAGAGTTGTTTACCGGTGAGCGTATAGCAGTCGATATAAACATTTCCTGTTTCACCGCTTTGAGAGTTATCTTTTGCATTGGACGGATCCCATTTTACGAAAATTTCATATGTACCGTCACCGTCAACATCACCCACAGAGCAATCGCCGGCGGTATATATACAATTTGACGCAGCAGGTATATTTAATGGTATATCAAAATAGTTTGTATTTGAAGTAAGACTGCATTTTTCAGAAGAAATAAGTTCAGAGCCATTTAAGGTATCAATTTTGTATATTGAGCTTGCTGAACCTGTACTGTCAAAATAGCAGGTTGACTCATTTGAATTGCTTGTATAGATGAGTTTGTCATCTCTATAAAGGTTAAATGTGGCATTATCGGGGTCATTTGCAAGAAATCTCCAACTTATAAGCATGCCTGAACCGGTATTTATTGCACTAATGCCTCTGTTTAAGTTTTCAACTATACAGCTGTCATAGGCAGCTTTTGAATTAATTTCAGAAAAATAATTTTGCTGTATAAGTGCTGAATTTGCAGTAATGAGCAAAGAAGCCGTTATGGCAGCTAACCGATTAAATATTTTCATAATATTTCCCTTCTTTTTTAGTTGTGTCAAAAATGTGCTGTCTGTACATCCTAACAGTTGCCCTAAAAATTTTTATGTATATACGTTAGTGGTTCTATTATATTATGTTGGATAAATAAAATATTAAAATTCATTGTATGCCTCCTATCATTATAAATTAACTTAATAATAAATTTTTTATTATAATTTAATTATATCACTAAAAATAAATAAATCAACATTTTATAATGATTATGAGAAAAATCTGCTAATTAAACAAAAAAATATACATATTATGTACGTTTTGACCAAATAACATTATTTAAAAAGATTTTATTAAATTACAACATATAAGAAGTTATATATTATATTGTTTAGCAGTGGTGCAGTGGCGTTTTTTAAATAAGACAGTATGTTCTTTATTTTACTTTGCATAACTACTGATGTGAAATTTTTGCAGTATATCGTTATTTATATTTTTTAACGACTTTTTTTACAGTTTAGTGACAGTTCAATTGACGTATTATTGTTTTTATGGTAAAATAAGTACATTGGATGAATGTCCAAAATAAATAATATTACTTTTTCTACCCATTAACAGCTCTTACCTATAAGGTGAGGGCTGTTGGTGGTTTATGACGAAAATTTGACTTTGAATAGCGAGGTCTACTGTAAGTAGGTTGATATTTATTCATTGAACTGATATAATTGCAGCATGGAACAAATTATTCAGGACAATGCCGCACTAAAAATGTATGATATTGACCAAATGTGTTCCGGAAAGGAAGAGTAAAAATGATATACATAACAGGTACACAATTAAAAACTTTAAGGGAAAATATGAATCTTACTCAAAAGGAACTTGCTGATATATTGGATGTAAGTGATAAAACTATATCAAAATGGGAAACAAGCAGAGGTTATCCCGATATAAGCATACTTCCCGAACTTGCAGAGGCATTGGGAGTTTCCGTTTCAGAACTGCTTACAAACAATATAGTAAGAAATAATAACCGTCATGGAAATATGCTGAAAACGGAATTTTATGTATGTCCTGTTTGCGGTAATGTAATTCATAGTATAGGAGAAGGTTTATTTCATTGTTGTGGAATATCATTGCCTAAGCTGGAAGCAGAAGCGGATTGTGGAGATATAAAAGTTCAGAATATTGACGGTGAATTATTTGTATCATTAGTACATGAAATGAATAAGCAGCATTATATTTCATTTATTGCTTATGCAACTGCTGATACATTGAATATCAAAAAGTGTTATCCTGAACAAAATGCTGAATGTTATTTTGCGAAAAGCGGAAGTGGTATTATTTATGTGTATTGCAACAGGCATGGTTTAATTAAAGTAAATATTTAGGGTAACACCACACAATCCTTATGCGGTGTTGCCTTAGAACATGGTTTTGCAAAATAAAACAAAAAGAGTTTACCAAACTTGGCAAACTCTTTTTTACTTATGTCTGTCTTGTACAAAATAGATGACATTGAAAAGCGACGATTCTACGAGGTTTTTCAAGCATTCCATTGCTTGGAGAGCTTATTTTCTTTGCTCAACGGTAACGACTTCTGAACCCCGACCTCAGTTGGTCTGGGTGTCTTTTTTTGCAATCAAACAAAAACCCTCGCTTTCCTCAGCAAGGTATTCGTACAAATTCTCTGCCGAAGTCAGCAGGTAAACTTCAATTTTGTTACCCTTGGGAATCCCAAAGAAGTATTCGCCATCTTCATCTCTGTCGTAGAGATAATCACGAATCACACCGAAACGGTCAAAGGTTACCACCGTGAGCATGGTAATCAGATCCTTCTGATAATCGCATCCCTCCATCAGCTCTTTTTTATCATTCTCGGTCAGTCGCTTGCAGTTTTCGCACATCCATCTCGACTCGTCAATGGCAATGCACATTGTTGTAATCATACTCACAAATTGAAATTGTCAATAACACTT
>DJPR01000032.1:0-19525 GCA_002438605.1 Ruminococcus sp. UBA6407
GCTTTGCAGAGCTTGGCGATAGTATCTGTTGTTACACTTTTACTATTTTTAATAGCAGTAAGTGCACTTTGAGATATTATATTCCCCTGTCTTATTTTATAAGTTGTAAGTCCTTTTTCTTTCATAATTGCAAATAACTTGTCATATTTTATCGGCATTATATCAGCTCCCTTTTTATCGGACTTTAATTTATAAAATTCTATACTTCCCATTATAATTATACCATAATCATTCACGGATTTCAATGTATAACATATACATTATTTTCCGTGAATATTTGTGTAATCTGTATATTGACTATTCACTGAATACGGTGTATAATATAATCACAGGTAAAGAAAACACCACGAATAAAACAGGAGGTAAATTAATGACAGATAAAGAATTATTAGAAATGTATGAAAGCCGTGCAAGATTTGCAAGAGCGAAAATGACAAGCGAACTATAGTTAATAAAGCACTGTAGAAAACTCCGTATTCCTTTAGGATGACATTAGAATTCTTGGATATACATAAATCAAGGAAACAGTCACATACTATTTCCGAGGTGATGAACATGGCAAAACAAGGAATGAAGCGTCCAGAGTGGACGCACACTCAGCCGAAGAATACAGCAGCGGCAGTACCTGAAATTCAGGGGAAAGCAAAACACGGAAAGGCTCACGCAAATCCGATTATTGCAGGTACAGAAGCACCTTCACAGAAGGTGTACCACACAAAACCTTTCTCGCAGGAAAAGCCGATTTCCGATGCTTATGCGGTTATTGACAATGACCTTGCAAGGGATAATGTGGAGAATGACCTGACCGCTGCTGATATTCAGGATTTATAATTTGAACGCCGTCTGAATTCAATCGGACGGCATTTTACACAGGAGAAATTATGGAGTTAATATGGCAGAAAAGTACACAACTTCTTGCCAATGTTTCAGTTGTTCAGGAAAGTAAGAAGTATCCATTGCTGAATAATAAGACAACCTATTTTATGTGTGCAGAAATCACTCATGTCTGCCGCCAGTGAATAAATATACGGCTGAATAAAGCATAAGTCTGCGGTTTTCGCAGACTTTTTCACGTTCTTGCAGTAGCAGGCATATCATAAATCAGAGGTGATACAATGAGGAATATCCGAAATTACGCCGCCATACTGATGAAGTCACCCCATGCATCAGCAGAGCTGAAAGGCAGTGACGCATATCCGAATATCCACGGAACCGTGCGGTTCTATCAGATGAATAATGGTGTGCTGATTGCCGCAGAAATTGGCGGTCTGCCGTATTTTCATGGGGTTTGTCAGCACCCTGTTTTTGGTTTCCATATTCATGACGGCAGTCAGTGTGAAGGTGATTTACACGATCCGTTTTCGGGTGCAATGTCGCATTATAACCCCAAAGGCTGCGATCATCCATTCCATGCAGGCGATATGCCGCCGTTGTTCAGTAATCATGGGTGTGCATTTTCTGTATTCCTGTCGGATCGGTTTTCGTTGTCAGAGGTCATTGGGAAAACAGTCATCATCCATGGAAATCCTGATGACTTCACCACACAGCCATCAGGGAATGCTGGGGAGAAGCTGGGGTGTGGGATAATCAAAGCTTCCGGAAATCGGTGCAGGTGATAATGCATATTTATGAAATGCAGTGTATGATTTCTTGCAATCAGGAGAAACTATAGCAATGCAATAAATGTGTCATATGAAAAAGAAGTATTTTAAAAAGGAGTATAAAATATGTCAATGATCAATAATGAAATTTCCGATTTCAGTGTAATGGCATTCCACAAGGGCGAATGCAGAACTGTCACCAAAAAGGATGTGCTGGGTAAGTGGAGCGTGTTCTTCTTCTATCCTGCGGATTTTACCTTCGTGTGTCCCACAGAGCTGGAGGATCTTGCCGATAAATATGCCGATTTTCAGAGTGCAGGCTGTGAGATCTACTCCGTTTCGACAGATACGCATTTTGTTCACAAGGCGTGGTATGATGTATCTGAACGAATCAAAAAGATCAATTATGTGATGCTTGCCGATCCTACGCACGCATTGTCCAGAGATTTTGAGGTGTATATCGAATCAGACGGTCTTGCCGAGCGTGGCAGCTTTATTGTCAATCCTGAGGGCAAAATTGTTGCCTATGAGGTAAGTTCAGGTAACGTCGGCAGAAATGCCGATGAGCTGTTCCGCAAGCTGCAGGCTTGTCAGTTTGTTGCCGCACACGGTGATCAGGTATGTCCTGCAAAGTGGCAGCCCGGTGCGGAAACTCTTAAACCAAGTCTTGATCTGGTAGGTCAGCTGTAATGCGTAATGAGAAACTCTATGACGCTGTTATTGTCGGCGGCGGCCCTGCGGGACTGACAGCCGCCCTGTATCTTGCCAGAGCGAGATACAGAGTACTTGTGATAGAAAGAGAAAAATTCGGCGGTCAGATTACGATCACATCCGAGGTGGTGAATTACCCCGGTGTGGAAATTGCAAGCGGTGCGGAACTGACGGAAACTATGCGGCGGCAGGCGGAAGAATTCGGAGCAGAATTTCTGCTTGCGGAAGTCACAAGTCTTGTGCCCGAGGGAGATATCAAAACCGTGCATACTACAAAAGACGAGGTGCAGTGTTTCGGTATCATTGCTGCAACGGGTGCACACCCGAGAATGATTGGCTTTGAGGGTGAATCGGAATTCCGTGGACATGGTGTTGCCTATTGTGCGACCTGTGACGGCGAATTTTTCACAGGCAAGGAAATATTTGTGGTTGGCGGCGGCTTTGCGGCAGCGGAGGAAAGCGTATTTCTGACAAAATACGCAAAGCATGTCACCCTTCTTGTCCGTGAGGAGGATTTTACCTGTGCCAAGGCGGTTGCCGATGAAGCCAGAAATCATCCGAAAATCAGCGTGCTGTATGAAACAGAGGTGGAATCCGTTTCGGGTGATACTGCTCTTAGAACCATTCGTTATCGTAATAACAAAACAGGCGAGATTACAGAGTATCGTGCAGATGATGGAGATACCTTCGGTGTGTTCGTGTTCGCAGGCTATGAGCCGGAAACATCATTGCTTCGGGATATTGTCAAGCTCAATGAATACGGTTATGTCATCACGGACAGCAACCGCAAAACTAATGTCGATGGTCTGTATGCCGCAGGCGACATCTGCGAGAAAAATCTGCGGCAGGTAGTAACAGCAGTCAGTGACGGTGCAATTGCGGCAACGGAACTTGAAAAATACGCCGCCGCCATGCAGAAGAAAACGGGTATCATTCCGGAAATGCCGAAACGTAATAAAACAGAAAAGCCAACGCAGGAATTCAGTCATTTCGACAGCAATTTCTTTTCGGCGGAAGTATCTGCACAGCTTGATTCCGTATTTTCTAAAATGGAACGCAGTCTTGTGCTGAAGCTGTATCTCGATGAACAGCCACTTTCCACAGAGCTGAAAGCATATATGGAAGCAATGGCAGAGCACACGGACAAGCTTTCTGTACAGATTGCAGAGAATTCAGAATCGGAGAAATTCTGTCCATGTGTGCGTATATGTAAAGAGGACGGCACGGAAACAGGGCTTGCTTTTCATGGTGTACCCGGCGGACACGAGTTCACCTCATTTGTGCTGGGACTTTATAATGCTGCCGGTCCGGGACAGCCTATTGATGAACAGGACAAAACGGACATTGCACGCATCACAACGCCCATGGAAATACAGGTGTTGGTGACGCTTTCCTGCACGATGTGCCCCGAGCTTGTGACGGCAGTGCAGAAAATCGCAGCGGAAAATCCGAACGTGACAGCCGAGATCTACGATGTGAATCATTTTCTGAAACTGCGGGAACAGTATCATATCATGAGCGTACCGTGCCTTGTGGTGAATGGGGAGGCGGTTTCGTTCGGCAAGAAGAATCTGCGGCAGGTGCTGGATCTGATTGTTTAGTTCCATGAAATTCTTATAATCTACTGAATATGTATGATAAGAGCTTGTTTTGAGTATTCAGAACAAGCTTTACATAAGTTGCACGGCAACAGCATTTGCTTTTGTATATATTTTGCATATTTTAGTCGTGTCAATTAAATTAATACAGCGTTTTGTAAAATAAAATGATGAGTTTGGAAAAATCACATTAATTGAATGATGGTTCTTTTCCGGTTGAAACCATTGAATAATATGTCAGGATATTACTTGCGTCAATCGCATCAATAATTTTATCATTATTTACGTCAGCCGCCTTAAATTGATTGTCTGTAAGTGTACTTCCCTTTCCGGTAGAAACACTTGCATATTCAGTTAAAGCTAATGAAGCGTCAATTGCATCAATTGTTCCGTTATCATCAATGTCACCCAATAAATAACTACTGTCAGCCTCTACATTAAAAGTAATGCTTTCCATAACAGGATAGAATTTTGACCTATCATCAAAACGATTGCAATATGTTGATTTTATTAAGTTTTCATCTTTTAAAAAACTGATAGTATATGTTCCTGCCGGAGTATCCTTTGCAAATTCAACCTCAAATTCAGTAAGCATATATTCATCAGAAGTTGCTCCAAGCCACGTTCTTGTAGGATTTTCAAGTTCTTGAGTATAAATAGAAGATGTAAAGATGAAAGCTCTTGCATCAGGATGAATTCCTGTCTCCTTATTAATATCATCACCTATTGTAAATGAACCCATTTTTTTCATATCACCGCTTGAGGTAATTGTTCCATAACAAAATGGAGTCATTTTAGTTTTAAAAGTTTCATTTAATGAATTTGTATATGTTTTTTCCTCATTGACTTTATATGTCGGGTCTTTTAAATTTTTTAAAGTTACATATTTTCCGCTGCTGTCCTCAATGCAGTTGTATTCAACTCTCATTGACTGAATATCATTCAGCGTATCATCTATGTAAATCTGAATCGGAATTGTAACATTTCCATTGCTTATTTCTGTACTGCTTATAGTAGTTTTTTCAGACTTAAAATACAGTCTTGTTGTTTCAAGTGTTTCTAAAGCCGACACATCTGCAGAAAAAGCCGATGCACTAAACATAACTGAAACAGCACATAAAAAAGAAATAACTTTTTTCATATAATACTCCCCTTTTATAATTTTTTTATCATTTCTATAACTATTTCTGCTACTCTTTTAGCAGCTGTTTTTTCAAATTCATCGAACGACATTGCTCCGTCATCATCTGCATTATCTGAAATGCATCGTACACTTACAAACGGAACTTCATTGAGAAAACAGCAATGTCCTATAGCTGAGCTTTCCATATCAACAGCATAAGGATTCAAACGCTTTAAAATATCCTCTTTAACTTCATTGCTTGAAATAAATGCTTCACCTGAAACAATCCTGCCTATAAATGAATTAATGTTATTATTTTTGCAGGTATCAACCGCAAGCTTTATAAGTTTTTCATCTGACTTGTAAACAGCACAGTATGGAGGATAATCATTCAGGAAATGTAAATCAAGGTCATGCGGAAGAACCTCATTGGAAACAACAATATCACAGACTTTAACATTTTTATTCATACCGCCCGCAATACCTGTATTTATTACTGCTTCAATATTAAATGTGTCAATCATAACCTGACAGCATACTGCTGCATTGACCTTTGCTATTCCACAGCAAGCATGAACAATTTTTTTATCCCCAATAGTATTGACATAAAACTCAAAGCCTGACTTTTTTATTATTTCAGATTTGCCAAGAAGTTCTCTTATGTCTTTTAATTCTGATGGCATTGCACCGATTATACCAATGTTCTTCATTATTTATTCATCCTTTATTTTAATTTTTTGCCTTGTCCAAAAATATATACCCGATTTCATACAGACAAGCAGTGGTGAACAATACAAATCAGCTGTAAAGTTCATTTAAATTATATCACCTATTATTATTCAAGTCAATCGGAATATTTTGAATACACATAAAATACCGCACAAAAATAAATGGACATGAATTTGCTTCATGTCCATTTAAATTAACTACAGGAAATCTTAAGGCAACACCGCACAAGCTTTATGCGGTATTACCTTAAAGACATTTGTGAAGTCATTAAAATCCCCAAGGATTGTTTCCGCCTGACGAGCTGTTTGACGATAACTGTGTACCGCCTGAAATTGTTCCGCCATAGCCGGCTTTCATGTTCGTATTAGCTGAACTTGATGAAAAATATGTTGTACCGCTTAATGTTCCGCCGCTGTAAACTGAAACAGAGCTTTCAGGTGTACATATTACTATAGCAGCTGCTGAATTAGCAAATGTCATTGTGCCGATTACATTACTGCCTGATACAGCAGTTATGGTTGTTCCTGCACTTATCGATGCACTGCGGTTTACAAAATTATATGATGCAGGAATACTCTCGCTGAACATATCACTTGAACCGCCTGCTATTACTACGCCGCCATTATATGACCACTTGCTGTCACAGTCTATAGGGGAATTTCCTCCGCCTGTCTGTGATACAAATACATACCCGCCGTTAACTGTCAAACTACCGTTTGAGTCAAGACCGTCACCTGCTGCATTTACATAAGTATATCCGCCGTTGAATGTTAAAGTATAGTTTCCGCCGCCTTGACCGCCCCAGCCGCCAGGATTCCAGCCGCCAGGATTTTGTGTGCCTGAACTGTCAGTACCGCCTGCTGCATTATAGCCGTCATCTCGTGAAGTAACTATAACAGTACCGCTGTTCTGAGTAATATTTACGCCCTCAACGCCTTCATATGATTTAAGTATTTCAATGTAAGGAGATGAATAGTCGGTTTCCTTGCCTGCTGTGCCAATAATGAGGTCTGAGTCTGAATGCATACCGTCATCACCGGTTGAAAGTGTAAGATTTCCTCCTGTAACTGTCAGTTTGCCTGCACAGTGAAGTGAATCGTCAGAGGAATCTACTGTAATTTTGCCGCCATTAATTGTTATATCTCCTGCACTCTGATATGTTGTACCGGCTGTATCATAAAGTCCGACTGCCTTAATGCCTTTTGCACTGTTTTCAGTTTTGTTTGAATTGCCGTCACCGCCCATTCCGCCGGGTCCCGGACGTGTACTGCCTGTATTGCCTGATGTTCCTCCATATGCACTGCCCTGATATGTATAAATATCAATTGTACCGCCATTGATTTCAACAGACTGTTCACCCTGAATACCGTCTTCATAAGCGTTAATATTTACAGTACCACCGTTTATCATAACATAGCCTTTTCCTGTATCCTCAGCATTTGTAGACTTTATTCCGTCTGCACCTGTTGACTTTACTGTTACATTAAGTCCTGAGTAATCAGTTGAATCGGCATCTCCTATTTTTACACTGTCCTTGCCTCTGATACCGTCGCCAACAGCATTTACTTTAATATTTCCATTCCAGAGCTTAATATCATTCTTGCAGGCAATTCCCTCGTCACAGTTGCCGTTTACTGTAAGAGTACCGCTGCCCTTGATTTTTAAATCGTCACAAGCATAAATTGCAGCAGCTTTGCCGTCTGCGTTAGTATAGCTTGTTCCGTCAGAAATAGTATTTTCATATCCTTTTTTTGCTACTATCTGACACTCATCGCCAATTGCAGCAACATAAATAGGTGATGTTGAAGTATTTGTAAGATTTGCACCCATAAGGTCAAGCTCAACTACACCGTCAGGGTAAGCAGTCTTATCGACATCAACAACAATCTGTCCGCCTGTCATTGTTCCTGAAACCGAGAAAACACCCGGCTGTTTAATTGTAAGAACATTGCTTGATACTGAGGCTGCTTCGGAAGGTGCATTAGTTGAAATGCCGCTGCTTGAAAGGGTAATTGTATATCCCTCTGTTGACGGCTCTGCTGATGAAGCTGTTCCAAGATTAACATTATCAAATACAGTTGAAGCTGATGCCATACTGAATGATGATGAAGCACCGTTACTGTGGGTTACTTTTGTACTTCCATTAGTAAGAGTATAGCTGCTTCCCTGTTTAATTGATGCGTCACTTATAAGAACATACTTGAACTTCTTAAGCGGTGAAGCCGTAACAGAACCTGATACTGCTATTTTATTGGATTTCTTCCAGCAGCCGTCAGTATTTGATGTATCATCAATACAGTTAAGGAACATTGTTCCCTGAGCTGCATTAACAAGCTCTGCCTGATTATCGGTAGCTGTTGCAACAACAGTACCTCCTGTAATATTTGTACCCGTTACGGAAGTAAGACCCCTGTCACCGCTTGCCGTAATATTTCCTGCTGAAATATCAATTGTTGTTTCAGCCTGAACAGCGTCATTGCTTGCTTTTATGCCTACAGTACCGCCTTCAATCGAAACATTGCCCTTTGTAGACTTAATTCCGTCACCTGCACTGTCAATATTAATTATTCCGTTTTTAATTGTAACAGATTTTTTGCCTCTTACAGCATCAGCCGAAGCTGTGTTAATATTAACAGTACCTCCGTTAAATTTAAGGTCATTATTACAGTGAATTGCATATTGTGTATTAGCATTGATTTCCAAAGAGCCTTCGCCCTTGATAGTCATATCGTCTTTTGCATGAATAACAGCACAGTCAAGATAATCTCCGCTGTAAGCAGTTGTACCGTCATTGATAACATTTTTGGTTCCGCTTACAAGATTGATTGATGTATTTTCTGCATTTTCAATGAAAACAGCAGACTGTGAAAGACCGTTAATTTCAGCTCCGTTGAGGAAAAGCTTAACTGTTCCTGTATCAACTGTTTCATCAGGTACGTTTACATAAATCTGACCGTCATTAAGAGTACCGTCAATATAATAAGTACCGGAAGCAGAAATTGTAACCTTTGAACCGCTTACAGACGCATTTTTTCCTTCAGTTGAAATTGATGAACCATTAAGATGTATATAAGTGATATCGGTTACATCTTCATCTATTTCTATGGTAGTTACCTTTCCTGTGAGAACGCTTTTTCTTATGCAGACAGCATCTACAATATCAATCAGACCATCCTGATTTGCATCTGCCAGCTTTGCAGCTGTAGTGCTGAACTGGACGCCGCTCTGATTTAATATGTATTTTTTCAGCATAAGCTGATCAAAAACAGTAACAGAACCGTCCATATCCACATCGCCAAGAGCCATTGTTGCTGCACCAGAGGGGATAAGCGGTACAGCCGCCGCCGCAATACAAATTGCAGAAATACCTGCCAAAGTTTTTTTCAGTTTCTTTGAGCCAAATTTCTTCATTTTCATACAACTCCTTATTTCAGGCAACTCAATGCCTTGATTTTGTCCAAGATTTTCTCATCTTTTGATTAGATTATATTGCTTCATTCTTAAAATAACCTTAAAATAATCTTAAAATAATATAAAATTTATGCAGAATTAATAAAAGGACAAATAATAGTGATTCGACCGCAAATAATGATTTGACTTATAAAGAATTTTGATTTATTATAAGTAATGTAAAGAAAATGATAAACTTTCACCGTTTTTTCACCATTTATTCCAAAATATTAAGGTTATTTTAAGATTAATTTATTATAATCAACTATGAAAACAAGGGAAATGATAAAAAGCAATCCCGTATGAAAGGAGTGAGAACTTAAGCAATACTTGAATGTATCAAGCTTAAGAATTATTATGGCTATAAATACATTTGCACGAAAAGAAATCAAATTTCTCTTGAATATGCATCAATATGAAAACCTTATCGAAGAAATTGACAAGTATATGAATCCGGATAAATTTTGCATTGACGGTAAGGAATACGGAGTTTATAATATTTATTATGATACTTTTGATGACTTTCTTATAAGAGAATCGCTTTCAAAACCATACTATAAAGAAAAAATACGTTTAAGAAGCTACTTTTCCCCTGCCGAACCCGATGATACAGTCTTTCTTGAAATCAAAAAGAAAATAGGCGGTATTGTAGCTAAGAGAAGAGTTACTATGACGTTGGCTGAAGCTGATGAATACTTAAAATCAAGAAAAAAACCTGACTTTGACAAGTATATTACAGGACAGGTTTTCACAGAACTTGATGTATTTCTTAAAAATTACTATGTTAAACCAAAGCAATACATAAGTTATCAGCGCAGAGCCTTCTTTGGAAAGGATAATCACGATTTCAGACTTACATTTGACCGCCTTATTACAGAAAGACGTGATAATCTTACACTTGCCGAACCGAGCTATGGTTCACAAATTATAAATGAAGATCAGAGATTAATGGAAGTTAAGGTTTCAGATACTATTCCTGAATGGCTTATTCAAAAGCTTTCTGAACTTCGTATTTATAAAACCAGCTTTTCTAAATACGGAAAAGCATATCAAAATTATATTTATAACAAAATTTTTGAGAATCGGAGTGTTAATTTAAATGTTTGAAAATGGTTTTTTTGGAAATGTACTGCATTCCGGAAGTGATACCTCATTGGAACAAGCACTTTCAGGTACACAGTCAACAACATCTGCCCCATCATCAATTGAAGCCGGACCTTTCTTCCTCTGTGTTTTTACCGCACTTATTTTAGGCTTTCTTATCAGTGTTATTTATATGATAACGCATAAAAAAGAAGGTTACTCCCAAAGCTATGTTATGACTATGATCATGCTTCCGGCAATCGTATCACTTATCCTTCTGCTCATAAATACAACATATGGTGCATTAAGTCTTGCAGGTGCTTTTACGCTCGTTCGATTCAGAAGTGTTCCCGGAGATCCGAGAGATATTGCTTACATATTCTTTGCAATGGCAACCGGTGTTGCAAGCGGCATGGGTTACATTGGATTTGCAATTGTTTTCTTTATTATTCTCGGTGCAGTTCTATTCGCTATTTATGCCGTTGATTTTGGCGGATGCAAGGTTAATCACATGACTCTTAAAATCACTATTCCGGAAAATCTTGATTATAAGGGAGTGTTTGACCCTGTTCTCCAAAGATATACGAACTTCTATAAGCTCAGACGTGTAAAAACAACTAATTTCGGTACTTTATTTGAACTTATATACAGTATTGATGTCAAGGACACAGTAAATCAGAAGCAGTTTATTGATGAACTCAGATCATTAAACGGAAATCTTAATATAAATCTTGTTCTTTTCAAATATGATGACAAGGTTTATGAGAAATAAAATTTTATAAACTTACAGTAATCGGTCAATCATTTTTTAGATTGACCGATTATTTCATTCTCTAAAACAGCTCCACATAAATCGTATTAAATAATTCCGTACAATTTTGCCTTAATTTTCTGTATTGTATTTTATAAATTAAGCTTTTATATTAATTAGATATAATATATTACTTGTTAAATTTGTGTTTATTTTTTTCAAAACGAAAAATCATTTTTTTGTATATAAAAATGCAGATAAATATATAAAATGTAATTGCAAATTGATATATCGTGTATTATAATATACTTGACAGTTGGAATGAAGCTATAGTATATGGTATCAAGTATCCCCCTCTCATGTACTTGATACTACATACTATATTTCAATTGTCAGCCATAGAATCCCACTAATTAGTTCAAAAAGTAAATTTTCTCTTTTTTAATGTAAAAATTACTGCAATTAATCACTAAATAAAAGAAATAACTTTTTTCATCTATGGCGTGACTTGCAGTGCCTGCGGATTTATCCGTTAGTCAAGTCATAATACCATTTGCACCTTTTGCACAAAAAGGTGCTTTTTTTAAGCTCAAAAATTTGCATATAAAATTAATAATCCTATTGACAAATTATATAATTGTGGTATAATGTTATTAAAGAGGTGAGAACAATACAGAAAAGCATATACAGTCTGGTGCTGATGGACGATGTTATTGCCGCAGTTGATAAGGAAGCGTATCGGCTGAACACAAGCCGTTCCAATCTTATAAATCAGATTCTGGCTGAGCATCTTGCATGCGTAACGCCTGAAATGAAAATGCAGGAAATTTTTAATTCCATTTCAGATATGCTTGAGGGTCATTTCCAAATACAGCAGCAAAGCTCAAATTCCCTAATGACAATAAAGTCGGCACTTCAGTATAAATATAAACCTACTGTTAATTATAAAGTTGAACTTTTCAGAAATCCAAATAATTATATTGGACAAATAAAGGTTCAAATACGTTCTCAAAGCTCTACAATCATTAAATTGTTTGAGGACTTCTTTAAACTATGGGTTCAGCTTGAAGCAAATATCCTTGTTAATAAAATTCAGTCAGATTATATATTTAAACTGGAAAGCGGGAAATTTGTAAGACAGCTTTTTAATCCGAAAAATATTTCGGATAATGAACTCGGTCAGGCACTTTATTCTTATATAAATGTTCTTGACAAAGCAATAAAGCTTTATTTTTCAGCTCCAAGTGATTTTAATTCAAAGCTGCCGCTGATCACAAAGCTTTATATTAAGCAAACTGAAAATTGTGTATTATAAATAGGAGGTATTATTATGACTTTTGAAAAATTCACACAGAAATCCAAAGATGCCGTAATTAAGGCTCAGAGCATTGCTGTTATGGAGTGTAATTCAGTCATTGAGCCTGTTCACATTCTTTCGGGAGTCATGAAGCAGGATAACGGGCTTATTCCTCAGTTAATTCAAAAAATGGGAATCGACTCTGAACTTCTCAATAATGAAATTGAAAAGAAAATACAGTCACTTCCAAAAGTTACAGGCAGCGGCAGAAGCGGAAATACAGGAATCTCTGCTGAAACAGACCGTATGCTTACATCTGCTGAACAAATTGCGTTCAATATGAAAGACGAATTTGTATCTGTTGAGCATATCATGCTTGCATTGATTCAGTGCAATAATAAAGAAACCTCACAGATTATGAAAAACTTTAATATCAGTAAAGATAAATTTCTCGCTGTTCTTATGGAAGTAAGAGGCAATACAAGAGTTACGAGTGAAAACCCTGAGGATACTTATGATGTGCTTTCCAAATACGGTCAGGAGCTTGTTGAGCTTGCAAGAAAAAATAAACTTGACCCTGTTATCGGACGTGACAGCGAAATAAGAAATGTTATCAGAATACTTTCAAGAAAAACCAAAAACAATCCTGTTCTTATTGGTGAACCGGGTGTCGGTAAAACCGCCATTGCAGAGGGACTTGCTCTCAGAATCGTTGCAGGAGATGTTCCGGACAGTCTTAAAGACAGAAAAATCTTCTCTCTTGATATGGGTGCATTGGTTGCCGGTGCTAAATACAGAGGTGAATTTGAGGAACGTCTTAAAGCTGTTCTTAATGAAATCAAAAAGAGCAACGGAAATATCCTGCTGTTTATTGATGAACTTCATACAATTGTCGGTGCAGGAAAAAGCGACGGTGCCATGGATGCAGGAAATCTTCTCAAGCCAATGCTTGCAAGAGGTGAACTGCACTGTATAGGTGCTACTACTTTAAATGAATACAGACAATATATTGAAAAAGACCAGGCTCTTGAAAGACGTTTCCAGCCTGTAATGGTTAATGAGCCTACTGTTGAAGATACAATTTCAATACTCAGAGGTCTTAAAGAAAGATATGAGGTATTCCACGGAGTTAAAATCCATGACAGTGCTATTATTTCAGCCGCCGTACTTTCCAACAGATATATTACAGACCGTTTTCTGCCTGATAAAGCGATAGACCTTATTGATGAGGCTTGTGCAACCATAAGAACTGAAATGGATTCAATGCCGACTGAGCTTGATGAAATCAACAGAAAAATGATACAGCTTCAGATTGAGGAAACTGCACTTAAAAAGGAAAACGACAACATTTCTCATGAACATCTTACAGAAATTCAAAAAGAACTTTCTGAACTCCGTGAAAAATTCAATGAAATGAAAGCTCGCTGGGAAAACGAAAAATCAGGTATCAGCACTGTTCAGAAACTCCGTGAAGAAATAGAACAGATAAGCAATCAGATTGACAAGGCAAAACGTGAATATGACTTCAATAAGGCTGCCGAACTTGAATACGGAAAACTCCCGGAACTCAAAAAACAGCTTGAAGAACTTGAGTCTAAAGCAAATGAAGGTTCAAATGGAAACAGACTCCTTAGAGATAATGTTTCAGACGAAGAAATAGCAAAAATCGTATGCCGCTGGACAGGTATTCCTGTTTCAAAGCTTATGGAGGGAGAAAAAGAAAAAATTTTAGGACTTGAAGGCTTGCTTCATAAACGTGTAATCGGTCAGGACGAAGCTGTAACAAAAGTCAGCGAAGCAATTATGCGTTCTCGTGCAGGTATTCAGGATCCAAACCGTCCAATAGGTTCATTCCTGTTCCTGGGACCTACAGGTGTCGGCAAAACAGAGCTTGCAAAGGCTCTTTCCGAAGTTCTGTTTGATGATGAAAAGAATATTATCCGTATAGATATGAGTGAATATATGGAAAAATTCAGTGTGAGCAGACTTATCGGTGCGCCTCCAGGATACGTCGGATACGATGAGGGCGGTCAGCTGACTGAAGCTGTAAGACGTAAGCCTTACTCTGTAGTCCTCTTTGATGAAATAGAAAAAGCACATCCTGATGTTTTCAATATTCTCTTACAGGTTCTTGATGACGGCAGAATTACAGATTCACAAGGCAGAACAGTTGACTTTAAAAACACAATTATTATCCTTACTTCAAATCTTGGCTCTCATTTTATTCTCGACGGAATAAATGAATCAGGTGAAATAACAGAAGAAGCAAGAAAAAATGTTGACGCTTTGCTTAAACAGCAGTTCAGACCTGAATTCTTGAACAGACTTGACGAAATCGTATTCTATAAACCGCTTGTAAAGAATGACATTATTAAAATCGTTGATTTAATGTTCAACGATTTAAGAAAACGTCTAAGCGATAAACACATCGACGTTGAAATAAGCTCTGAGGCTAAAGACTACATCATTGAATGCGGTTATGATTCAAACTTTGGTGCAAGACCTCTCAGACGTTTTATTCAAAGAAATGTTGAAACTTTGATTGCAAAAGAAATTCTCTCTAAAAATCTGTCAGCAGGTGATGTGATTAAGATTGACATGAAAGACGGTATACTTGCAGCGGTATGATCTTAAAAAAGCACTGCACATAATCTGTGTGGTGACAACTTTAAAAGCTGCATTTATTAAATAATTTCCCAATAGCGGACTCATCGGTTTTATTTTTCCGTTGAGTCCGCTATATTTTCATGCATTTTATCCATTTATTAACATTCACAACTGTACAATCTTAATAAAAAACATATTTACAAAAATATTTTCTCATGTGATTTGTCATATTTTTTTATATTTCTTGACAAAAAGAAAAAAAAAGTTTATAATCACAGTATAAGTTAAATAAGGAGGCTATGATAATGACAAAAACTGATTTAATAGATGCAATCGCTGATAAAGCAGGTTCTACTAAAAAAGATGCTGCTTTTATTCTTCAAATGTTTATTGATACAATTACAGATTCACTTTCTGTCGGAGAAAAGGTTGCAATAAGCGGATTTGGAACATTCGAGGTTCGTGAACGCAGTGAAAAAAGAGTTATTAATCCTCGTACTAAAGAAGAAATGATTACTCCACCATGTAAGGCTCCTGCATTTAAAGCAGGAAAGTCACTTAAAAGTATTATAAATAAGAATAAGTAAATATATTTTCAGGAGGTTTTTATTATGGCAAATACAAAGAAAAACACACTTGCTGCTGAAGCAATCAGTGAAGCTGCTGTTAAGGCTGTCGCAGCAGAGAAAAAAGAAGAGGCTGTTAAAACTACAGCAAAAGCTGCTGAGCCAAAGACTGAGAAAGCTGTTGCTAAGAAAAAGACAACAACTCCTAAAAAAGCTAAGGAAACAGTTTACATTCAGCAGAGCGGCAATGAAATCACATCTGAAGAACTTATTGCAAATGCTAAAAAGCTTTCAGGAATTAAATCTCCAAAAACTGTTGATGTTTACGTAAGACCTGAAATTAACAAGGTTTATTATGTAATTGACGGTGATAACTTCGGCGAATTTGACCTTGTTTGATTATACTGAATACTTATGTTAAAATCCTCCTCAGAATTATTTTCTGAGGAGGATTTTATTATTTGTAATATTCATCAAGCATTGATTTTTTAAGTTCCCATAAACTTTCAGACAAATCTACATAATATTGATGAGGATTTTCAAATCGTTTGACTTCATCCCAAATATATGAAAGCTGCTGACTGCAATACTCCTTTATTTCGTCTATCGGCAGCATATTATAAATACACCTGCCTTTTTCTACTATCTTGACCTGTAATTTTTTTGGTGTAAAATCAGTTATAATTTTTCTTTTATAGGTCTGTTCGGGATTAAATATAGTATATGGTTTTGTATTATCAATAACTTCTCCTGCCAATGTAATAACATCAGCTATTGCCATTCCTGTACTGTTGTCAAAAAGCCGCCATACTTCCTTATATCCGGGGTTTGTTATTTTTTCTGTATTCTCTGATATTTTAATTTTAGGTACTATTTTCCCATTTCTTTCGACAGCTGCAAGCTTATAAACACCTCCGAAAACAGGTTCTGATTTTGATGTTACAAGACGCTCACCTACTCCGAAGCTGTCTATTTTAGCTCCCTGAACAATTAAATCTCTTATCAAATATTCGTCAAGCGAATTTGAAGCCACAATCTGAATATAATCAAGTCCTGCATTATCCAGCATTGTTCTTGCCTTTTTTGAAAGATACGCAATATCTCCGCTGTCTATCCTTACACCCTTACCCTTAAATCCCCTGCTTTCAAGCTCTTTAAAAACTGTTATTGCATTTGGAATACCTGATTTCAGTGTATTATAGGTATCCACAAGCAATGTACAGCTATCCGGATATGAATTTGCATACGCTCTGAAAGCCTCAAGCTCTGTATCGAAAAGCTGAACCCAGCTGTGTGCCATAGTTCCCAGTGCTGTCACACCATAATCCCTGTCTGAAATAGTACAAGCCGTACCGCAGCACCCTCCGATATACGCAGCTCTTGCTCCGTAAACTGCACCGTCATATCCCTGTGCTCTCCTTGAACCAAATTCCATAACAGGCCGTCCGCATGCTGCATTTACAATTCTGTTTGCTTTTGTTGCTATAAGACTTTGATGATTGACCGTAAGCAGTATCATTGTTTCAATAAATTGTGCCTGAATTGCAGGACCTTTTACTGTAACTATAGGTTCATTCGGAAAAATCGGAGTTCCCTCAGGAACTGCCCATATATCACATTCAAAGCTGAAATCTTTTAAATAGTCGAGAAACTCATTGGAAAAAATCTTTTTATTCTCCAGATACTTTATATCATCTTCTGTAAAGTGCAGATTTTCAACATATTCAATAAGCTGCTGTACGCCTGCCATTACTGCGTAACCGGCTTTATCGGGAATTTTACGAAAAAACATATCAAAATATACGATTTCATTTCCACGTCCGTTTTCCAAGAAGCCGTTTGCCATTGTAAGTTCATAAAAATCCACAAGCATGGTAAGATTTCTTTGTTTCATCATTCAACCGCCTTTACAAGCTCTATATAATTTATCCCCATTATGTAAAATGCTGCCTGACTCATTATGTCATAAGAGTGAAAATCACCGTCATATGTTTCAACTGCATTCATCGGCACAATTATTCTCGAATTTATATTTTTCTCTATAAAATAATCCTTTAAAAGAGGGGTAATATGTTCAAATTCTGCACAAAACTCTTCATTGCAACTGCTGAATAAGACATAATACAACACTGCACAAATCACTTCAAAAGCTTTTGTACTTCATAAGATAATTACATACTTAATTCAAATTCGGACAAGCCAAATACGCTGATATAAAACAGGTTCTCACACTATTATTGTTCTTTTCATTCAGAATATACACAAAAAGCGGCATTCAAGCCGCTTTTCATTATGTAAATTAAAGTCTTACAATTTCGCCTTCAAGATCTCTTGTTGCAGAAACAGCATTTGATTCGTCTGTATCAATGTGCATAGCAGGAGCAAACTTTTCAGATACTCTTACAACCACATCGCCAAGTATAGCCTTTCTGCCATCAGTATCAACCTTGACCCAAACTATATCCTTATCATTTACATTTAATTCAGCAGCTGCCTCAGGTGTAAGATGAATATGACGCTTAGCAACGATAACACCCTCTGAAATTTCAACCTCACCCTTTGGTCCGATAATTTTACATGCACCTGAACCTGCAATATCACCTGATTCTCTTATAGGTGCTGCAATACCGATAGAACGTGCGTCCGTAGCTGACAGTTCAACCTGTGTTGCAGGTCTTACCGGACCGAGAATTGAAACGCCTGCAAGTTCCCTTTTAGGTCCAACTATAGTAACTCTTTCCTCACACGCAAACTGTCCCGGCTGAGAAAGATCTTTTTTATGAGTAAGCTTTGCATCCTTACCAAAAAGGATTTCAAGATGCTCCTGTGTAACGTGAATGTGTCTTGCTGAAGTTTCAACAATAAATTTCTTTGACATTTTCTTTTCCTCCAAAAAATGATTATAATATTATTTTACTACTTCAGACAAAAAACGTCAATACATTTTATATTATTTACTCAAAAAATTTCCATATTTTATATGCTTAGGCTCGGTTTAGTGACTCGGAACTATGTCAATTACCGCAATTTCAGGTCTGTTATTAAATCTTGCGGGAAAAGGACTGTTTCCTATCCCTGACGTAATATACATAAATCCGTTTTTCATGTTAAAAAGTCCCTTGTCATATACATCTTCTTTTTGACCTTTTATTTCAGGGAACCAGTTTCCCTGATAATAAGCAGGGCCTCTGCCGAACGGAAGCTGAATAATACCTCCATGCGTATCACCGCAAAGCGTCAAATCAGCACCAAATTTTTCATAATGCTCATACATTGGTATATGTGCAAGAAGTATATTATAATTGCTTTCGTCAATTATAAACGCATTTGAAAGATCGAATGTTGGTGAAAAATATGCATTATCAATGCCGAAAATACCAAGATTTGTTCCGTTTACATTGATAACCTCATATTGATAATTCATAACATGAACGCCGCTTTCAGCAAGCTTTGCATAGTATTTTTCAGACCTGTCATGCTCACCTGCAACAAAATATGAAGAATATCCCTCTTTAACTGTGCCGCTCATAAGATCAACAGCAATTTGAATTTCATCCCAATCGCTGTCCTCTGTGTACATATCTCCCAAAAAGAAAACCAGATCGGGATCTGCTTTTTCAATCTGATGAATAATCTTTTCAGGTGAAATACCGTATTTAACAGCATGATAATCGCTTAATACGGCTATTCTTATATTACCGGCAACTTTAGGAGATTTGATTTTTTCTGTATTTATTTTAATAGTAAAATTATTATACCACCATATAATCAATACAATAATAATGAATAAAAATAATTTCCATATTCTGAATTTTGTTTTCTTTTTCGTTTTTAGTTTATTTGTGTCTTTCTCGTCAATAGGCTGATTTTCTTTTAACATAAAGCTGATCATTCCTTTTAATTATGAACTTGTTTTCATAGGATATAATACATTTTTTAAAAAACTTTAGGCAATACCGCAAAAAGCTTGTGCGGCAGAAATGCATATATATTTTTCGTCAGATTGCAT
>DJPR01000032.1:19628-25320 GCA_002438605.1 Ruminococcus sp. UBA6407
GCTTTGTGCGGTGTTGCCTTTATCACTGCTTATTCATATGTACATCTAATTGGTTGAATGGGATTTCTATATTATTTTTGTCAAATTCAACTTTAACTGTCTCTGCAATATCATAGGATGCTTCAAAATAGTCCTCATTTTTAACCCAAAATTTTGCTGATATTTCAAGTGAGCTTTCTTTAAACGAACCAAGTCTGACTACAGGTTCAGGTTCATTAAGTATAAGCTTGTTTTCAATAGCAATATCAAGAATAATCTGCTTTGCTTTTTCAAAGTCATTATTGTAGCTTATATCAAAAGTCATGTCAAGACGTCTTGTAGGAAGTTCTGTATAATTTATTATTTTAGCATCTGTTATTTTTCCATTAGGTATCATAACTGTCTTATTATCAAATGTTATTATTTTAGTATATAAGATATTTATAGACTGAACTACACCTATTGAAGTATCCAATTCGATTGTATCTCCTGATTTAAATGGTTTGGAGAATAATATTATAAATCCTCCTGCAAGATTTGAAAGACAATTTTGTAGTGCAAGGCTTATTGCAAGTCCGGCTGCACCTATGAGTGTAATTATAGATGACATCGGAACACCCAAAAATGTCAGTGCACTCACTATTACAATTGTATACAAAATTATTCGTATAAATGAAACAAGAAAACTTACTGCAGCATCATCTACAGTTGACCGTTTCATAAACTTATTTATAATTTTTATTATTATTTTAGATATTAGTATACCAAGCAAAAAAATAATTAATGCAAAAAGCAGTGTTGGTAAGGCTTCTTTAAGTGTATCAGTGAGCTTTGTCAGAAAATCAGTTGCTTTTTCTGCATCATTTTTTATTATATCCTCATTTTTACTTAAAAATAAAATCATGCTTATTTTTATCTCCTCACGCTTCATGTATTGAAAAATTCAATCTGTATACTATTATAACAAATCATACTTAAAAGGTCAATGTTAAGAGTTCAGCATATATAAAATCTCAAATACCTTAACGCAAATATATCCAATAAGGTGTTAAAAGATGTTAAAAAATAAATTTTTCTCACAAAATACACTTAATACCTTGAAATTTATTTTTGAATAGTGTATAATTAATGTATCTGTTAAAATTTAAGAATGGAGTGTGAGATATGTATCTCGATCTTATTGCAAAGCTTTCTCCAACAAGCAAGCTTTCAGGACAAGAACAGGCTGCTGTAGTCATTACAGGTTTAGTAGTTGTTTTCTTAGTTCTTGCGTTCCTCGTTTTGTTTGTTTCATGGTTTGGAAAGCTCTTTGACAAAAGCAAAAAAAATAATACAGAAAAACCGTCAGCTCCTGCTGCACCAAGGACTACTTCAACTGTTAAACCATCTGCTCCTGTAGTTAAGTATGATGAAAGCGATGAAGTAGTTGCTGCTATCTCTGCTGCTATTGCACAGATGAGTCTGAACGACGGAAAAGTCTACAAAATCAAGTCAATCAAGCCAAAGCATACAAAGTCTTATGGCAGACCTATCTGGGCTGCTGAGGGACTTCGTCAAAACACCAGTCCTTTTTAGAAGCTGTTTTCAGTTTCCAATAGAATAAATCAGGAAAGGAAATTTATTTATGAGTGAAGTTTTCAATCTGTTTGTAGACACTCTTAAAGAAATCTGGCAGACCAGTGGTTTGTATGCCTTGTTCCAGGATGACGGCTGGAAATCACTTATCATGATTGCTATTTCTTTTGTGTTTATGTATCTTGCTATTGCAAAGCAATTTGAACCGCTTTTGCTGCTTCCTATTGCTTTTGGTATGTTCTTAACGAACCTGCCTCTTATTAATCTTGATGATGCTATGTATCATCCTGAACTGTTTGATTATGTTTATGAATATGCTGAGGACGGCTCGGTAATCGACCATTACATAAATTACGGTCAGATACTTAAAAAAGGCGGCCTTCTTGATATTCTTTATCTCGGCGTTAAGCTCGGTATTTATCCTCCGATAATATTCCTCGGAATCGGTACTATGACTGACTTTGCTCCTCTTATTGCCAATCCTAAGAGTTTCCTCCTCGGTGCTGCTGCACAGGGCGGTATCTTCTTTACATTTATAGGCGCTGCAGTCCTTGGATTCTCAGCTGCTGAAGCAGGTTCAATTGCTATTATCGGCGGTGCTGACGGTCCTACTGCAATTTATGTTTCAACAAAACTGCTTTCAGGCGGAGATTTCAAAATAAGTACAGGTACAATTGCACTTGCCGCTTATACATATATGGCTCTTGTTCCTGTTATCCAGCCGCCGATTATGAAAGCTCTTACAACTAAAAAGGAACGTGCTATTAAAATGGCAACTCTCAGAACTGTTACAAGAACTGAAAGACTTATCTTCCCTGTTGCCGTTACATTAATAGTTGCTCTTATTGTTCCTTCTGCTGCTCCTCTCGTTGGTATGCTTATGCTTGGTAATATCATAAAGGAAAGCGGCGTTTGTCAGCGTCTTGTTGATACAGCTCAGAATGCTCTGATGAATATTATTACTATTTTCCTTGGAGTTTCAGTTGGTGCTACAACAAAGGCTGATAAAATTCTTAATCCTGAATTTGCAAAGGTTATCGCTCTTGGAGTACTTGCTTTTGGTATTGGTACTGCATGTGGTGTTCTTCTTGGCAAACTTATGTGTAAGCTTTCAGGTGGAAAAATCAATCCGCTTATTGGTTCAGCAGGTGTTTCTGCTGTTCCTATGGCAGCTCGTGTATCACAAAAAGTTGGTGCTCAGACAGATCCGACAAATTTCCTGCTCATGCACGCTATGGGCCCGAATGTTGCAGGTGTTATAGGTTCTGCAGTTGCTGCCGGCGTTCTCTTAAGTGTTATCGGCTAATAAATTTTATGCACTCAATCTTAGGATTGGGTGCATTATTTTAGGCAACACCATAAAAAATGTGCGGTGTTGCCTTTATCAATATTTACCAAATAATCTTATTCACAAGCTTTATTTTCTGCCATTTTTATATTTGATTTTATGTCTGTTTTGTGTTATAATTATATTAATGTTTCCGTAGCTCAGCTGGATAGAGCGACCGCCTCCTAAGCGGTAGGTCGGGTGTTCGAATCACCTCGGGAACGCCAAAAACTCCGCCGGAAAACCCAGTAAAATCAAGGGTTTCCGGCGTTTTTTCATTTTTACGAAGAAACAGCAAAAACGAAAAAATCACAAATTTTCATTAGCAAATTCTCCGTCTGCTAATGGAATTTAGGACTAATGTCGTCCGCCTTTCAGGTGGACGGCTTGCTAATAAAAATTAGCAAAAAAATCACTGTTTTGCTAATGAAATTGCCATCTCTGCTAATGGCGGAAAAAATCGAGCCAAAAATCCTGCTAATGGACAAGGCGGTCGTTACCCTGTTAATTCGTTCATTTTTCAATAATGGAGGATTATTCGCAAACTACACCTATACCATTTCCTGTTATATAATTGCAGGACAGGAGGTGGTTGCTTTGAAAGAACAGAAATATCATTTATATCTTTGCGATGATGAATACAGACAGACTATTCAGTCCCTTGTTCGCTTGAAGAACAACCTAATTGCACAAGGTAGATACACCGATGGAGTTGACGATGTTCTTTGCAAAGTGCTTTCTGCCAAGATAAGAAAGCTCAAAATCAAATATATATAAATGTGAAAGAATTTGCTTGATGAAAGCTCTTGAACAGGACTTTACCATTTATTAAGAACAAAATAAACATCTAAATTATGAACATTTCTATCAGCCGTCTATTGACCTCTAATTTGAGGAGAATAGGCGGCTTTTTTTGCGTTCAAAAAAATATTTAAGAAATTTTGAAAAAACACCCCCCAAAAACGCTCTCCCATTTCAAACAAGTGAAGGGGTTAATTCCGAACCAAGAAAACGGAAGCCTTTCACTTGTACTTTGAAAACTGAATACACAGGTCACTAAGACTTTATTTCTGATGAATTTAGCCACCTTATCGGGTACGCCTTGACTTCTGCCTTGCAGGACAGCGAGAACTCCCGGTATAAGTAACAGGTTGCCCCTGTTACGGCGATGACAGTCAGAATGATAATGATACTTCTCTACGGAGCTGGCGGAGAACCCGGCAGAGGTGAAATTCCTATGATACAGATGAGCTGTCTGTTCCTTAGTGACTTCCCGTGAGCGTTTGCTCGGCAAGGGGTGTTGAGAACAAATATTGCCTGACCGGTTAGGAAATGAGCCGGTCAAGTACATAGCCATACTGCGATGGCTATGAATACTACGAAAGGAGGATGCACAAAGTGTCGAACTGCAAAACGATTGCTATATGCAATCAAAAAGGCGGAGTTGGAAAGACAACCACTACGGTAAATCTCGGAGTCGGTCTTGCTATGCAGGGAAAGAAAGTATTGCTCATTGACGCAGACCCGCAGGGCGATTTAACGACCTGTCTCGGTTGGCGGGATACGGACAGCTTGGGTATCACGCTTGCAACGAAACTCACAGATGTAATAAATGAGACGATGAATGACCCTATGGTCGGTGTTCTGCACCACGAGGAAGGTGTAGACCTTGTTCCTGCAAACCTTGAGCTTTCTGCAATGGAGTTTAACCTTGTTAATGCAATGAGCAGAGAAACAGCATTGAGAAATTACCTCAGCGAAGTGAAGGACAAATACGATTATGTACTTATTGATTGTATGCCTTCCCTCGGTATGGTAACAATCAATGCCTTATCTGCGGCAGACAGCGTCATTATTCCTGTTCAGGCTCAATATCTACCGGCAAAAGGAATGACGCAGCTTGTTCAGACTATTTCAAGAGTTAAGAAGCGTATCAATCCGAACTTGAAGATTGACGGTATGCTTCTCACTTTGGTGGATAGCCGTACCAACCTCGCTAAAAGCACGGTAGAAGCTCTGAGAGAAAACTTCGGTAATCAAATCAAGATGTATCGCACATATATACCGATTGCCGTTAAAGCCGCAGAGACTTCTTCTAAAGGCAAGAGCATTTTTGCCTACGAACCCAACAGTACGGTGTCAAAGGCGTACACCGAATTTACGAAGGAGGTGTTAGCCGATGGCAGGAAGAAAGAGCGACTTCACTCTCACGAAGCTCGATGATTTATTTTCTACGCAGGAGCAGAGAGATGAAGAAAAGCTTTCAAAAATCCGAGATATTCCATTAACAGAGATTGACGATTTCCCCGACCACCCTTTTAAGGTGCGTGATGATGAGGATATGGCACAGCTCGTTGAGAGTATCAAGGAACGAGGGATTATCACCCCAGCTACGGTAAGGCAGAAAGAGGACGGCAGATATGAACTCATTTCAGGTCACAGACGAAAAAGAGCCTGCGAACTTGCCGGTTTTAATACGCTCCGCTGTGAGGTCGTTGAGCTGAACCGAGACGAAGCAACAATCCTTATGGTTGAAAGTAACTACCAACGCTCACAGATACTCCCCTCTGAAAAAGCCTTTGCCTATAAAATGCGTTTGGACGCTATGAACAGACAAGGACAACGAACAGATTTAACTTCGACACCAGTGGTGTCAAAGTTGAGGACAAACGAAACTCTTGGAAATGAGGTTGGAGAAAGCCGTGAGCAAATTCGAAGATATATTCGCCTTACAAGTCTTGTTCCCGAACTGTTGGACTGTGTTGATGAGGGGCGAATTAAAATGCGACCGGCAGTTGAATTGTCTTATCT
>DJPR01000031.1:0-9164 GCA_002438605.1 Ruminococcus sp. UBA6407
GCCCTTGACCTGACCAAAGGGTTATCAACCCTTTGGAAACCCAGTTTTATCAAAACTCTGTTCTACACCCTGCAAAGGCTTTCAGCCCTTTGGAAACCCGGTTTCGATTATCACCATAAAAATTATAAGGCAACGTCAAGTGTATCTGCCTGACGTTGCCTTAATATAAAAAGAAATATTGGAACCTTATTTATTATGTTCAGCCTGACAGTGCCTTTTATAAGCCTCAACTATAATGTCAGCACATAATTCATCACCAAGCTCCAGACTGTTAAGACAAAGAGCATATTGATCTTTATCCTGCCATAGTCTGTCAGAATTAGTATTATAAAATACCTCACGTCGCTTATCAGCCTTTTTCAGCAGTGATTCAGCTTTCTTTGGATCAATCCCATATTCCTTGATAGCACGTTCCATGCGTTTTTGTTTGTCAGCATAAATATAAACTCCAAAACAGCCATATGATTCAAGAATATAGTTTCCGCATCTTCCTACAAGTACAAAACCGTCCTCCTGTTTAGCAAGGTCTTGAATAATATTGCTTTCGATAATAAACACCTTATCTGAAAGCGGCAGACTGTCTTCAAATGACCTTGATGGATTTGACGCCATCATAAGAGAATAAAGAAAGCTTGTAGGTACATTTTCCTCTGCATGTTCAAGATTTTCAGGGTCAACGCCGCATTTCTGAGCAGTCATCTCCAGAATTTCCCTGTTATAATATTTTATACCAAGCTTTTTTGCAACAAGTTTGCCTATAATACTTCCGCCGCTGCCGTATTGTCTTTCAATTGTAATAAATTTATTGTTCATAAAAGTTCCCCCTTTATCAATACCATCAAAAATCCAAAGATTTCAAACAAATAAAAGAAAAATCAAGGTATTGAGATTTAATATATTATGATTATAGTATGAAATTTATGTATTCAGTGACACCAAGCCAAGTAAAGCATGAGAGGGCATAGCTATAAATTCAGACACTATTACTGCCTTAATTAACTTGTGTATACATTATACCACTTATTTCAATAATTTCAAGTTTATTTTATATAATTTTATCAATTTCTGCACTTTTAACAACATATTTAGCTCTGATTTGTGAATTTTAACAATAAATACTTACTGCACTTATCAGAAAAATTTGTCGTTCCCTGTTATACGCAGTCTTTTATTTTGTTATTTTTATCCTAAAAACAAGTTGACAAAACATGAAAAAAAGTATATAATTATTACGTTGTATTTATTCGCTGAATTATTTCTGGGCATTATAATGCAGCTTTGTTTTAAATCATTATATATATTTACAGTATATTTACAATATACTGTATTGCATGGTTTCAATGCACATTTATTAAGGCTTTTCAATGTCTTAAATATAAATGTTTACTCGTTTCGCTGAGAAATCCTCAGCCTTATATCTATTTAGCCGTTTGCGGCTTTATATATTCTGCCTTTAAAAATGAATAAAATAATAGCGGCATTTATCGCCTGTGGGTAATAGAATTTACGATACAAACTATCTGTATATTACTGAAAAGGAGGTAATGCACTGTATGAATCCGATTTTAGCAATACTGCTGTGTGTTGTCGCTTTGGTTATCGGTGCGGCATTAAGCGGATACATCGCTTTCAAAAAGGGTGTTGAAGCCGGTATCGAAAAACGCAAGCAGCAGGCTGAATCTGTTATGGGCTCTGCTGAAAATGAAGCCGAGCGTATAATTCAAAATGCTGAAAGAGATGCTGACAATAAGAAAAAATCAGCTCTTGTAGAGGCTAAGGACGAAATACATAAACTGCGTTCTGAAGCAGATAAGGAAATCAAAGACCGCAGATTTGAAATTTCACGTCAGGAAAGACGTATTCAGCAAAAGGAAGAAAGTCTTGACAGAAAAAATGATAATCTCGAAAAGAAAGACGAAATCCTTAACCAGAAAATAAAATCTGCCGATGAAAAGCTTGCTGAAGCAGAAACAATTAAGAAAACTCAAATGGAAGTTCTTGAAAAAATTTCAGAATTAACCAAGGAACAAGCTAAAGAGCATATACTTTCAATGCTCGAAAATGACCTCGTTCACGAAAAAGCCGTTAAAATTGCGGCTTATGAACAGCAGATCAAGGACGATTGTCAGGAGAAAGCCAGAAATTATATCTCGCTTGCAATCGCAAAATGTGCCGCAGAACACGTTTCCGAAGCGGCTGTTTCCGTTGTTGCTCTCCCGAATGACGAAATGAAGGGCAGAATTATCGGACGTGAGGGACGAAATATCAGAACCCTCGAAACTCTTACCGGTGTTGATCTGATTATTGACGATACTCCTGAAGCTATCACACTTTCCTGTTTCGATCAGGTAAGACGTGAGGTTGCAAGAATTGCTCTTGAAAAGCTCATTGCTGACGGACGTATCCACCCTACCCGTATTGAAGAAATGGTTGACAAGGCTCGGCGTGAGGTTGAGTACAGAATCAAGCAGGAGGGTGAACGTGCTATAATTGAAACTAATGTTCATGGTCTTAACCATGAGCTTGTCAAGCTTCTCGGACGTCTGCGTTTCCGTACAAGCTACCGTCAGAACGTTCTTGACCACTCTATTGAGGTTGCTCAGCTTTCGGGCATTCTCGCTTCCGAACTCGGTGTTGACGCTAATCTTGCAAGACGTGCAGGCTTGCTCCACGATATTGGTAAGGCTCTTACTGCTGAAATTGAAGGTTCTCACGTTCAAATCGGTGTGGACGTTTGTAAAAAGTACAACGAAAATCAGAATGTCATCCACGCTATCGAGGCTCACCACAATGACGTTGAACCTCAGACCGTAATTGCCTGCATTGTTCAGGCTGCGGACGCTATTTCTGCTGCAAGACCTGCCGCAAGAAGTGAAAATTATGAAAGCTATATCAAGCGTCTTCAGAAGCTTGAGGAAATCTGTACATCATACAACGGAGTTGAAAAATGCTTTGCTGTTCAGGCAGGACGTGAAGTCAGAATTATGGTTCAGCCTGAGATTATCAACGATGAGAAAATGGTTATCGTTGCAAGACAGATTGCTCAGCAAATTGAAACTGAAATGGACTATCCGGGACAGGTCAAGGTCAACCTTATCCGAGAAAGCCGCGTAACTGATTACGCAAAATAAAATGCGGTTCTGCTGCGGACGGTTTTCGTCCGCAGTTTGTTTTTAGGGCAATACCGCATAAAGCTTGTGCGGTGTTGCATTAGAATGACAAATTTTTCAGCCGTCTGAAATTGATTGCTGAAATATGAAAGGTGTGGATTTATGGCAAAGCAGCTTTTTAAATCTTCGGAAAAATCAAACTTCATATTGAATATGACAGAGGAGAAATATTCCTCAATAGCCTCAAAAATATTATTTTTTACCTGTATAGCGGTTTCTCTGTTTACTTTGCCTTATGAGCTTTCAGAGAATGTCGGTTCGCCGCTTATCTCCGGCGGACTTGCGGTATGCGGTGTAGCCTGCATGATAATGGCACTTATTGCGGCAATGAAAAAGTATATCACGAAAGATATGCTCGTTCCTGTCGGGGCATTCGGATTTATGCTCGTCTGGGGAGTTATTTCACTTATAAACTCATATGACGTTAAAATTTCATTTTACGGTTTTGACGGCAGAGGTGAGGGACTCCTTGCAATTATCTTTTATTTCTGCTTTTTCATTACTGCACTCACGATAAAGGGCAAAAAGTCTGTTTCACTTGTTATGGACGCTGTTGCCGCTGTCGGAACAATCAATGCATTGTGGGGAATTATGCAGATTTTCGGAGCTGTTCCCACAAATTACGGTTCGGTTGTGGCTACTGTTCCATGGGACAGTACAGACAAAATAAATGCCGCTTCGGGACTTTCCCAGTCACCGCTGTTTCTTGCAATGGTGCTTGGAATTTCACTTGTGACCGTTCTTTCAGGTGCAGTTTTATGTGAGAAAAAGGCAAGACGTGTAATATATGCAGTTTCTGGCTGTATCATGTCATTTGTGCTTATTTTTACATACTCAGTTGCAGGCTGGATAGCTTTCGGAATTGCTGTTGTTACCTCGCTTATTTTGGTATTCACAAAGAAAGTGCCTAAGAAACGTCTTATTTCGATTGCATGTGCAGTTCTTTCCTCTGCACTTGCCATTCAGCTTATATGCTTTGGTGTTGGAAATATTTATGACAAATACAAGCTCCATGACGGCCCGATTATGTGGTGGGATTCATGGTACAGAATAGAAGCAAGCGGAGATTATAATCTGCCTGAGGTTAAGGATAGCTATACTGCACTTGATGATGTTTCATATGTATATAAATATACTTTTGGGGAAACTATTGATATAATCAAAGAAAATGCATTGGTCGGTACAGGGCCTGAAAACCTGATATTCCCACAGGTAAATGAGCAGATTATCATGTCTGACGGTTCAATGCGTATCGCAGGAGAAAGCGGTACTTCCAACGAAGGCACATTTGACAAGGTATACAATGAATTTCTTTATGTTGCCGCTACAAGAGGTATCCCCTCACTTATTGCGTTTGTTGTTCTTCTTGTTTCGGTTCTTGCAAAGGGAATCGGAAAACTCAGGAAAAATAAATGTGGTATCATTGAGATATTCAGTGTTGCAGCAGTTATCGGCGGCATAGGAGTTATGCTTGCAGGTGTGAGCAACATAACATTTGCACCTGTATTCTGGATTTGTGCAGGACTTTGTGCAGGAAATGCCTCTGCCTTTAAGCCGAAAAAATAATAGGCGATACCGCACAAAAGCAGGTATATACCCGATTTTTAGAAATGGAGCTTATATGGATAACGAATTTTTATGCGAAAAATATTCCGTACACAAGGACGTAATAGAAAAGGTATCAAAGGTTATGCCCGATGAATCATATCTTTTTGATGCGGCAGAGCTGTTGAAGGCTTTGGGAGATTCAACCCGAATACGCATTATTTTCGTACTTTGCCAGAGTGAAATGTGCGTCTGCGATATAGCAAAGCTGCTTGATATGACTCAATCGGCAATTTCACATCAGCTCAGGGTTTTAAAACAGGCAAGGCTTGTAAAAAGCCGCCGTGACGGAAAAACAATATTTTATTCCATTGCTGATGAACACGTTAAGACCATTTTTTATCATGCAATGGATCATGTTATGGAATAGAAAGGATTTATCATGTACTATTTTGATTTTCATACTCATGCTTTTGTTGACGCAATTGCTGAAAGAGCAGTTGCATCACTTCAGAAAACAAGCGGAATTCAGCCTGCTACAAACGGTACAGCCAGTGGACTTTCAAAGCTTTGCAGGGATTGCGGAATAAAAAAGCACCTCATTCTGCCTGTTGCAACAAAGCCCTCACAGCAGACTAATATAAATAACTGGGCGGCAGAAATTCAAGATGAGGATACTTACTGCTGCGGCTCTGTTCATCCTGATGCTGAGGACGTTCTTGATGAAATCGAGAGAATAAAGTCGCTTGGACTTTGCGGAGTAAAGCTACACCCTGAATATCAGCTTTTTTATCCTGACGAGGAAAAAATGCTGCCGATTTACAGAAAAGCTGCGGAGCTTGGACTTTTTGTAGTATTTCATGGCGGCTGGGACCCTCTCTCGCCCGATTTTGTAAGAGCTGAACCGGAAAGACTTGCAAAAGCGGCTGAGGCAGTTTCTGAAATGACCATGATTGCGGCTCATTTGGGCGGTTTCAAGCTTTGGGACGATGCAGAAAAGTATCTTGCAGGCAAGTATGAGAATGTTTATCTTGATGTTTCTGTAACTGCCGATGATGTTTCCGATGAACAGGCACTCCGCATTATCAAAGCTCAGGGAGCAGATAAGGTTTTGTTTGGAAGTGACGCTCCTTGGGATAATCCGATGGACGAGATAAATATGATAAATCGTCTGCCGCTTTCCGATGAAGAAAGGGAGCTTATTTTCTATAAAAATGCAGAAAAGCTTATTGGAGTTCAGTAATGTCCGAATACATGAACAGAGCAATTGAGCTTGCAGAAATTGCCTATAGTCTGGGAGAAGTACCTGTCGGGGCGGTAGTGGTGAGAAAAACTGACGGTGAAATTGTCGGAGAGGGTTATAATTTAAGGGAGTCTGAGAAAAACGCTTTGGCTCATGCAGAAATTGCGGCTATTAACAATGCCTGCAAAAAGCTTGGCGGCTGGAGATTGCCGAGCTGTTCAATTTACGTCACGTTAGAGCCATGTCCGATGTGTTGTGGTGCAATTATAAATGCGAGAATTGACGAGGTTTATTTTGGTGCATTTGACGTTAAAAGCGGTTCAGCACAGTCGGTACAGCAGATGTTTTCGCTGCCTTATAATTGGAAGCCTGTTGTTATGGGCGGAATTATGGAGGAAAGGTGTTCAAAACTGCTTTCAGACTTTTTTAGAGAGTTAAGGTTAAGGCATAATAAAATCGGGATTCCAAAGGGATAATATCCCTTTGGCGGAGTCCAGAGGCAGAGCCTCTGGTGGGGAGTGGGGCAACGCCCTGCGGCTCTTTGTGGAACGCTGTCCCACTCCCTGCAATGGCTTTCAGCCCTTGACCTGACCAAAGGGTTATCAACCCTTTGGAAACCCAATTACCTGATTTTGTAAATTATATATTGTGAAAATTTGGAAACCCGATTACCTGATTTAAAAAATATTTCTAAAAATTGGCTTTTCACCCTCACTGATATGCTCTACTGCACTTTTAAGCTCGGATAGCTCTGCACCAAGCTCATCGTTTTCACTCTCTATCAGCGGCAAAATTCTGGCAAGAGAAAATTGTGCCTCTGTAAGCTTGTCGTTGTGAATAAGCAGACTTGCAATCTTATTGAACTTCTCCCAGTCATCCATAAGCTCAGACGCTGTCTTTGCGGCAGACTCCATATCATTCCTATGACTGCTGACGTCAATCTGTTCAATCTTGTCAATGATTTTATTACATGACATATTAATATATATCCCTGAAAAAACACTTATCCCAACAAGCAGAAAAAGAATAAGTCCGCATATTTTAATTCTGTTCATCTTCTTCCCCCTTTTCAACTATATAGTATTTTCCGCTGTTATCGGCAGTCATAAGGAAAATATTCTGGATTTGTTTTTTTTCTTTATTCAGAGTCTTTTCAAGCCACTTCATAGTCAGTCCCACAGACTTGACGGAGCTTTCAAGCAGTTTTCCGTCCGTTATTATGATTTGCGGAGGGTCTGAATTTTCTGTCTTTATTTTCATATCCCGACAGGTTACTGTATCCAGCTCTGCTTTTTTCAGTACGGATATACTGCCCGTAGTTTCAACTATTGCAAACTGCACCTCCTCAGGACTGAAAACTCCGTTTCCTCTTAAAGCGGTCATAAGGTCGTCAATTGTATAACGCAGGTCTTTCATGACCTTTTGATTTATTACTCCGTTGCTGATTATTATTTTGGGACGTCCTGAAACTATGCATCTGAACCTTGAAAATTTCATTATAATATGTGACATAATAACCTCAAAGCACATTAATGCTAAAATCGGGGTTATTCCTGTAATAAGAGGTATATGGAGGTCCTCAAGGGGCAGAGTTGCTATATTGGATATAAGTATAGTGATGACAAGCTCAGACGGCTGAAGCTCTCCAAGCTGACGCTTTCCCATAAGTCTTACAGAAAGTATAACGAGAATATAAAGCAGAATTGAACGGATAAGTACAATGCTCATAGCCACACTCCATTTGAATAGTATTGTTTTAAGGCAACACCGCACAAAGAACGTCAAAAGAATTTGCACGGTATTGCCTTAACTTATTTTTCTCATATAATAGAATTATATTCATTGAGTTCATTGAGTCAATATATCAAACATTCAAATCGTTTACAATTCATTCATAAATTGAACTTTAAATTATAACACTTGCGTAACCCGAATGTGCTATATTATAATTGAATATTTATATTCGGAGGTGTGAGCTTGCTAACCGATAGAAAAAATAATACTGCTGATGAAAAAGAAATAATTAATGTAATAGATGAGTTTGACTATTCCACCCAATCCGACGAATATAACAGAGAATTCAGGAATTGGCGAAAAAAACTTTCAAATCCTTATACATACAACTATTCAAAGAATGTTAAGGAGCAGACCTTTGTTGACGGTCAGGGATTTGTTTCAACATCTCCGCAGGATTCTGAAAAAGAGGTCATTTATCGTGTTTTTCAGATTTTGGGAAACGTGCTTCTTATTTATCTGTTTATAGAAATAGTGTTTGAAAAGGCGGCTATTGCAGTTCTTGACTGTCTGGGACTGAATATACATAATTCTTATATAAACAACTCGATTTACGGCGGACAAACTGAGGTTCTTATAATTCTTACGGTGATGACGCTGTTTAAATATGCTTTGCCGATTTTTATTCTTCATTCAAAGATTAAAATTCCGAATAATGTCAGATTTCCAATGGATAAGAGCAGAAAAAATGAGTTTTTCAATGCATTTTCGGCAGCTATGATTGTAAGCGTTATTTCAAGTATTTCAAGAGCTTATTCAAATCAGTCCAAGGAGATTTATGATTATTTCAGCAGTTTCAGTAAGAATTTTCAGCTTAAAGGTGACTATGAGCTGATTGTATATGTTATTTTCGATGTTGTGGTTGTGTCGATTTTGAATGAAATTCTTTTCAGAGGTGACATTTTTCACGCTCTAAGACAGTTCGGCGACCTTTTTGCCGTAGTTACCACTGCACTTATATCAACGCTTATTACTCATGACTTTTCATATATGTTCGGAAGCTTTCTTATAGCTATGGTTTCAGGGATTTTCGTCCTGAGAAGCGGTAACTTCTTTATGGCGATTATGGTCAGGATAATCCATAAGCTGTATCTTTTCGGACTTATTTTGATTGAAAGCAGCAGCAATGAGTATATGTTCCTTACAAAAGGCTTTTATATGTCGGTTATATTTGCGTTCGGAGTTATAATTTTTCTTGTTAAAGCGTCGGTAAAGCCGAATGAGCTTGTTACGAAGAAAAATCTTCATACATATATTTCGACAGCCGAAAAGGTCAAAACAGGCTTTCACTCAATGTCAATGGCGGGTACTGTGTTTATATGCGTTATTGCGGCTTTGTGGGAGATTGTATTATAGGCAGCATATAGGCAACTCCGCACAAAGCACGTTAAAAGACTTTGCACGTCATAAAC
>DJPR01000031.1:9312-14564 GCA_002438605.1 Ruminococcus sp. UBA6407
TTTCTGACATGCAATCTTTATGCAGTGTTGCCTATAATATCTGTGCTTTATATACGGAGGTTTTTATGCCAAGATTTTTTGTTCAGGAAATTGATCCTGAAAATATTGTTATAACAGGTGACGATGCACGTCATATAGGCAGGTCACTGCGAATGAAGTGCGGTGAGAATGTAACGGTTTGCTGCTGTGGGGTGGATTATTTTTGCAGGATACGCAGCTTTACTGATTCAGAGGTTTTTCTCGACCTGATAGAAAGCTCGCCCTGTGCCGCAGAACCGAATGTTGACGTTACGCTGTTTCAGGCTGTTCCGAAGCTTGATAAGCTGGAGTATATTATTCAGAAGTCCGTTGAGCTTGGCGTAAACAGGATTGTTCCCGTTTTGTCAAGGAGATGCATTTCACGTCCGACAGAAAAGGATTTTTTGAAAAAGTTGGAAAGACTTAACAAAATATCTGAGGGAGCTGCAAAACAGTCCGGACGAGGTATAATTCCTCAGATTACTCCTATAATAACATATAAAAAAGCTTTGGAGGAAATGAAAAAGCTGGATTCCTGCATAATTCTTTACGAGGAGCAGGGTGGAAAGCGTTTTGACGAGGTTAATCTGGACGGCAGAAAAAGTATAGGACTTGTTATCGGAAGTGAGGGCGGATTTGATAAAGAGGAGGTTCAGGCTGCTGTTGAAGCAGGTGCAGAACCTGTATGGCTGGGAAAGAGAATTTTACGCTGTGAAACTGCACCAATAACAGCTATGTCGATTTTGATGTTTTTAACAAAAAATTTGTAAAAGTGTTGAAATTGGAAAAAAAGTGTGCTATAATAAAATTGTTAAGGTAATACCGCACGAAGTACTGTAATTTGCTTTATGTGGTGTTTTAAGACATAGTCTTAAAAGCCGTCCGCAAGCGGCATAAACTAAATTTCTTGCGGGGAAATGAGGAATTTATAATGAAAAAATTATCAATAATTGCAATTATTGTCGGTACAGCAGCTGCTACAGCTTTATTTATAACTAAAGCTTTCCAGAAAAAGAAGTGCAATAAAAATCTTTTTGATGATGAATATGATGATGATTGCTGTGATTGTGATTCATGTGCATGCGAATCAGAGCTTGACGTTGTAATTCCTGCACAGGATACTGAGGATAATGCTGAAACTCCTGTTGACGAGGCTGAAGAAAAGGCAGAAAAGACTACAGAAGAGACAGATTCAGAAGCAGAATAATCAGAATTATATATTGGGGGCGGAAATATCCGCCGTCACCCATATGGAAGAAAGATAAACTGATTGAGAAAAGGCTGTTGTACCTGTAATATGGTACAACAGCCTTAATATTATTTAAAACAATGATACGTTTGTTTATTAAATGTCAATTTGATAATCTCCGGCATTGTTGCAATGAATATTGTATTGCTCGGTGGATAATCCTCATTTATATAAGCACTCTCAAATAATTTATGAGACCGATTTAAAGTGTTTCTATACCACACTGCCTCAATTGATGTGCGTATTGATCTTTCCACATTTTTGGCTGAAGCACAGCACTTATCAGCAATCACAGTATATATTATAACAGAGTGAAGATAAATCGCTTCTTTCAGATAGTTAAAGCCTTTTAAATTTGGTTTTATTCCAAACTCAATGAGCAATTTTGTTATATACTGCATCAGTAGTGCATTACTTTCTGTGGTTGGAGATAAAAGCTGTGTGTTCATTTTTGGTACTTACTTTGTCTCTTTATATTACATACAAATAGCAGTCCGCAATTTCTCACGGACCGCTGATTTTTAATAATAGAATACTTTTTATTCCTTTTTAATTCTCCCATCAGAAATCTCAATAATTCTATCACACTGCTTGGCTATTTCAAGGTCATGTGTAACAATGATTACAGTATGCCCCTTTTCATTCAGTTCACGGAATAACTCCATAATTTCAGCTGCTGTTTTTGAGTCAAGTGCACCCGTAGGCTCATCGGCAAGAATTACTGATGGATTGTTTACAATAGCTCGTGCAATTGCGACACGCTGTTTCTGACCGCCTGAAAGTTTATTTACGGATTTGTTTTCAAGCTTATCCAATCCGACAGACTTTAATACAGCTAATGCCTTGGATTTCATGTCTTTTTTACTGTATGTTTTATTTGTAAAGTAAAATGGCGTCAGTACATTTTCAAGCACAGAATACGTTTCAATAAGCGAAAAATCCTGAAGCACTATTCCAACATTTTTACTCCTGAATAATGCACGTTCTTTCTCATTATATTCTGATATTTCCTTACCATTAAATTTATAAGAGCCCTTTTCAAAAGAATCAATGCAGCCGAGTATATGTAAAAGCGTGGATTTTCCTGAGCCCGATCTGCCTATGATTGCATTCATTGTACCATCTTCAATAGTAACGGAAATATCATGCAGAGCCTCAAATGCTCCGCTTTTTTTATAATTATACGTTTTATAAAGTCCGTTAATTTCAATCATCAGTTATTCTCCTTTATGATTTCAACAGGTGTTTTATTTCTTATAATAAAAGCAGGAATAATAAGATTAAGCAATAATATAACTGTTAATATAATAATCGAAACAATCACATTATTCCACTGAAAAGCAAGTCCAAAATACGCTGAGATGTTAAATATCTTACAGACAGAGGCTGCTGCAATTGTGAGAGACACTGAACATAACATTATAATTGTCGTATATGCCGCACATATTTTTATACAATCACTCCATCTCATGCCACATATGAAAAGCGTTCCGTAATTTTTTGTTTGACGAAGCGTGTTTATCGCTGTACAACTGATGATACCAATTAAAATTACTATAAATGCACAAACTGCAATTGGGATATATTTTTTCAGTATATTATTTATTGACATTTCAGCACGTTTTTTTATGTCGGAAAAGGAAATGCCTGAGTTATAATTATCACGCAGTATTTTTTCATTGTATTCTATGTTTTCTTCTGTCAGATGATTACCATATATAATAAAGCACGACTGTGCATTGCTTATATCTGCACCTGTTTCCGAAAATTCAGAACTGCTCATTATAATCTCTAAGTGTTGTGAATTTTCAATTTCCTTGCTGTAGTATAGCGTACTGTATTTTTTGTAGAAATTTTCAATACCACTCATTGTACTCCATGATGAAAAGCTTGGTAAGTAGCATGGGTCTGTAAGGACTGCAGAAACAGTTATTTCATTTAAAAACAGAGGTGAAATAATTTTATCTCCTGCTTTCAATCCGAATGTATTAGGAGCTGCTATGCATACTGTTTTATCGCTCAAAGATGTTTCCCACTTTCCTGAATATACAGACATTTTTAAATTATCCATAATCTCATCGGGACATATATTTATTTTTATATCTGCTTGCTGTCCGGCAAATTCTATATTTCCCGAAAATTCATACATTCTGATTTCTTCTAAATCACCTTTCATTTCATTTGTTAAAAGTTCGCCTGTATTTTCGTCAGTATCAAAAGCAACATACCAGCCTGTATAATTATTAAGCAGATCATAATAAGGCTTATACAGCATATTTCTGTTATTATATCCACCGACTATGATATTAACTCCAAGTAGTATAACGAGTATTTCTACAATCATAAGTATATTAACTTTTATATTATCATATATAGACATAAAAGCAAATCTGAAATACTTCATAGTCAGACACCTCTTTTCAAATCAGCTGCTGATTTATTCATTATAGAGCTGAACATTATTTTCAGCACAGCAACGGTAATAGTGATATATACAGCTCCTACAATTACAAAAAAATTAAGCGAGTATAAATTTTCAGCTGCTGCATACACATTAGTAAGCAGGGGTGTCAGCGGCTTCATTATACAAAATGAAATCATATAGCAGGCAAAAGAAATAATTGCCGATTCTATAACCATAAGATTAGCCGCTGAACTGTTTGAACAACCACAAATCATATAAATAGCAATTGTTCTTTTTCTTCTCATAAAAAGATAACAATAACAATAGCTAAGATTAATAACAATAACAGCAATAATTATCAACGATGCAATAATCATTGTCCTGTTGAACTGTACCGTTAATAAGTCAGGAATTTCGGGGGTATATATTTCTGATGACGGAAATAACGCTTCCATAGTTTTATTTATTTCATCTGCAAGCTCCTTTGACGGAACAGAATTAAATTCTATGCGAAAATTACGTGCAGTCAATTCAGGGGCGGCAGATTTAAGAGGTATAATTACATCTCCTGAGTAATCACCCTTCGATACAATCTTATATTCTTTATTTTGAAGAATTATAGTATCATTAATATTTTTATCCTTAAATACACCGTATTTACTTATTGCTGCCACATTATTTCCGTTTTGCATATCGTTTGGTGAAATCATAAAACCATCAGAAACATTATATACAGCGTTGACTCTTATCAAATCATCAATCTCATTATCATTTTCAATAATTCCACCGATTTCAATATGTGAAAGCATATCTTGTGGAATAATTGAAATAACACGTTCTGCTTTTTTGTTGAATTCACTCAACAATTCACAATTACTGTAATCGGGTTCGCCGTTTTCGTCTGTAACAACATTAACATTGTATGCCTCAAAATACATCGTTCGTATGTCAATATCCTTTTGTTCATTTCTGGTATTATGTATAGCACCTACTGCAAAGAATATTACAAGACAAGCCACTATTTGTGATAAGATAAGCAGAAGAAAAAAACAGCTTTGATTTTTCATGAGCTTTTTTATATTCAGAAAAATCAGATTATATTTCATCGTTGACTTCACTCCTTTTTTATGTGTGCTCCTTACATTTTAAGTATAACATCTGAGTATTTTTAAGTCAATGTAATTAAGACTTTCTTAGAGTTCTATTTATAAATTATATGCTCCCAAGCAAAGCAAGGGAGCACATGAGAAATTAAGATTTATCAAGTCTTACATCAAAGTTATCTACTACATTTGAAGAACTGTTGCTGGAATAATGTAATTTTGCCTTGTGAATTCTACGGACAACATCAGTTGTTATTGTTCTTGGACTTGTTAATATAGTTCTATCGGTTCCGCTATCTTCATTATAATAAATCAAATTATATGAATTATTTGATTTTCCATAAACAGCATAACGTACCCATTTATAAGCACCGTAGTAATCACTATTAGATGTAGTTATGCCTGTCATGTCTGTATATGCGTATATAGAACTTTTATCTCCTTTCCAATTATTAGTATAAGAACTTGTCTTCACAAG